>NZ_JBAFWT010000002.1:0-349306 GCF_043195195.1 Roseixanthobacter psychrophilus
ATACCAATGCCCGCTCGATCGTCTTCGATCAGCAGAGGGGCGCCGCCGAATTTGCGGGCAACATCACAGGCCTCGGCACCGAGACAGGGTACGGCACTATCGTGAAGACCGGCGCGGGCTTTCTGATGCTGACCGGCGAGACCAAGTTCAAGGGGCTGGGCGACGGCTACGCATTCGATGTGCAGCAAGGTCATCTTGAGGGCTCGAGCAAGAACCTCGTCGGCAAGATCCATATCGCCAAAGGGGCGGAGCTGACCTTCAAAGAGAGTGTCGACGGCACCTACGCAGGCGGCCTCGAAGGCGAAGGCGAGATCGCCAAGAACGGCAAGGGGAAGCTCATCTTCAATGGCATCAACAGCGCCCTTGGCGGCGCCACGGTCAATACCGGGACCCTCGTCTTGAACGGCACCCTGAGCACGGCCGGTGAGGGCACCACGATCTGGGCCACCCTTGCCCTGAACGGCACCCTGAACAGCGCCGGCGACGGCACCAATATCAACGACGGCGGCCTCCTCGCCGTGAATGGCACGCTGAACGGCAACGTGTCTGTCAACAAGGGGGGCACGCTTCAGGGGAGCAGCCGGGTCAACGGCAATGTCATCAACAATGGGGGCAAGATCACCCCCGGCAACTCCATCGGCCATCTGACGATCAATGGCGATTTCGAATTCGACGCCGGCGAGATGGTGGTGGAGGTGAACAACGCCGGCGACAGCGACCGCATCATCGTCATCGGAGCCGACCATACGGCGATCATCAAGGCCGGCACACTGAGCATCGTGCAGGAGCCCGGCGTCTACACCCCCGGCACCCGCTATACGATCGTCTCCGCCGACGGCGGCGGCACCGCGCATTTCGACACCATCACCGGCGGCACCACCGCATTCCTGTCCCCCGAATTGTCGTTTGATGCGCAGAACCTCTATCTCACCATCGGTTTCGCACCCGGCGCCTTCCGGGCCGGCGGCGTCACGGCCAACCAGCAGGCGGTGGGCGGCGCCCTAGATCTGGTGGCTGCGACCGGCGCCACGTCCCCCCTCCTCACCACGCTCGGGACCGTGCCGGTCGGTTCCGGCACCGCGACGCTGCAGCAGCTCAGCGGCCAGCCTTATGCCGACTTCGCCACGGTGAACCTGCGGGCCAGCCAGTTGTTCATGAACACGGTGGGCCGCCAGATGGCGTCCGATCGCGGCGCGGGCTTTGGTGGCGGGCAAAGCGTTGCCCTCGATGCGCCGGGCCTCGACGGCCAGTCCCGCTTCACCGGCTGGGTCAGCGGCATCGGCACCAAGGGCAGCCTCGACGGCAATGGAAATGCCTCCGACCTCTCCTATTCGCTGGGCGGCACGGCCTTCGGCATCAACTACCGGATCGACCCGCGCTTCCAGATGGGCATCGCCGCTGCGTTCGTGGGCGGCTCGCAGTCGGTCGCCGGCTTCATGGGCGACGGCGACACGGAGGCGAGCAGCGTCGCCATCCACGGCTCGTTCGCGCAAGGCCCGGTCTATGTGGACGCTTTGCTCGGCTATGCCCATGCCAGCAACGATCTGGAGCGCATCATCGCGGTGCCCGGCGTCGTTGGCATCGCCAATGGCGCCGCATCCGCCAACCAGTTCCTCGGCCAGATCGAGACCGGCTACCGCTTCCCCTTCGACGGCAGCGCCAACAGCGCGATCACGCCGTTCGGCCGCCTGCAGGTGGTGAGCCTCAATCAGGGCGCCTTCACCGAGACCGGCCTCAGCGCCTACAATCTGACCGCGAGCGGACAGACGCTGACCTCGGTGCGCACCGCGCTGGGCGCCGACTTCGGCACCCGGCTCGCGGTCGGGGGCATGCCGCTGGACCTCAGCGTGCGGCTCGCCTGGGTGCACGAGTTCGGCGACACCGCCCGCCCGTTCACGGCGGCCTTCGCCGCCGCGTCCTGGGCATCGTTCACCGTGTTCGGTGCGCCGGAGCAGCGGGACAGCGCACTCATCGGCTTCGGTGCCGAGGCCCAGATCCTACCCAATGCCGCGCTGTTCGCCAGCTATGACGCGGAACTGGGCGGCGGCAGCGACAACCATCAACTGTGGGGCGGCATGCGCTTCACCTGGTGAGCAGGACGCGGGGCGCCAGTCACGGTACCCCGCACGGGCTTCACCGGAGCCATTTGGTTTAAGTCACGCTGCCATTTGCTGCTCGTCGAGCATTGCATAGTAGCGCATCGAAGCCCGCGCCCTTCGACGTGGTGATTGTCCACTCGTTCAGCCGTAACGACGGAACGTGGGTCTCCGTGAGGGTGCGGCGCGAACTGTTCGCAAAGCCGCAACAGGTGGTTGAGGGCGCTTGCTTCCAACTCACGGGAGAGAGCTCCACAGGTAAGACCACCGCATTACGGCTTGCTCTTGCAACTATGACCGTTGCGGGCGAGTCTAGATCGCGCGGCGCTTGCTGCAGATCCGGCCTGATCTTGTTCAGGCAGTCGACGATCGGCTTTGCGCTGCGGAAGTTCGCCTTCTTGTCCACACGCGGTGAAATGCAGGGGGATTCCGCTTTTTGCGGATCGAACTAACGAAGCTGCAGCCGCGAAAAATGTAGGCATGTCTGTAGGCATGGAAAATTTTCTACCTGCATTTTTTGTTATAAGTCATAGGCTTAATCAGCTACATCGATTCCTCTTCCGCTTGAATTCCCGCATTGAAATGCCAAGGCAATTTCAGTGGTGCGGGATGTTCCGGCTCTGGTGCGGGGATGTTTTTCTCCTGACGTCCCGGACCAATCTGTCCCAGTCGTGACACGCCGCCACAGCCTCGGCCCGGTCCCGAATGTTTCATGTGAAACGCCCGTCGGGCGAAGATGAACAGCGGATTCGTTCGCGATTTCGCGCATGTTCTGCGCACGAATTTCGCCTTTTCCGTAGAAGTTCTGGCGATGCGCGCGGGAGACGCGGCACGCGATGTCCCTCGCAGCCCGAAACGGCGGCGGCCTGCCGGCCACCACCTCTCCATCCACCGCCGCTCCATCCACCACCCCTCGATGAGGTCTCCGCCGCCCGTCCCCTCGGGGGGAGGGGGGCGGGTCCGGTCAAAGCCCCATCTGCGCCTTCCGGGCGGCGACCCAGCGGCCGATCATGCGGTCCGTCAATATGCCGAGGAAGGCGATGGCGAGGCCGGCCGAGAGGCCCTTGCCGGGGTCGGCCTGGGAGATCGCCACCTGGATCTGCTTGCCGAGGTCGTTGGTGCCGACGAAGGACGAGACCACCAGCATGCTCAGCGCCATCATGATCACCTGGTTCACCCCCAGCATGATCTCGGGGAGGGCATAGGGCAGCTCCACCTTCAGCAGGCGCTGCATGGGGGTGCAGCCGGCCATGGTGCCGGCTTCGGTCAGGCTGGGCGGCACGCGGCGCAGGCCGTGGTCGGTGAAGCGGATCGCCGGCACCAGCGAATAGAGCACGATCGCCACCATGGCCGAGACGTCGCCGATGCGGAACAGCATCACCACCGGCAGCAGATAGACGAAGGCCGGCAGGGTCTGCAGCGTGTCGCACAAGGTGCCGAGGACTTTGTGCAGCCGGTCGGAGCGGCTGCCGAGCACTCCGAGCGGCACGCCGATGAGAATGGCGATGATCGCCGAGATGCCGCACAGATAGATGGTGGTCATGCCGCGCTCCCAGAGCCCGGCGACCGGGATGAAGGCGATCAGTGCCATCATGCCGAGGGCGAAGCGCCAGCCGCCGAGCCGCCAGGCGCCGGCGCCCACCAAGGCGATCAGCGCGGGCCAGGGCATGCCGATGAGCGCATTCTTCACCGGCAGGAGAAGGTTGAGCAGGATGAAGGTGCGGAAGGCCTCGGCGGCGGTGAACAGATGGGTGTTCACGAAGCTCACCACTTCCGACCACATGCTGCCGGTGGAGACGCGCCAGTCGCGCGGCAGGACCTCCAGTTCGGGTATGGCGAATGAGAGCAGGGTGAAGCCGAGCAGGACGGCGAGCCCGGCCCAGAAGAACCGGCGCCGGACCAATGCCGCCTTGCCATGGACCGGGCGCAACTCCACCACGGCGCGGCTCATGCGGTCGAGCACGATGGCGAGCGCCACCACGGCCATGCCGGCTTCCAGGCCCTTGCCGAGGCCGTTCGGCTGGCGCAGCGCATTGAGCACGTCGAAGCCGAGGCCGCCGGCGCCCACCATGGCGGCGATGATGATCATGTTGAGGGTCAGCATGATCACCTGGTTGACGCCGATCAGCAGATCGTCGCGGGCCGAGGGCACCAGCACCTTCCATAGCGCCTGCCGGGTGGTGCAGCCGGTCATGCGGCCGAGCTCGTCCAATTCCGGCGGCACGGCCTTCAGCGCCATCATGGTCACGCGCACCATGGGCGGCATGGCATAGAGAATGGTGGCCATGAGGCCGGAGACCGGGCCGACGCCCACCAGGAAGATCAGCGGCACCAGATAGGCGAAGGTCGGCACCGTCTGCATGAAGTCCAGCGTCGCCACCACCGCCGGCTGGAGGCGCGGCGCGCGGAACGCCCAGATGCCAAGCATCAGGCCGGAGGCGACGCCGAACGCCACCGCCAGGACCACCTGGGAGAGCGTGACCATGGCGCTGTCCCATTGGCCGAACAAAGCGATGTAGCCGAAGCCGAGCGCCCCAAGCGCCGCGAGGCGCATTCCGCCGAGCATATAGCCCCAGATGCCCATGGCGCAGATGATGCCGGCCCAGGACAGGCGGGGAATATGGAAGCCATCCTCGCCGAACGTGAAGCCGGTGGAGAAGACGGCCTTCGGCACCTGAAGCGCAGCCGCGAAGAGGGACGCCACGAAGCGGGTCATATCCTTGAAAGTGAACAGGCCGAAGCTGAGATCCCGCACCAGCCAGTAGAGGAAGGCGCGCAGCCAGTCGGACACCGGCACCACCCAGGCGGTGGGATAGCTCAGCGCCCAGCGAAAGCTGTCCGGCGCGGCGAGGGGGGCCACCAGTAAAGCGGTGACGACGATGGCGATCAGCCAGCCGGGCGAGAAACGGACGCCCCTGCGGGCGGGCGCGACGGCGAAATCGCTCATGCCCGCGCCCCGCTGACCAGAACCTCGATGACGGCGGCGCGCTCCAGCTTGCCGACCAGCGTGCCGGCTTCGTCCACCACCGCGAGCGGGGCGGTGCTGTCCACGGAGAGGGCGGCGACCTCGGCCACGCGGGCGCTCGCGCTCACCGCGCCGCCGAGATGCTCGCCTTCGCGCGCCGGCACGGCAATGCTGCCGACCCGCAGCACCTTGGCCCGCGAGACATGCTTGGTGAAGGCGGAGACATAGTCCGAGGCGGGGGAGATCACGAGCTGCTCGGGCGTGCCCACCTGGATCACCGCGCCGTCCTTCATGATGGCCACCCGGTCGCCGAGGCGGATCGCCTCGTCGAAATCATGGGTGATGAAGACGATGGTCTTGGAGAGCAGGCGCTGGAGGCGCAGAAATTCGTTCTGCATCTCGTGGCGGATCAGGGGATCGAGCGCGGAGAACGGCTCGTCGAGGAACCACAGGTCCGGCTCCACGGCGAGGCTGCGGGCGATGCCCACGCGCTGCTGCTGCCCGCCGGACAATTCGCGCGGATAATGCCCGGACTTGTCGCCGAGGCCGACCAACTCGATCACCTTCAGCGCCCGCGTCTCGCGCTCGGCCTTGCCCATGCCCTGGACTTCCAGCGGAAAGGCCACATTGCCCAGCACCGTGCGGTGCGGCAGCAATGCGAAATTCTGGAACACCATGCCCATCTTGTGGCGGCGGAGCTGAATCAGCTCCTCGTCGGTCATGCGCAGCAGGCTCTTGTGCTCGAAGAACACACCGCCCGCGGTCGGCTCCACGAGGCGCGACATGCAGCGCACCAGCGTGGATTTCCCGGAGCCGGACAGCCCCATGATGATGAAGATCTCGCCGCGTCCCACTTCCAGCGTCACGTCGCGCACGGCGGCGAACAGCCGGGCCTGCCGGATCTCTTCCGGCGTCGGCGTTTCATGCGCCTGCATGAAGGCGGAGGCGCCGTCGCCATAGACTTTCCAGAGATTGCGGCAGGTGAGCGCCACCGGACGCTCGGCGGGGGCCAGGGTCTTTGCTGCCGCGACGGGCGGCGCGACGGTGGCGGCCTGGGAGGCTGCGGCCATAAGCTCTCATTCCAAGATCAAAAGGGAAAAGACGCCGGCCCCGCGGGGCCGGCGGTTCACTGCCTCAGGCGAGGGCGCTCAATACTGGCCCTTGTGATCGGCCATCCACTTGGCGACCACGTCGTCGATGGACTTGCCGTCCACGTCCACGGCCTTGACCATCAGGTTCAGCTCGGGGCCGTCGACCTTGAAGTCCTTCAGGGCCTTGTAGGCCTCGGGCCACTTGGTCTTGGCCTTGGCGGAGATGTACTTGAAGATGTCGCCGTGCGGCTTGCCGCAGTCGAAGGCGAGATCGGGGTTCACGCCCCACTTGGGATCGGTGTAGCAGGCGTCGGTATATTCGGGGAATTGCACCCATTCGCCTTCGAACACCGAGGGCACCCAATGGGGCGAATAGACCCACAGGATGATCGGCGCCTTGCGCTCATAGGCGGACTTCAACTCGGCGAACATGGCAGCCTCGGTGCCGGCATCGACGGCGACGAACGGCAGCTTGAGCGCCTTGATACGCTCCGGATCATGCCCGCCCCAGGTCGCTTCCATGCCGAGATAGCGGCCCTTAGGGGCGGTCTCGGGCACGGCGAAGGCTTCGCCGCACTTCAGCAGCGCGTGCCAGTCCGGCAGCCCGGGGCACTTCTCCTTCATGTACATGGGGTACCACCACTCCTCCTTGGCCTTGGGGCCGAGGGGGCCGAGGTTCTCGGTCTTGCCGGTGGCGTCCGACGCCTTCATGGCATCGCCAGCAGTGGTCGCCCACAGCTCCGACATGAAGGTGATGTCGCCGTTCTCCATCGCCGTGAGGCCGGTGAGATAGTCGATGGTGACGTATTCGACCTTGTCGCCCTTGGACTTCACGATCTCGCCCGCGATGTGGGAGGTGATCGCCTGGCCGGTCCAGTCATGCAGGGCGATGATGATCGGGTCCTTGGAATCGGCCGCATAGGCCGCAGGTGCGCCCGCCAAGGCGGACACCAGCCCGCCGGCGACGACCGCAGCTTTCACATATTTACCCAGCATCTGCTTTCCCCTTGGTTCAGATCGTCGGATGCCACGCGAGCAATCGCGGCTCACGGTCGTCGAGGCTCGCCGACATGGCCCATGCAATGCCTGGGCCGTTGTGTGGGGGAGGCGGGCGGCCTTGCGCTGGCGGCCTGCTCATCCCCGGTTCGAGCCTTCTGAAAGGGGATTGTTCGCGCTCGATCCGAGGCGAGCCATATCCCTAAAGGGGTATGCCGGCCGATCTTTGGGCGAAGATTATTTTCTTCTCACGCAAAAAAGGCCCCGTTCTTGCAAGGCTTCCGCGGGCCAGACGAACGGAGGGCCAGGCACGTGTTCACTCCCGAAACGACGGCGCGGTTGATCGAGCATATCGGCCAGGAGAGCCTGATCCAGGTGCTGGATGAGATGCTCAACGACGTGGTAAGCTTTGATTTTTCAACAATATTCGCCTATCCGTTCGGGCGTCGCCCGATCTTTCTGCACGACGGATACCAGCATCATGCCTCCCCCCAGGCGCTTGATGCCTATCTCGGCGGCACCTATCTGCTGGACCCTTTCTATACCGCCTGCGTCCACGGCCATGCGCCGGGCCTCTGGCGCATGGCGCAATTGGCGCCGGACGATTTCTTTTCTTCCGACTTCTTCAATTCCGCCGAGGTCCATCCCTGCGTTTCCATGGAGCCGGGGGCCCTGGTCGAGGAAATCGGCTTCATCGTACCGCTGCGGGGTGGCAGCTCGGCGGTCTATTCGCTGATGCGCATGAAGGGGCACGAGCCGTTCCGCGACGAGGACCTGGCCGCGCTGCGCGCCACGGAGCCGGTGGTACGGCAGACGCTGCGCAGCCATTTCCGCTCGCTCGAAGAATTTCCGGTTCCACGGCAAACCCTTATGGAAGCGGCATTCGAGCGGTTCTGCGAGAGCAGCCTCACCCATCAGCAGCGGCGCATCGTGCAATTGATCCTGCGCGGCCATTCCAGCACCTCGATCGCCGAGATCCTGGAATTGTCCGAGGGGACGGTGAAGATCCACCGCAAGAACATTTACCGGCGGCTCAACATCTCCAGCCAGACCGAGCTGTTCAACCTGTTTATCCAGGACATGAACCGCCAACCCGCAATGCTTCCCCGCGCGGCGGCCGCCGCGCGGTTTTGAGGCCGGGCGCGCAGGTTCAGGAGAACAGCAAGCCTAAGTGGTCGTTGAGGAACATGCCGTCCGGGTCGAGCTTGCGGCGCAGGTCGCGGAAGGCGTGCGCCTTGGGATAGAGTGCGTCCACATCGTCCCGGTTCATGAAGTGCAGCTTGCCCCAATGGGGACGCGAGGCATATTGGCGCAAAATGCCGTCCACTTCCCTAAGGTACGGCCAATAGGCGATGCCCGGACCGCCCGACACGGACACGGTCACGCTGTCCTGCTCATAAAATGGGCTGATCCAGCCTTTATCACTGGCAGTAAAACGGTATTCCAGAGGATAAATGCAATCCAGGTGCTTGGCCTGCATCAGCGCGCGCACCTCGCACAGCGCATCCTTCCCCTTTGCCAGCGGCACCGCATATTCCAGCTCGTGGAAATTCGGCACATATTCGATCGGGTAGATTTCCGAGGAATAGGCGATGCGCTCGAACGGGCCTTGCGCCGCCTCCGGCGGTTCGTCGGTGATGTCCATCACCTTCATCTCGCACACGTCCGCGCGTTTCGAGGTGGTGGAGACGGGAGATGTGTCGGGCAGGCAATAGAGATGGCGGCTCTCCGGCGTCGGGCACCAGAAGAAGCCGAAATGCCGGTGCTCCGCGGCCAGGGCGTCGTGATTGGCGAGGCAGGTCTCGAAATCGTCGCGCCACAGCCGTTCGCGCAGATTATAGGCGTCCATCACCTGCAGCGTGACTTCGCTGATCACCCCGAACAGGCCGATGGAGACCCGCATCGCATTGAGCAGGTCGGGATCCGCGTCGGTCACTTCCAGGATCTCGCCGGACGGCTGGACCAGCCGCATGCCCACCACCTGCGAGGCGAGGTTGCCGAGCTTGATGCCGGTGCCATGGGTGCCGGTGGAGAGCGCGCCGGCAAACGCCTGGGTGTCGATGTCGCCCTGGTTGGTCAGCGAAAGACCCAGCGCCTTCAGCGCGCGGCCGGCATCGCCGATGCGGGTTCCCGCCGCCAGGCTCACGCGCTTGCGCGCCATGTCCACCTTGCGGATGCCGCTGAGCTTTTCCAGCGATAGCCGCAATCCGGGAGTCGCCACCACGGGGGTGAAGGAATGGCCCGAGCCGGCGACCCGCACCTTGAGGCCGCGCCGTCCCGCCTCCGCCACCAGGGCGCACAATTCGTCCTCGCTCTCCGGCACCGCGGCGTGCTGGGAAATGAACGATTGATTGCCGACCCAATTGTTCCAGTGGCCGCCGGTTCCGAGTTCCATGATCTCCCCCTCGCTTCGCCCTTCACATGGCGGTAAAGCAATTGTCCACGAAAAGATGCGTGCCGCTGACGAAGCTTGCATCATCGCTCAGCAGGAACAAGGCGGCCTTCGCCACCTCGTCCGGCCGGCACAGCCGCCCCTGCTGGGCGGCGAGAGTGGCGTCGGAGACGTCGATGCCGTAGCGCGTCAATTCCTCCACCTCGCGGATGCCGTGGGGCGTGCGGATGAAGCCGGGGCAGACGGCGTTGCAGCGGATGTTGCGCTCGCGGAATTCCACCGCGATGGCGCGGGCGAACATGTGGCACGCGCCCTTGGTGGTGTCGTAGAGCACTTCCATGGGCGTGCCCGCCACCGCCGAGATGGACGAGGTGCACACGATGGCGCCGCCGCCCGCCGCGATCATCCCCGGCAGCACCGCCTTGGTCATCAGGAACATGCTGCGCACGTTGATGCCCATCAGGCGGTCCCATTCCGCTTCCGTCGTGTCGAGGAACGGCTTCACCACCAGCGTGCCGGCGTGATTGAACAAAGCGGTGACGGGGCCGAAGCCGCGCTCCACCTCGGCCACCGCCGCGCTGACCGCCGCGCTGTCCGAGACATCCGCCGCAGCGAACATGGCCTGTCCCCCGGCGGCGGCGATCTCCTGCGCCAGCGCGGCGCCCGCGCTCCCGGGCAGATCGACGATGGCGACCTTCGCGCCTTCCTGCGCAAACAATTCGGAGGCGGCGCGCCCGCAGCCGCCGGCGCCGCCGCTCACCAGGGCGACGCGCCCGGACAGTCGCCCGCTCATGGCCGCGCGCGCCCCACCGGTTCCGCGCCCGCTGCTTTCGGCGCGTGCGCGCGCCCGCTGTCCTGGCCCATGGGTTGGCTCCTTGAAGCTCGCCGGTGCCGGTCCGGGGCCGGCGGATGAGGCGCCATTGTTCTGGCACGGGGCGGGCGTGCCCATATCCCCAAAGGGATAGAGGTTCGAAACGAGTCCGCGCAGGCGGGAATCTGCTATAGGCCAGGGCCGAGCCTGCCTTGATCGCGGGTGGTTGCCGCCGGCTTCGGCGGCGCAGACCGGATGCCGCCGTGACCATCTATCTCCCGATCGCCGAACTGCCGGTGGCCATCTTCGCGATCTTCGCGATGGGCCTCGCGGTCGGCTTCATCTCCGGCATGTTCGGGGTTGGCGGCGGCTTCCTCATGACCCCGCTGCTGATCTTCACCGGCGTGCCGGCGGCGGTCGCGGTGGCGAGCGTCTCGGCCCACATGGCCGCCTCGTCCTTTTCCGGCGCCCTGTCGTATCTGCGCAAAGGCTTGATCGACCTCCCTTTGTCCGGGGTGCTGCTGTCCGGCGGCCTGGTGGGCACTGCGGCGGGCGTCGCCACGTTCACGCTGCTGCGCGCCTATGGCCAGGTCGATCTGGTGATCGGTCTGTCCTACATGACCCTGCTCGGCAGCGTCGGCGGCCTGATGCTGGTGGAGAGCGTGCGGGCGATCCTGCGGTCGCGGCGCGGGCAGGGGGTGAGCATCCGCCGCCCCGGCACCCACGGCTGGCTGCTGCGTCTGCCCCTGAAGATGCGGTTTCGCCGCTCGCGCATCTATGTGTCGGCGATCCCGGTGGTGGTGATCGGCTTCGGCATCGGCTTTCTCGGCGCGCTGCTGGGCGTCGGCGGCGGGTTCCTGCTGGTGCCGGCGCTGATCTATCTGCTGCGCGTGCCGACCCAGACCGCGGTCGGCACCTCGCTGGTGCTGACCCTCGTCACCATGACGGCGGCGACCGTGCTCCAGGCGGTGGCGAACGGCACGGTGGATGCGGTTCTGGCGCTGATCCTGATGGTCGGCGGCACCATGGGCGCCCAGTTCGGCGCCCGTGCCGGCCAATCGCTGAAGGCGGAGCACCTGCGCCTCCTGCTCGGCCTGCTGGTGCTGGCGGTGGGCTTGCGCATGGGCTTCGATCTGGCACGCCCCCCCTCCGATCCGTTCGCTGTGACCGCCAAGGGGAGGGGAAATTGAGCCGCCTCCTGCTCGCGTGGGCGCTTATATTGGCGGCGTGCGCCGGTGCGCGCGCGGAGCGCCTGATCTTGTCTGTGTCAGAGCCCCATGTGCTCATCCATTCCAACTTCACCGGTGCCGATCTGGTCCTGTTCGGCGTGGTCGAGGGTGTGGATCAGGCAACGGCGGGGCGGCGCTACGATTTCGCCGTGACCGTGCGCGGGCCGCAGGAAACCTTCGTCACCTGGCGCAAATCGCGGGTGCTGGGCCTCTATGTGAACACCGACAGCCGCACCTTCGTCGATTGCCCGGCCGTGCTCGCGGTGGCCACCAACCGCCCCGCCACGGAGATTGCCGCGCCCGAAATCCTGCGGCGCGAGCAGATCGGGCTGAAGCGCAACATCTTCCTGCAGCGGGTGGGGCCGGATTTCGCCGACGTGGTGCCGGACGATCCCTTCCGTCTCGCGTTCCTGCGCATCAAGCAGGACGAGGGGCTCTATGGCGAGGCGCCGAACGGGGTGAACCTGCTCTCCGCCACCGCCTTCCGCACCGCGTTCCGCATTCCCGCCCGCGCGCCGGTCGGCTCCTATGAAGTGACGGTGAAACTGTTCGCCGACGGGCAGTTGCTCCAGACCGCCGCGACCTCGGTGGTGGTGGAGAAGGGCGGGTTCGAGCAGGATCTGGCCCAGTTCGCGGAGCACTCCAGCCTGTTGTACGGCCTTGCGGTGGCGATCGGTTCGCTGGTGGTCGGTCTGGTGGCAAACCTCCTGTTCAAGCGCGACTGAACGTTGCGGCAGGCGCCAAAGGCGCCGACAATGTTGGCGGACGGCGCCGATCTGCGCTAGGCAGGCGGTGCGTTCCAATGCATGACGCCGGCGGTTCGAGCGAGCGAGGGGACACATGGCCTCGGGTGATGTTTCTGTTTCCATCGAGGGCGGCATCGCGCGGCTCACCTTGTCCAATCCCGAACGGCGCAATGCCATATCCAGCGGCATGTGGCGCGCGCTCGCGGCGTTTGCCTCGGACACCGCCAAGCGCGCGGATATCCGCGTCGCCATCGTCCGCGGCGAGGGCACCCTGGCTTTTTCCGGCGGCGCCGACATTTCCGATTTCGATGCCGCCCGCTCCGACAGCTCGGGCGCGCAGACCTATGACGAACTGGTGGAAGGCGCGTGCGCGGCCATCGAGGCGGTGGCCTTCCCGACCCTTGCCCTGATTCATGGCGCCTGCGTCGGCGCCGGCGCGGCGCTGGCTGCGAGCTGCGATCTCAGGGTGGCGTCCGACGCGGCCTTCTTCGCCATTCCCGCCGCTCGGCTCGGCCTCGGCTACGATCCGCGCGGGGTGGTGCGCGTCGTGCGGGTGTTCGGCAGCCAGGGCGCGCGCCAGCTCTTTTTCGGCGCCGAGCGGCTGAAGGCGACCCGTGCCTATGAAACCGGCGCGGTGGACCATATCGCGTCGGCCGACGAATTGGATGCGCTGGCCGAGAAGGTGGCCGCCCGCATCGGCGAGAACGCGCCCTTGACGCTTCGCGCGGCGAAAGCGGCCATCCGCGCGGCCGAGGGCGCCGGCGGCGCCGTCGCGGCCGAGGCGCGGCGGCTGACCACCCTTGCCAATGCGAGCGGGGATTATCGCGAGGGCCGCCTCGCGTTCGCGGAAAAACGCGCGCCCCGTTTCAGCGGCAATTGACCGGCGCCGATCCTGCTTATCGAGGCGGGAAAAGGCGTCGCGGGGCGTTGCATTCGGCCCGCTTTAGCGGATATGGTCCGCGCCCATCGCGATGGGGCGTCGCCAAGTGGTAAGGCAGGGGATTTTGATTCCCCCATTCCCAGGTTCGAATCCTGGCGCCCCAGCCAGATTTCCATTTGTTTTCCGCAGCCTATCAATCCGACACTTCGGACACGGCGGAACAGATGGAGAATTTCAGACGCACGAAAACCGGCACAAATTTGTTCCTGTTTTGTTCGTAGCGTTTGATCAGATGTCCTCGCTCGATTCGGGCGCCCGCGCTTGCATCGCTTCAATGACGCTTCTGGCCGGCGCGCTCATAACGTCATAGCCAAAGATCTTCAACGATTGGGCGGTGACCGTCATCACCACGATCAGAGCTTCGTACTCGAGCGAGCCGATTGGAGCGTGCATCGACACCGCCAACACTCGCCGCCGAATGTCGTGCAGCATGGCAACCGCCTCGGTCGTGCGCTGTGCCGTCCAGGCTCGTTTAGGTCCGCGGGCGCTGCTCATGGCTTTGTCTCCTGCTAATGGCGACATAGATTCCACGAGAACAAAAAGAGAACAACTCTGAATCGCGGCGGTGGTCGGGGTGTCCCGCCAACCTGAGGTGGCGGGACGGGCCGGCTATTTTTTGGTGAGCAAAATTCGCTCGGCCTCATGCTTAGCCATGTCCAGGACATATGCGAGCACGAGCAATCCACGGGCCAATGCGAGCCGGCGCAGCTCTTCCGTGTGCGATGCGATATAGTCGGCCGCCGCTTTATCGTCGTCCATGAGTCATCTCCTCCTATGCGGGTGACAGGGACTCACCCGCGCAGGAGGGCGCCGTAACGGAACGTCATAAAGGTATTCGGAAACCCGCCATGTGTAACCTGTACAGCCAAACATCGACGTTGCAGGCAATGCGGGATTTCACTCGCAACATCCGGGAGCATGGCAGCGTCGGCAACCTTCAGCCGCAGCCAGGCATTTTTCCCGACGTGTCAGCACCGATCGTCCGCAATGCGCCGGATGGCGTGCGCGAGATGAGCATGGCGCGATGGGGCATGCCTTCGCCGCAGTTCGTACTCGCCGGCAAGACGACGGTGCCGCCTACGACCCCAGTACCACGCGATTGCGACCTTCGCTCTTCGCTCGATATAGGGCGGCATCCGCAGCGTCGATAAACTGCCTCACGGAGGCTTCGCCAGTTGGCAGCACGGACACCACGCCAATACTCACGGTAGAACCCGGAACGCTGGAATTGCCTGGATTGTTGGCTGCTAAGGCAAAGCGCGATCGGATGGTTTCGGCCATCTGGACGGCGCCCTCTGCGTCAGTGTCAGGCAGCACCACCGCGAATTCTTCTCCACCATACCGTGCGCCTAGATCGCCCGGCCGGCGGATCGAGTGGTCAATGACCCTCGCCAGCGTCCTGAGCACCTCGTCACCGCGGCCATGGCCAAATTTATCGTTGAGTTCCTTAAACCGGTCGGCGTCGATCATAAGCAGGGCCAGGGACGCCCCTGTGCGCTTTGTCCGTCTCCATTCCCTCGCGATCACATCGTCGAAACGCCTCCGGTTGGCCAAGCCGGTCAGGGCATCGGTGATTGCAAGAAAGGCTAGGTCGGCCTCCGCAGTCGCGCGCTTGATCAACTCTCGTCGCAACAGGATCCCTAGCGCCAACAGCCCCAGACAGCAGGCCGCGGCAATCGAGCCTATTACAGCGACCCGCTGAAGCCATCCATCAAAAATGGTCTGCGTCGCGACCGCTGCGATCACGATCATCGGAGTACCGGCGACATGAGCAAATGTATAGAGTCGGTCAACGCCGTCCAGGGACGCCTTTCCTGAGAATGTTCCGGACCCCATCGCGCGAATCCTCAGGAAATTAGGGCTGCTCGCGATGTCGGTGCCCACATCTCCATCGTCGTTCTGCGAAGGACGCCGCATGAGGATCTTGCCTTCGGTGTTCGCCATCACCAGGACGCCCTTGTCTCCCATGTCGATTTTGGAAAAGAAGGTACCGATGAAGGCGAGCCGAACCGCGATCAAGACGATGCCGGCGAAACTTCCATCGGGATTTGAGATTCTGCGGCTGACCACAAAGCTGGGATCTCCGCCGCGCAGCCGGCTCAGGTAGGGCTGGCTCACGAAGAGGCCCGCTGTCGCTTTGTCTCGTTGCGCAACAAAATAGTCGCGATCGGCGAAATTTCCATGCCGTGGTTCACTGGAGGAAGAGTCGGCAACGATCGCGCCTTCCTTGTCGAGAATGAGTATCGATCCGACAAAGTCCGTAACTTGCGAGATCGCGGCCAGCATCCTGTGTTTCATGATCGGGGTGAACGACACGAACTCAGGGTCGTTGAGGGCATCTGCGGCAAGGCCAAGGGCGAACAAATAGAGCCGCATGTGTAGG
Source organism: Roseixanthobacter psychrophilus (assembly GCF_043195195.1). Lineage (NCBI taxonomy): Bacteria > Pseudomonadati > Pseudomonadota > Alphaproteobacteria > Hyphomicrobiales > Xanthobacteraceae > Roseixanthobacter > Roseixanthobacter psychrophilus. Next base: position 15,650 of record NZ_JBAFWT010000002.1, read on the forward strand.
TCGACATGCCCGACGGTCGCCTGCAGCAGATTTTCGGACGAGCGCCGCGCATTCTCACGGGCGTCCCGGTGTCCTTGCCAGAGCGTCAGCCCCACAAGGAGCATCACGATGAAGGACGCCGCGATGGTGGCGGCCAAAACGAAATGAGCGCTCCGGGGCACAGCTATCGGCTGCTGACGGTCCTCCACAATTTCTCCATCAATCGGGCTTGGATCCTTGACGCTATCCAGAAGGAGCAACGCCGAGCATATCTATACATCTTTTGGAAGTGATTTTTGGCATTTATATCTCCATCGTTCTGCGAACCTTGCGCAGAAATTGTGCTTTGCTTCGTCCCAATGTGTTCCAAGGGCGCTTCCGCCTTGATGCCGGCGAGGTGCGGCTGGCGCTGTGCGGATTTTATGGCTGCTTCAGGACGTGGATCTTGAAGCCCACCCACAGCATCAGCATCACGCCGCTGGTGATCGCCAGCAGGATCGCCCGGCCGACCGTCATGGCCATCGCATCGGTGCCGCGCCGCCAGCGCCGCAGGTGGCGAAAATCCTCTCGGACCTCTTCGCGCTCCTTCGCTTCATCCGCATACAAGCCGATATCGGCGAAGGCCTTATGCACCGCGGCGTTGGTTTCCTCCCGGATCAGCTCGCGCAGATCCTCGCGGGAGATGGTGACCATCTCGGCATGCAGTTCGCCCGTCATGGCTCGCCCGCCTTTGCCAGCGCCGCAGCCTGTGCGTCATAGAGCGCGATGAGCCGTTTGCCGCACGCCGACAAGCGCAGTTCGGAATCGCGCAGGCGGCCGATCAGCGCGACGACCTGCTTTTGCGAGAGAGCGCCGGTGCCGGCCGGGCGGCCGGTCAGCTCCTCGAAGCACCCGCGAATGTCCGCCGGAAGATCGGCGAGCCGCAGATCAATCCGGCCAGAGGGATCGCACGCCGTCAGAAGTAGCGGCGTCAAGGCAAGTGCCATCAGGCGTGCGGGCTTCCAGGGCATGGGTCTTGTCCTCAAGGGTGCGGCGCGCGGCGGCGTCGGCCGCGGCACGTTGGGAATCGGCTTGGAGAGCGTCGGCCTGCGATTGCAGGAAGGTGATCTGCTGTTGGGCCTGGCGCAGGCTGTCGCGCAGGGCGGCTTCCTCGCTGACGGCCTGGGCGGATCCGACGCCGGCGAGCCAGCCGGCCACCAGCAGCCCGGCCGCGCCGGCGCACTGCACCAGGCGCCCATAGGGTACCAACGGCACGAGGCCGTAGATGATGGCGCCGACGGCGACGAGGCCGAGCGTGCCGGCGCCGAACGAGACTGCCCAGGCGGGCAATAGGGCGAGAATCCACGCGATAAGGGTCATGTCGGAGGGCCGTCCTCGGGCGGATTGTCGGTGGGGTCGCTTGGCGCGCCGCGGCGGCCGCCGAGCACGCGGCCGAACACCATGGTGTTGCGGTCATCCCAGGCGGCGCCGAACACGTAGGCGCCGATGGTGGAGCCGGCGAGCAACAGCACGCCGCTGGCGATCGTCCCGGCAAGGTCGGTGTCCGCGCCCCAGCCGGTGAGGTAGACGATCTCGCCGGCGCAAAACAGCAGGGTGCCGATGATGATGCGCCGGCGGATCGCCCAATGGTCGCTGCCGGGCGCAGACGGCGCCGGCGCGCGGCGCGGGCTCACGCCTCGTTGCGCGAGGGCGCGCCGCTGCGGGTCAGGAACACGCGCGGGCCCGGCGTGCCGCCGCCCTTGGGCCAGCGGATCGCATCCAGCCGGCTCTTTTCCACTCGCGTGATGGTGACCGCGTCGCTCTGGTTGCCGCCGAGCACGTGGAAGCAATCGGCATCCTCGCCGATGTAGAATCCAACATGCCCGCCGCCCGGCCGGCGGAAGGTGAGGATCGCGCCGGGCGCGCCGTTGCGCAGGGCCGTGCCGAAGTCCGACCATTGCAGGGCGCCGAGCGGATTTTTCGGGATGTCCTTGAAACCGCTCAAGGTCATGACGTGGGCGACGAACAGGCCGCACCAAGGGATGGCGTCGCCGGTGAAATAGCTGGCGACCCAGCCGCCGAGCCGTTTGGCCCAGCCCATGATGGTCGCGGTGTTGCCGCCGCCCGGGGTTTCCTTGGTGCCCAACAAGGCGCGCGCGTTCGTCAGCCAAACAGGTTCGGCCATAGGTCTCTCCAGTGATGTGATGATGTGGAAATGAAAAAGCCGCCTCAGAGGGCGGCGGGGCAGTCGTTCGGGAGGGTGCGAGATCAGTCGCTTGGCTGCATCCACTCGTCAGGCGCGACCGCCCGAACCAGCATCGTGGCCAGCACCTCATGGTGCATCGCGTGCTCGGGAGCGGTGAGCGCTTCGGCCGGCAGCACCCATGAGACGCCATCGGCCAGCTCGACGGGATCGAGCCCATAGCCGGGATCGGTCGGCCCACGCACGGCTTGGGCGGTGTCGTGATCGAGGATCAAATAGAGATTGGTCATGCGGCCACTCCCAGGATTGCAGCGAGGCCCTGATGGGCGGCGAGGTGCTGTGCGGGCGTGGGCGAGGCGCCGGCGAGCGCAGCGCTGATCTGGCCGGGATAGTAAATAGCCTGCCGCAGCAGATGCAGCGTTGTCGGCATGGTCGACGATGCTGGCGCGGCCTGAAATATATTGACCCCGTTTTTGTAAATTTGGGCTTCGGTCGGGCCAGTGCGGTTGAGCACGGTGAGGCCGCGTGCGTCCGCTATATCAATGCCAAAGCCAGAGCCGCTATTGATCCGCCCAATGACGCCACCACCAGGGTCTCTAGGTCTGATGTACACGACGCCAGCCGCACCTGCGGCGTCGCCGAGGATGCTGCCATTTGATGTCAAATTGAGACCAGCCCATGCTCCGTAGCAGGCCGAATTGAGGGCCATCCGCACAAAGTCCACGCTCGGATTGGCGTTGGTGTCGAGATAGCTGGTGGTGCCGTTGCCCGTGTATCCGCCCGGCGCACCGGGTGCCGATGCGGTCCAAGTCGGGTTGTTGATCTCGGTCAAATCAAACCGATACAGCGTCTGCACCTGAGACGCCGCCGCCCCGCTGGTGGGGATGTAATTGCCCGGCACGTCCATGCACACCAGTTGAGGCATGCCAATCCGCAGCACCACGTCATAAGTCACGGGAGTCGTCGTTGCTGTCGGCGTGTTGTATCGCAGAACAAGGTTGCCGGCCGTAGAGGCGAGGGTCGCAACGCGGGTGTTGGTGTATTGCGCCCGAGCCCCCGGTATGAAGTTGCTCCCGCCGCCATCCGAGTTCAGTCGCAGCGTCACGGCAGAGAGGCCCGCGACCCAGGAGCCCGAGACAAGCTCCACGCTCGCGCTCGATGTCCATCGCTGCCCGATATCAACGTTCGTGTCCGACCGGACGTTGAACGTAACGGCCCCAACGCCCACCGAGGTGCCATAGAGGCGCAGCCTGATAAACCGCTGGCCGTTGACGCTATCGACGCCCTGGATTTCGTATGTGTTGCCGGTGCCCGCCGCGAAGCCCGTCAGTGTTACGCCATCCGGTAAAACACCGGGCGCAGCGCCAACGAACTCGCTGTTCGTCAGCGCGTTCGTCACCGTCCCGGTCCAGGGCACGAGATTGAGCTTGGCGGCCGCTCGGTCGTAGCTGGACGTCATCCACAACCCATCGAGCGCATCAAGCACGCCGGCTGGACGCAGTATCCGTGCCCCGGCGTCCAGCCGCTGCACGAAGGTGTCAGGTGGCAGCGTCATCCGCCCGAGCGCTGCGGCCGCCCACGGGTCCATTCCCAGCGGGTGGTTCAGGATGTTCACATTGCTCAGCCGACGCACCTGCGGGCCGCCGTCGGCAAGACCACGCGGACCGATGATCATGATCAGCTCCGCGCCTTGAGTGGCATGGCTCCGACATTGGCCGTGCCCGTCACTGCCATCGCGTAAACCGCCACGCCCGCTTTCACGGGGATGATTTCGGCACCAGTCGTGATGCGGATGGATGCAGCATTGGCCGCAGCGGCGGCGCCGGCGGTGTTGACGTAGATGGCCGCGTCAGTGTCGATCCGCACCCACTTGCAGCCGGCCGGCGGGGTGAGCAGCGCAACACTGGCAGTCACAGCTAGACGTGCGCCATTTGCGGTGTCGAAGTCGGGATCTTGATCCGGCGGCAGCTTCACGGTGCTCTCGGACTCTTCGTCCACCCCGATCACGAAGACTGGCGTGCCGATCATGCCCCGGCTGTTTGGATTGCTCATGTGTAGCTCCATATGGTCGGAAGGGTCAGGCGATCAGGTCAGGCCAATCGATCGCGGCAACGGCCTCGGCCGTGATCGCCGCCACCACATCCCGCGTCAGGCCATCAAGCTGCGTCTGGCAGGCGACGACGTGGGCTTTGCCGTCTGCGCCAACGGTCTGGATTTGTTCGGCGCTGTGCGGCCGGAACACCCACGCACCGTCCACGTGATCCGCGCACCAGAATGGCGTTGACCAGTCGGGGACTGGGTCGGGCAGCAACGATGCAGTGACCGATCCCATGAGGTTGATCTGATCGGTCGTCGATGAGGGGTAGGTGTGCGGAGCCCCGAGCGCCGAGGACACGAAGCCCTCGACGATGGTGGCCGCGCACGCTGCCGATAGGTCCGAGACCTTTGCGGCCTTCAAGTCGGCGAGAGGGATCTCCGGCGCCATGAAGCCATCTTCGGCGGACCATGCCCAGCCGATTGTCGGCGACACATCGGCAGGTACCTGGACCAACCCGGCGATGTCCGGGAGGCTGTCCGGGTCGATGACGATGAGGTTGGTGACGAGACCGTTTTCGACAATTGCAGCTTTGGTCATGTTGATCCTCACGAAAATTCAAAAACGAGGATGGCCCCATTTCCACCGGTGCCACCGCCGCCCGAGTCGCCGCCGCCACCGCCGCCGCCATAAGTTCCGCCATCGCCAGCGCCTGAGGTGGGAGCGACATTGTCCTGGCCTCCACGCCCGCCGCCGGCGCCAAAGAGGCCCGCGCCGCCGCCGCCGCCATCGAAGCGAGATCCTGGGGAGCCGGCCGATCCCGGAAAATGAATGGCCGTCCCAACGCCGCCGGAGCCGCCGGCACCACCAGAGCCGTTAGAACTCGTCCCGTTGCCCGACCCACCGCCCTGACCGCCACCCGCGCTAATTAGGTTGGCAAATGTCGTGGTGCCGCCTGAGCCGGCCCGGGTATTCGGGGTGTCAGCAGCCCCGCCGCTGCCGCCGCTGCCGATCACAACGGGCACGCCGGCACCCCAGCCGGTCACGTCGAAACGACCGATGTCGATCTCGCCACCGCCGCCACCGCCGCCGTTATAGGTCGTGCTCCCCCCGCCCCCGCCGCCACCAGCGCCGACCGCGAACGCGATGACGTCATTGACGCCTGCGCCAGGGGTATAGGTCCCTGATGTGATCAGGAACTGCATGCTCAGAAATCGCCCGGCCACGGCGGGGGGAACGAAAACGGTCGGGGCTACGGCAGCAAGCTGAGCCTGGGTGCCGTCGAACGTCGCTTCCATCAGCCCCCATGCGGGAATATCTCCACCGCCGAGCGCTATCCCCCCGACGCGGGTGAGTGCGACGGTGGACCCGTTGATGGTCAAGGTCGATGCACCCGTGTTTGCCCACGGGAACAGGATCTTCAACGGGGTGCCCGCAAGCTCGGCCAGTGACGCCGGCGCCGGGCTCATTGTGATCGCATAGGCGTTGGGTCCGCCCGTCGCCTGGAAGTAATTCAGGTGCTGCGAGCGGATCGCCTTGGTGACCTGCTGCAGGTCGGCCGAGGTTGGCGTGAATCCGCTGGTGGCGATGAGGGCATGCAGCTCGCGCAGCGGATGCTCTATCGCTTCGCCGCCCGGGATGGCGCCTTCCAGTCCATTCGCCGGGTCCGCATTGGGCCATCCCCGATTGGGGTCGCCAGTGTTGCCGTTGATCGGAGGCAGATATTTCATGAGATCCTCTCAGGGCACCGTGCCGATGAAACTCGCCATGCCACCGCCGACCCGCGTCACCTCGACGTAGAGACCCGAAGTCGGAAATCCGTACACGGCCGTCATGGCGTCGCTCGTGAAGGTCCACGTGGGATCGGTGACGGTCACGGTGGTGAGCACCGCATTGTTGGTGATGTTCCGGTTGAGCACGCTCCAGCTGGCGCCCTCGACGTCATCCCAGGTGACAACCAGGTCCGAACCGGAGTGATGGGCGGCGATGCCGGTGGGTGCCGGCAGTCCGCCGCCCGCGCCGATCTCCTGCACCAGCACGGCGGCCGGTCCCTGGATGGCTCCAGATAGCTGGGCGACGTTGACGTTGACGTAGCCGGCGAGCGAGCCATAGGCGGCATTTTGCGCCGCCGCCGTGAACGTCCAGCTCCCGCCGGTCACGTCCACGATGGCGAGCGTGGCGCCGGTGGTGACGCTGATGTTGCGCAGGTGATAGGTGGCGCCCGCCAACGCGTCCCAGGTCACGACGATATCGCTGGATGACGGGGCGCGGTCCGCGGCGAGGTTGGCCGGGGTAGCGAGCAAGGTCCAGGCGGGGGGCGAGGCAATCCGGTCGAGGCCGGTGGCGATCGCCTCCGACAGCTCCAGCGCCGTCGCGTGATAGACGGAGCTGGAATAATGGATGAAGCCGGGGTTGCCGATCTCAGGCGTATATCCTGCGATGGTCTCGGCACCCGGCGTCCAAGAGCCGATCATCACATAAGGATCGGCCGCCGCGATCGCGACCTGGACGTCGCGGGCGGCTTTGTAATAGGCCCCGGTGGGCTCGGGCGGGTCCGGCAGGTCGCCCCAGTAGGCGCGGCCGAGCGTCTGGAACCAGATCTTGAGGGTCGGGTTGCCGAGGGCGGATCGCATGTGCGCGAAGATCGCCTCCGTGGTCGCCCGGTAGCGCGAGGGCGAGGAGAAGCGCGGCGTCGCCGCCGGGTCGAAGGCGCTCACGTCGTTTTCGCCTTGCCCCCAGATCACGTCGGTGACCAAGGAGCCCGCTGCCTCGACCCCGGCGAGAAACTCGGTCATGCGGGGACCGGGCGTGCCGGCATCCAGATCCCACCAGTAATTAACCCCGGACACCGGATCGTCGTCCGCGTGCCGGTCGGCCGCCGAGGAGCCCCATGCCGTTTGCAGAGGGATCACCTCGATATCGCGCAGCCCGAGGCGCGCGGCGAGGTCGCGCCGGAAGTGCGCGGCCGAGACCAAATCCTTACGTCCGTTCGTTCCGCTCAACGTCGTGAAATGGCCAAGCGCATTGCTTTGGCCGGCGAAGGCCACCGCGCGGACGACGAAGGCGCCATCATCCACCGGCACGGCGCCCGCCATGCTGGTCGCGAGCGCAGCACCATCAACCCGCAGGCGCCACGCGAGGAAGGTGGGCGGAAAATCGAAGTCCGGCACACCCATTTCCACGGGATAGGCGCAGCGCACGCGCCCCGCCTCGGCAACAGGATGGACGAGGGTGATCGTGCGCAGCACGTCGGCGCCGCTGACGTCGAGGATCTCGACCGCATAGACATGGTCCGTCGGGTCGGCGTCGCCCGGCGACCAGGAGAGCATGACGTCGCCCCAGCTATTGGCGACCATCGCCAGATCACCGGGAAAGCTGGGCTCGACAGGGTCAGGACCAGGATCGGGGCTCGGGCCTGGGCTGGGCAGAAGAGCACCGGAAGGATAGGTCCAGCCGTCGCGCCACACCTGCGGCCGCGCCCACACGAACGTCTCCGCGACACCCCAGGCGAACCCATCATCCGCAGCGCGCAGGATGCGCGGCCACACCGCCGCGGCGTCCTCCGGCAGCAGGTTGAACCCCGCGAAATAGTGCAGGTGGTCGAGCGGGTAGCCGAGCGAGACCGTGCCGGCGGACAGCGTCGTGTCGTGCAGGTCCCAATCATCGGCCGTCACCCAATCGTAGTCCTCAAGCTGGACGATATCGAAGGCAGGATGGCTCCAGCTCGCCACCGGGAGATTGATGGCGGTGAGGATCGGTGCGCCGGGTGCCAGCACCTGCGGGGTGAAGACCAGCAGCATGACGGTGACGCCCGGATGCGCCGTCCGCATCTCGTCCCGCAGCCACAGCGTCGAGGCGCCGAGGCGGTTGCCAAGCCACGCGAGATAGTCCGCATGGATGCCGATCGCCTGCGTCGAGCTCGTGATGCGCGGCGTCGGCACCGCTTGTCCGGTCTCGGCCGTGTAGAGCGCGGTCGTCGCCGCATCATAAATGCACGGGCCACCGCCGCCGAAGGACCCATCCCACCACCACGGCTCGCCGATCTGGTAATGCAGCACGCCGCCGGCGGTTGCCACGGCGCCCAGCAGCCAGTCGGCGACGCTGCGCAGATAGTCCAGCGCTGCCGTGCTGCTGGGTGAGATCAGGGTGGATGGCGGCGTCCATCCGGTGAGGGCGGGCGCGCCGGCATAATCCCGCTGCTGCCAGGCGGTCGGGCAGACGTCGGCGAGGATCTCGTAGGACTGCGAGACCACGATCTGGAAGCCCCGCGCCGTGAGCCGGGCGAAGAGATCGGCAAACCAGGCGCGCGCCGGCCCGCTGACCGGGTGCGCAGGGTCCACGACAAGGCGGCCCTCGCCATCGTCATAGACCAGCGCGTGGAGGTGGGAGGCCCCCACATAAATCACGTACCAGTCGCGATACCCGAGCCGCCAGATGCCATCGACGATGCGCGCCGGCGTCAGGTTGTAGGCGTCGTCATAGCCGTCGGTCATGCGCAGATCGTGCACCGCCGTCGCCTTGTGTCGCCGCTGCAGGTGGGTGTTGATCCCCGAGGCCGTCAGGCTGGAGATCTCTACAAGCACGTCCACCGGTTCGATGGGGTCTGGCACACCGGTGTAGCCGGGGGCGGCAACGCCGATCGAGATCTGCTTGACCCGGTGCCATGGGATCACGGTTCGTTCGGCGTCGTCCTCGGGGTCAAAGCCCCCCAGCACCGGCGCCCCGGTGAAATCGAGATGGATATGGCCGCTCTGGCCATCGCCGGCCGTCATGTAATTGGCGAGGCGCACGAAATAGTCCACGGCCTCATCATCGGTGACCGTCATCACCAGGCCGGCGGTGTCCGTGATCGGTGGCAGGCCTGTGAGGGCAAACTGAAAATCGAGGACGCAGCCGGTGTAATTTCCCGACGTAAAATAGGCGAGGCCGCGCGCCGACCAGCGGTCTTCACTTTCCCAGCGCATGCCCACCACATCCGCCGCAGTGCGCAAGGTACAGGCCAGCCGTAGCCCATCGTCACCCACGGTGATGAGAGATCCCGATGCGGTTAGCGGCAGGTCGATCGTCCAATAAAGCGGTTCGAACCTGCGGATGGGCGGCTGCACGGAGACCGTCTGTTCCGCCGTCCAGTCGCTTGTCGCTCCGTTAAGCATCTGCCGGGCGCGCACGCGATAGGTGCCTTCGGAAAGGGTCGCGGGGATCAGAATCGACCCCGCGCCGGCGCCATCGGATTGGCCCGAAATGACGGTCATGCGGCCTCCCAGAACTCAACGCGGTACGTGGCGTCCGGCTCAGTGGTGACCTCGACCACCGGCCAGCCATCGATATCGAGCAGCGGTGGCGCGATCAGCAGCGGGTACGAGAACACGATGCGCGTGTGCGACGGCTTGTACTGGTTGAAGACGCACATCAGATCGGAGGCGAAGGAGATGCGGGCGAAGGGATCGCGGCCGCATTGGCCCAAGCCCATTTCGAACCAGATCACCCGCTGCCCGGAGACGATCACCCACCAGTAGAAGGCGATTTCCTCGGAGCCGATCTGATCTTCGCCACCACATTGAGACAGGCCGCACATGAAGGGCGCTTGCTCGACGATCGAGATGTCATAGCCGAGCCGCGCCGCCACCCCGATGAAGTAGGCGCGCGACTGCCCGCCCTCGGCCGTCAGGCGCTCCACCAGCGCGGCGCGGCGCTCGCCGATGGTGCTCGGCTCGGTGACGCAGGGGTTGGGCAGGCCAGCCATGCGCTCCCATTCCGGGAGCAACAAGAAGGTGCTGAGGGGCTGGGCTTCGACGTCCACCAGGTTCCAGGCGGCATCATCGACGCGGCCCCAGATCTCACCGAGCCCGGCGCAGAATTGCGCCATGGGCATGCGCGGGTCGCGGGGCCAGGCCTCGCCGACGGGCAGGAGCGAGAGCAGGGCATTGCCGTAATCCTCACCCGAGCGGCGGATGGGCGCGTCAGACATAGGAGATGGTTCCGAGCACGCCAATTTGGCCCGCGGTCATCGGCACGTTGGAGGCAGTAAGGTCGTGGCTGTTTTCACCCAGCGCCGCGGACGCGGCCTCGGCAATCCACGATTTGGAGATGGCCTTCCCCGGCTCGGCCCGACGCAGCAGCATCCGGCGCACGCTGGCCTCGATCGCGGCGCGCACCGTAGGCGTGTCCCGGTCGAGGTTCGAAATCGCGAACGACACCGGATTGGGGATCGGCGGCAGCACGAACAGGCGCTTGACCGTCACCGGCCGCAGGGGGTCGATATGCGCATGCACCAGCGCGCAATCTTCAAGGGTCGGGATGCCGTTCGGCCGGAGCGGCGTGCCGTCGGGGAGCACACCTTCCATCAGGAATCGCACCGTCGCGGCCCCGACGATTTCCGAGGTACCCCATGCGCGCGTCACGCCGGCCACCTCGCGCGCCCAGGCCACATAATCATGGTCGGCGCCGCCCTGCGGGGGCTTGCGAATGCGTTGCAGGATGCGGTCGCGATAGCTCTCGGCGCTCTCGGTCTCCGCACCGCCGGTCCAGTCGGCCGGGATGGTAGCGGCCGCCTCGACGCCGGGCAAAGCGGATCGGAAGGACGCACTCGCGCCCGCCTGAATATTGCCACCGATGCCGGCCTCGGTCGCCCGGGCGGCAATGACGACGCCGCCAGGAGAGGCCGCTGCATCCTCAGTCGTTTCGACGATGACGTTGCCGGCGAGCAGCTCGGTGCCGGCGAGGATCGGTGCGCCGGCGGTGCCGCGCGCGACAATGGTGCCGGTGGCGAACGTGGCCGCCTGCTTCGGGCCGATCCAGATCCGCCCGTGCCGGTCGAGCCAGAACACCGACGTGTCAACCATGAGCTCTTGGGCGAGGGTCTCCAGATATCGGTAAGCGCCGTCGGCGAGGCCGCTGTTGGAGTCCGCCAGCACCCGCATGTTGGAGTTGGGGACCGAGGCGTCGGCGCCGGGCAGGTGGGCGGCAATATCGTCCCGCACCTGCCGGCGGATGGCCGGCAGGGTGTTCAGATCCAAGGCCATGCGGTCAGCTCCAGAGGGTTTGCCAGCGCAGGTCGAGCAGGCGGGTGGATCCGCGATAGGCGTCCACCGTCACCTCAATTTGTTCCATCTCGGTGCGAGTGGCGGTGACGTCCAGGCGGGTGCCGATCTTCAGATCCAGGAACCATTGCAGCGCCTCGCGCACATAGTCCTCGGCGCGGGCGCGAACGTCCTCGGTCCATTTCTCTCGGCGTAGCAGCCAAAGGCGTGAGCCAATGGGTGTCGCGCCCCAAATCTCAGAGGCCTGCCAATCCGCCCACCAGCCGCGCCGGTCATCGTCGGTGGGGTCCGGCAGAACGTCGTCGTCCTCGGCCGTCCGGTCCGTCATGAGGGAGATGATGAAAGCGGTCTTCAGGTCCTCGCCGGTATCCAGCACGCTGCCCTTGAGCAGCCATGTGGACTGGAGCTCGTCGGGGTTCCAATCGGTGCGAATGTCCACCATGTCACACCTTCGCGAAGACGCGGGTGGATGGGCCCGCCGCGGTCATCACCGCCACCGCGCCGGCCTCGCCGCCGAGATAGATGCGGTCCGCTTCGATGATCACCTTTTCGGCGCTCTTCACTGTGACCGTCTTCGCGCTCTCGATCGTGATCCCGGCCGCACCAAGAAGCACCCGCTGGCCCTGGTGATCGTAGAGGGCCACCTCGCCCGACTGCAGGCCCGTCAGCCGGTACCGGCGGTCACCGATAGCCACGACCACCGCGTGCGACCGCTCACCAGAAGGAAAGGCGATAAGGGCCTCGGCGCCGTCCATGGGCACTGCCGTCAACCCGTAGGGTTCCCAATGCTCCACACTGTCCTTGCGCTCGTCCTTCAAAATGGAGACGTCCACGCGCTGCATTTTCTTGGTGCTGTCGGTTTTGCGGAGGATGCCGCGCGCCATCGTCTGTGTGGCCCGGCGGCCGGCATCTGCCTGTGACTGCCTCATGCAACACCCGTTTTGCTGTCTACCGGAGGGCCGTCCCAGATCTTCCCGTCATCGCTGCCACCGCCGCTCTTCTTCTGCCCGCCGCCCTTTTTGCGCAGCGCGCTGAGGGGGACGAGCTGCAGCTTGGTCGAGGTCGGCCCCTGGCCCTGGCTGTGGGTCACCTGCTTGATGTAGAGGGTCCGGTCCAAATAGAGCGACGGGCTCGACACCTGCACGGCGTCGCCAGGCGTCCACAGCTTGCCCTCAGAGACGTGCCAGCCGAGCACGGTGATGTCGGCCACCAGCCCGTTGCCGGCGCGCACGGCACGCTCGAATTCCAGTCGGTTGCGCAGGTCCTTCATGGTCAGGGGCTTTTCCGGGGTGACGATCAGCGGCCGGTGGCGCGGCACGCTCTCGTCGTCCACCTCGTCCCCGATCTCAGATGCGTCGGAGCCCCAGATTTCATCGGTGCCCGCCACCTGGCTCTTGCCGATGATCTTGGAATGCCGCTCCTCGGCGGTCAGCGCGGCGCGCCCCTCGAAGATGTTTTCGCCCTCGATCAGCTTTGCGACCGGATCGCTTTCCTGCGCCTCATCGATCACCAGGCGCCCGGAGGGATCATCGTGCAGCACGACGCCGCGCGAGCGCGCAAGGTCATCCAGGGTACGGAAGACCGTCGAACCGGGCTCAACCGAGACGTCCGAAAAGGTCTCGCCCAGGTCCGCCTTGGCGAGCACATCCACGCCGAACGGCTTGCACAACTGGTTGCCGATGGCGTCGAGCTTGTAGCCCTTGAATTGACCGCCCGGAACCACCGCGCTGCAGTCCACCAGGTCCCCTGTCTTGGACCGCCCGGCCACATGGATGCCGCGCTGTGTCGCGTTATAGGCCGGCTCGACGCGGTCCACATAGCCGGTGATCGCCAGCACCCCGCCGAGCGACACCGTGCATGGGTCGAACAGGTTGATGGGCCACCCGAGTTGCTGGCCGCCCTCGGCCCACGTATCGATCACCGCGAGCGAAAAGGTGGACGCGGCGGCGTCGAACGCGCGCGTCACCTCGACCGTCTTCCAGCCCCCATATTCCCGGTCGCCGATAGCGATCCAAGCCCGCAGGTCGTCAATCGGCATCATGCCGTGAGCGCCCGGATTTCGCGCGGCATGAAGCCGGGATGCAGGGCGCCGGTTTCCGCCACCACCTCGCCCGCCCGGCTGGCGTCGCGCCACAGGCGATGCGCGATGACCAGCGCCGGCAAGGACCGGGACAGCGTCACCGATGCGAGACGCGGCAGCGGACGGCCGCGCTCCAGCAGATCCCGCACGACATTGGCGTGCAGCGTCCGCAGCGTGGACAACAAGTCGGATTGCCGCGCCACCGCAGCGATATCGATCTCGGCATCAAACCGGCCGGTGATGGCGGTGCGCAGCGCATCCGCCTGATCGCGCGAGGTCAGGTCCTGGTCCATCAGCGCGCGCGCCTCCTCGATCAGGAAGAGCCGCCGCACCAGGTCCTGCACACAAACGGCATCCGGTTCGATGGTGGCGGGGAGCGCGGATGTCGGTGCGGCGAACACCTCGGCTCCGGCGCCGGCGGCGCGAAGGGCGGCGATGATGATCGGCAGCGCCGCGGCGGCGTCGGTGGCCGGACTGATGGACTGCTGCAGGTCCAGGATGCCGAGCGCGCAACGGGCGTGTGCAGCGCTGTCGCTGGCGACGAAGTGGAGTTGGCCGAGATTGCCGGTCACCGCCAGCACGGTGTCGTTGACGATGGACTGGCCGAGCTGGTCCAGCGCGCCGAGCGCGGCGGTGTAGATGCCGCTGATCACCGGGACGGCCGCAGTCGCGGCCGCGAATCCGGCGGCGCCCGCCAGGACGTTGACGATCAGGCCGGGCGTGGTGCCCTTCTCGACAAACTGCAGGTCGAGCACGGCCATGCGGCCGCCGTCCACGCTTTCACTGTGGCGCACCGTCTCGCATTCAACCAGCACCTGGCCTTCGCTCGGAAGGGTGATCTGCCCCGCGCCGTTGGCCTCGCATGCGACCGCCAACGCCACCGCGCGCGCCCCGGCATCGGGGCCGAGCAGGAAGGCGCGGAAGCTCCAGCGCCGCGCCTTGCGCCCGTGGCTTTCGGTGTACGGGACGTCGCGGCCGTGGAACTCGTTCACCTCGAGGCGCTTGCCCTTTTCCCCTGACGCGTCGAGGACGTGGAAGCGCACACCGCGGAACGAGGCGGGACGGTAGGCCATCAGCCGGTGCCTTCCATGGCATAGCCCATCTTCATGTTCACGCCGCTGAACAACGGGCCGGAGGAATCGGCCTGCGCTTTGGTGCCTGGCGGGGCATTGCTGAAGCGGACATCGAGCGTGGCGGCGGAGCGCTGGCCGCCCGATTGGATAACGCCGGCCTGGGCGGCCTTCTCCAACAAAGAGCCCTGCTGCTGATAGCCGGGGTTGCTGCGGCCCGGGCCATAGGTCGAGGGCTGTCCGCCTGGGACGGTATTCTGGTTGTTGAGAGGCGATCCGCGCGGCGCGCCAGCAGGGGCGATGCTGGGCGCGGAAAACGTCATTGAATTCCAGAGCGCCTTGACCTTGTTGATGGCATCCATGAAGGGGCCGACAAGGTACTTGTTCAGCAGATCGACGAGCGGCTGTGTGGCCTCTTCCAGCATCTTGTTCAGATCGACGCCGATCGCGTCGCCGATCATCTTGACGACCCCCTTGACCGCTGCCCCGCCAGCGTCGAGAACTCCGCCGAGCATGTTGGTCACGCCAGCGATGATGTTGCCGTCCATCAGTTGGCGGAATCCATCGCCGACCCGACCGATGGCGGCGGAGAATTCGTTCCAATTGTAAATGGCGCCAGCGAGCAGCCCGAGCCCGAGGATGACCGGAAGGCCCGCGGCAGATGCTGCGAATTTGCCGAAATCTACCGCCAGCCGGATTAGGCCTAAGCTGAAATTTAACAGCGGCGCCAAAAGTGCGGCCGTTAGAATAGCGCCCAGGCCAATCAGCACATTGCCCCAGCCGCCCACCTTCTGCGCGAACGCATCGGCGCTGGCGGCGAATTCCCGCATCTGCCGACCGATCTCCTTGAAATCGAGGTCCCTGACGTATGACGTGAGGTCCCTCACCGCGTCCGCAATCGAGGTGGCCAGCCATTCCTTATTGACCTTCATCCACTCGATCATGTCCTTCACAATGGGACCGATGATCGGCGCCAGCTTCGCGCCAATCTGGACAGCGACCCCGCCCACCGCATCGCCGAGGTCTTCCAGGTCGTCTCCGAGTTCATCGGCCGCAGCCACGTCGGCATCGGACAGAACAATACCGAGGTCCCTGGCCTTCTGCGCCATCTTGGCAAGGCCATCCTTTCCGCCGATCAACAGCGGAATGAGGTCAGCCCCCGCCTTGCCAAAGAGGAGCATCGATGCAGCGGTGCGCTGTGCCGAATTACCGTTCTTCATGAAGGCTTCGGAGATCTTCGGCAGAACATCTTCTAGTTTCATGCCCTTGATGTTGATGCCCATGGCCTTGAAATATTCGGCGGCCTTCTTGTTCTTTCCAGCCCGGGTCTCAGCGAGAACCTTGTTAAGCTTCACGAAGCCAGTGTCGATCGATGCGGAGTCGACACCCACCTTCTTCGCGGCATAGCGCAGTTCCTGGAGCTTTTCGGCCGACATGCCGATCTTGGCGGACGCGTCGGCGAGGCCACCACCTAAAGCGGCGAACTTTCCCACCGTCATACCAGCGAACCCGACTGCGGCGCCTTGGACGCTGGCATAGGACACCCCAAGGGCGCCGAGGCTCACCGCTACACGGCCGATGGCAGATCGCACGCCTACGAATGCGCCGCTGGTCCGAGACGCCTGCGCGGCCAAACCGTCAAACGCCCGGTCGCCGGCGACACGGCGCATGCTGGCGCTGATCTGCCGAAGGATGGGTGTCACCCGGTCGGACAGCTCAGCGACGCCTCTAATGTCCAATGGTCCGGCCATTGCTCACCTCATGAAAAATGGCATTCGAATGTTCAGTGCGTCAGCGCTGCATGGCGCTCGGCGCCGGTCGGCTTGTTGATGCCGATCACCCGGCCGATCACCGGCCACTTGGAAGCAACAAGCTCCCGCTCTCTACCGAAGATATTCTGTGTGTACCGGCGCCCGTCGTCGGGCCGGGTGAGGGCGTGGGTGCCCTTGCGATGGACCCAATGGGGTTCGGGCTGACCGGTCCCTGGGTTCATCAGAATGAGCAGGGCAGAAGGTGTCACCGCGTCGAGCTTCACGTCCGAGCAGAATTCCACAATCAGCTCGTCACCACGTTCTATGAACGGGTACAGCATATCCGTGTTGGCGATGATGGTGCCGAAGCCGGGCTTGGGCCGGCGGCGCACATGCCCGCGAACAGGGACCACATCCGGAGCAGCCTCGGCCAGATCCCCCGACTGCCATGCGTCGAAGACCTCGACCATTTGAATGGTAACCTCGGTCGCGTTGGCCGTCTCGGATTTGGTGCAGATATAAAGCGCCTGCTTTTTGTTCAGCCAGTAGGTCTTACCGGGGCGGCCCTTCTGACCATTTCCGTCCACCGTGGACGGAAATGGTCCAAACCGTTGCAGCGCCTCACTATGACGATCCACAAGGTGCCCCATTTTGTGGACCTCGCCGTAGCCGAGAACTTCGGCAAGACGGCGGTGGGAGATCCGCGGTTCGTGGTTGACCTTCGTGTTCAAGTCAGCGGGCGTCAGTGCATGCGTTGTGTTAGGAATTGCCGCAGCCTGATCCATTGAGAGACCCTCTCATGGTTGGGTTAGAGCCGGGAGCAAGGTTGCCGCCTTGCCCCGGCTTGTCTTTAGAGATATCCTTATATCCTCATTGCGTCAATACGGATATCTGGATATTCTCATGGCCCGCCCTCTTCGGTACCCGTTCAAGAAGCTTGTTGCGTTTGATCAAGAGATTATCGACGCGCTCGAGGCATGGAGGCGGGAACAATCACCGATACCGTCTGAGGCAGACGCCATCCGCTTCATCATGCGCGACTGGCTGATTGCCCACGCTTTGCTTCCCCTAGAGGAAGATCATTCGGCCCCCGAATGAGGCGGTAATGGGGGCTGCCGCACTGCTCATGAAAAAAGGGCGGCCGAAGCCGCCCTTTTTCGTCGCCCCAATTGCAGAGGCCATTACTGCGTCTTGCGATAGGACGCCAGTTGATCTTGTGCGTTCGCGGTTCGCGCTGCGGTCAAGAGTTCTTTGGAGACGACTCGCTTGCCAACGGGGAACAGCGATATTCCAGCGAGCTTGAAGTCTTGTAGGCCCAGCGGAATGCCGATGATGGTTATGAACATCAGGCATCCGTGAATAATGTGTGCGACGGCCAGTATCAGGCCGAGCGGTAACCAGATGATATTAGCCAGAAGTCGAAATATCTTGAGGCCAGCACTGCTACTTCCAGTTAGTTCAGAGTGCGAGATTACGTCGCGCCCAAACGGCATTAGGTTCATCAGACCGATTTCCCAGCAGGCCCGAGCCCACGGCAGTCCGATGATGGAAATCGTCATCAACACGGCGGCCGCCCACCATATCAACGCTAGTATCCATCCACCCAGCAGAAACCAAAGAATGTTGGCGCCGGTCCGCATGAAATTACCCCTTACCCCGATGCTTGTGAAGCTTCAGGTTGAGCACTTCGGGTTCCGCGCGTCAACGGCCAGCGCCGTCGTCCAACGAACAGCCGACTCGACTCCTGTCCACTCCCTGTTACCTTTTGCAAGAAATTCGTAGGGGGGAATTGACATGGACGACGCTTTACTTCGTAGGATGAATGATGACCGCATCACAAGCAGGCAGGTCGATGAATTGATAGGTCTCGCGCGCGGTCTAATTGCGGACGATGTCATCAATCATGCCGAAGTAGAATTCCTGCAAAAGTGGCTCGCTGCGAATTACGACGTCAGTTCTCAGCCAATCATCAGTGTGCTTTACCAACGCGTCTCGGAAATTTTGGCTGACGGCATTCTAGACGAAAGCGAAAAGATTGAACTTCTCGATACATTGAGCCGATTTACGAACAATAACTTCGAACTCGGCGAGGTCATGAAACCGACTTCTCTTCCACTGTGTGACCCTGCGCCAACTTTGACGTTCATGGGTAAAAGATATTGCTTCACCGGGACGTTCAACTTTGGCCAACGCAAGAGCTGCGAGGCCGCCGTTTTGGAACGAGGGGCGTTGGTTGGTAGCATAACACAGAAAACCAACGTTCTGGTGATCGGATCTTACGCTACTGACTCATGGAAGCATTCGACCTTCGGAAACAAGATCCTGCAAGCCGTCGAGTGGCGCGACTCCGGGCTTCCCATTTCGATTGTCTCGGAAGATCATTGGCGCAAGCATCTGTGATCGAAAATTGTTCTCACCAACGTTACTTTCCGAGGCGCTCCAGGAAGGTCCGCGTATCGGCTTCGTCCTGGAGCAGCTCGGAAAGTGGTTTCGCCAGATAGTGGTCCGGCGTCGTCTTCCAGACGTGGGCGAGGTCGAACGCCAGCGCGATCAGGGCGCTGGCGTCGATGGCATGAAAAAAGGGGCGAGCGCCGCCGCCAGCGGAAGCCAGTCCCCCGCCGAGATGTCGTCCACGGCGGCCGGCGTCAGGGGCGGATTGGACAGCACCGCCACATACTGGCCGACCCGCTCCATGTCGAAATCGACACCGCCCTCCTTGAAGAGCAGAGGCGATCCGATGCGGCGAACCTCCTTTCCGGTGGGCTCGCGAAGTTCGAACGAGCTGACCTTCTCACCGAAGGAAGTGACCGGGCGGCTCAGGGTTACCTTGGCGTTTTCCATTACATCTTCCTCAGGCGTTCGCCGGCATCAGCTCGTCGCCGGACAGACCTTCGAAACGGAAGGCGACGCGGCCTTCCGCCGGCGCCGCAGTCGCCTCGGCGGCGTACCAGGCATTGCGGATCACGATCACCCGGCCATCGGGGCATTCCGCCATCACCGTGGCATCGGTGGTGGCGTGCAGCGTCTCGATGGAGACCGTGGGCGCGGTCGTGATCTGGCCGGAGATGTAAGGCACCTTCGGCGTTTCCTTGAACCCGTGCACGCCGTCGAGCCCGACGACGCCTTCGCGGGTCGAGGGCGTGACGTCGTATTCCAGCTCCTGCACCGGATATTGCGTCGAGCCCACCTTGAGGTAGGAGACGCCGGCAACTCGTTTTCCCATCAGGGTATCTCCTCAATTTCCTCGGGCAGCGGAAGGCGGTTGCCCTTGGATCGGTTCTCCAACGCCGGGATGACACGTAGATTCCAAGGAACATGCAGCCCGCAGGACGACTTTCCCGCCAAAGGGAAGATGTGATCGACTTCGTGAAGGACGCCGGTCGATAGCGTTGTGGCACGCGCCTTTTCGTAGACGCTCGCTATAGTTTCATCATCGACCCAGGGTGGCATCGCGCAGCGTTTCCGTGCGTAACGCGCCATCGTGCGTGCCGCCTTACGCTCCGGGCTTTCGTGCTTGAAGCGGTTCCTATAGTCGGGATTATTTTTCCGCCAGTTGCGGCCACGCTCGTTATGATCGGCGCGCATAGCCGGGTCCGCCAATTTTCGACGCTTGCTTTCGCGCGCCCATAATCGTTCGCTTTCCCTGCGCTCTTCGCTTGAGAGACGCTGTAGTTTCACCCACTCCACAGACCGTCGCACAATACCTTCGCGATTTTCGCTGTAATATTTTCGAAATCGAAGGCGGCGGCACTCTCGACATTCGGCGCTAAGCCAGACTTTCCCCTTCTTCTTGAGGGGTTGGAAATAGTCTTGCGTAGCGAGGAATCTATTAGAACATTTTGAGCATGTCTTTTGCTCACTCATTCTTGCGTCCTAAACGAGATCTGCAGTTGTGCTATAATTTAATCTAAACTGCGCCAGGACGGCGAAGACCACGAGCTGGTTCACCAGATCCGGCGGCCACAGCACGTTCAGGCGGTCGGGATCGGTGCTGTCCCGCTCCACCACCAGATAGTCCTTGAACGCCTTCGCGTTCTCGACCAGGCCGCGGTCCTCCATCTCGCGATAGTGGGCGACCAGCCGCGCCCGCACGACGTTGGGCGTGACGATGGCCTGGCCCGGGCCGAAGCGCGTGCCGTCGTTGGCCAGCTTGTGGCGCGGGTATTCGCTGGTGATGATAGCTCGCTGTTCCCGCAGGATGCGGGCGAGCGTGGCGCGCGTCTCGATCCGGCGATAGGCGCGGTCCTCGATGCCGTAGGAGTTGGTCTTGTAGGTGGTGACCGACGCCTCGATCATGATCTGGTTGTCGTTGGTGGTGGAGTGCGTCCAACCACCCTGCAGGGCCAGGGCCGCGCGCTCGGGCTTCGTGAAACGATCCTCCGGCGGCGCCGGCAGGGCGCCGGTGAGCAGGAGCGTTTGCAGTGGCCGGGCGGGGTCCGCATTGATAGCCTGCGCAGCCGCCGCAGCATTCAGGGCGGCGATCTCCCAGACCGGCGTCGGTACCGTGGTTTCGACCATGTCCACGCAAATCGCCGGGTCGTTGCGACCGGCGAGGAAGGTCAACAGGGCGGCGTAGGTGCCGCGCTTGGCGGAGAAGCCCCAGCCATAAATCTGCTGGTCGAACGCCCAGCGCGCCGCGATCAGATCCCGGAAGGCATCAAGCGATGCACTGTCGGTGAATGGGAAAGCGCTGTGGTCGAACTCCTGATCGCCCAGGTTCGCAATCGCTGTGTCGAGATCCGGCGCACCGGTGCCGCTGGCCATTGCCGTGATGGTGAGCGAGAGGCCGGCCGGCAACGCCTCGCCGCCCTCGCTGCCACGGTAGTTGGTCACCAGCCGGATATCGTTGCCGCTCTCGCCTTTCCATTTGCAGGTAAGGGTGACGGTAGAGGTCGCGGCGACGGCGGTGACGGGAAGATCCGTGGCGGCGGTGATCGCGGCTGCGATCTTCGTCGCGGTCGTGGCGGTCGTGTCGGAGGAGGTCACCGCGATGGAGATCCTCTGTCCGGCGATATAGAGGAAGATCGTACCGGCAGCGGTCGGGGCGGCGGCGACAACGATGCTCCCGGTCGCAGCGACGCCGGCGGCGGGCTCGGCCACCGGCAGCACCCAAACCTCGCCGGAGGGATTGCGGCGCCGGAAGACGGTCAGCATGCGCGCGGCCATCGATCCGGCACCGAACAGAGCGGCGCCCTGGGCGGCAACGCCGACGGCCACGGGGACGTCAACAGGCGCCGTGCCGGCGGCGAGCTTGACGCCCCACATGAGCGCCCGGTCGGAAATGATGATGCCGCCGGCCTGGCTGCCATCGACTTCGGCCCAATAGAGCGGCAGCGGCCAGTTGCTGGGGATCTGGTTGAAAGATACAGGCATGGCCGTCACTCCTTCGCGGTCTTGGCCGGCGCGGGCTCATCGGTGGGAGGGCTGGCCTCGGCGACCGGAGGCGTGGCCTCGACCACGTCACCGTCCCGCAGCCGGCGCATCAGGAACTGATCGTGCGGCCACCAGTCGCCTTCCTCGAGCAATTTCTGCCCGGTGGCCGGGCGCACGACCACGGCCCCGGGCGAGCCGGGCTTCACATACTTCTCGGACATGGGGGGCTCCTACTGGTCCAGGTGGTCGGCACCGAAGACGTCCGGTCCGTCCTGTGTCAGGCGCCCGCGGATCGATGTGAGATCCGTGCCGGTCGCGCCGTAATCCATCCGCCACGTGGCGGTGATCTCTATCGAGAGGTCGAACAGGGTCAGTTCGTTTTCCGCCCCCTGCCGAAGGGTGGTCTCCACTGTCTCCACGGCCTCGACCCCAGCGAGCCAATCGGCATCGTTCAGCAGGGATTCGATGATGGCCGTCTCATCGGCGAGCAGCGCGTTTTCCAACAGCTCGCCGTCGTCCGCCGTGCGGCGCATCACGATCATGATGGTGGCCCGGGCGAGGAAGCTCGGAGCGCCGAGGTTAGCCCGGCCCTCGCTCTCCAGCCGCGCGCGCCGCGCAGTGATCGCCAGCGCCGGCAATTGCTCGGCCGTGACCGGCAGCCAGGGCGCGCGGATCACGGTTGGAATTATGCCGGCGGCAATGAGCCGGTCCGCCGTGCGATCGCGCAGCGCGCGCAACTCGCTCATGCGGTCACCTTGCGCAGCACCACCGTGGCGCCGCCCTGGCCATCGGGTTCCGCGAAGACGACCAGGAAGGTTTCCGTGCCGATGAGGATACGGTCCTTCTGCAGCGGCACCGCCGGCCACTCATCAATACGGATGCCGAGACGGGGCGCGACGGACTCTTGCACCGACCCGTCATCCGAAGGGACCTGGACATAAGCCCGGTCGAAGATCCCACACACCTGGTGCTCGCCACCGGCGGCGGGCTTGAACACGACGGCGCGGGAGAAAACCCGCATCGCCGGGCGCAGCACCAGGCGCGAGAAATCAACCATGGGTCAGGTCCGCCGGCCGCGATGCAGGGCGGACGGGGCGACACACACCGGCAGCGGGTAGGAGTAGACCTCGACGTCCGCCCAGGCGTTGCGATCCTTGTCCAGCACGATCCAGGAATAGACCGGCTGGCCCGGCGTATTCACGAAGTCGAATGTCTCTGCTGGGGCGTAGGCAATCTGGAAGATGCCGGCGTTGACCGGGAAGAACTTCACCTTTTCCGTTCCGACCGACACTGCGCCATCATCGGACCCGCGATAGTTGATCCAGGTGATACCGCCATAATTGAACTGCTGGTACGGCGCGCCGAAGCCATTGCGCAAATCAGCGGCGGACTGCGTGTTCAGGAAGGTCTTCTCGACCTCTGGGTGGCCGGTGAGATCATCCCAGAAGGCATCGCCGCACAGCCCGACGATGGACACGGAGGCTCCACCCATACCCTTCAGGTTGGTCAGGATGGACCGCACCACCGTGTTGCATTTCTTGCGCACGGCGCCGGTCGCCGGCGTCGCGTTGTCCAGATCGAAGTCGATCTCGGCGGGAATGGCCTGCCCGAACTCGGTCGCCCAATCGAACAGCACGCTGCCGTCCGCATCGGTCACCAGGCCCTGGATGGCGCCGAGGCGCATATTCTCCAGGGTCAGTTCGTGGTCGTTGCGGATCAGCAGTTGCCGCCGGGCAATCTCGGTCTGCACCTGCTTGAGTTCGGTCTCAGAGCCGAAGGCACGGATGTTCTGCAGCTCGCTCGCCTGGATCTTCGAATTCCGCGCCAGCCGCACCGTATCGAAGCTGCGTCCCTTCCGCTTTTCCTTCTGGCGGGGATCTGGCGGCGCGCCGCGGGGCGAGGTGTTGATCAGCAAGGGACCGTCGCCACGCTCCTCGACGAACACAGAGGTGGTGCGGACGGGCACCGGCTGGAACAGGCCGGGGATGCTCCCGAGCACGCCGGGCACATAGCCGATCTTATCCACCGCGGCCGTGAGGCTGGTGGCGCTGAAGAGGTCCTGCTTGAAAACGTCCATGGTGATCATGGAAAAGCTCCTGGGGAGATGCCGAATTGCGGCGCGCGCCTTGCCCAAGGGCGAGATGGGCGGGCGGCGCGCCGCGCCGCCGGGGTTAGCGAACGGTGATGCGGGCCCGCTTCAGGTCCGCGATGGCGGCCGCCTTCTGGATAGCGGTGATGTCGTCGGGCCAGGTGAGATCGCCATCGGTGACAGCCGCGATCTGGACGATGGCAGTGGCGCGCGCGGTTTCGCCTGCACCCGTCGTCACGCCATCCCAGAGGATCGCAACGGCGACCTCGCTGCCGTCCGTGGCCGTCGGGTCGAACCCCTTGTAGACCTCATCAGCATCCTCGATGCCGACCGTGATCTCATAGGCATCGCCCACGACATTCGCCGTGCCGCCGGCGGTGATCGTGAACTTGACTTCCTTGTTGAAGGCCGCGCCGTGCGTGGACTGCCCGATCTCGACGCCGTTGGGATCTTCCCAGCGCACGGTCGTGGCGGTCAGATGGACGCCGCGGTATTTGCCGTTCTTCGCCTTGGAAGAGACGGCCGGATTCGCCATCGCGATGGTGCTGTTTCCGGTGTTCCCAGCGACCGGCGCCGCGGTCGCGGTGACGCCCGTGTCGGTAGCCGTCTTGCCGAGCACGTGTCCGGCAACGAGGGTTTGGCTCGCGGCGATGACGATCGCTTCGCGGGACATGAAGTCGGGCAGTTCCGAAAGCAGGAAGCCACCCGCATGAAGGGTTTCGGTCAGCGTGGTCATGGTGATGCTCCTTCAATCCGGCGGCTATACCGGCGGTTCACTTCTGGGCGACGCCGTATCGGCGGTTCACCTCGGCGGTCACTTCGTCCCAACCGGAGCCACTCGCCTTGGGCGCGCGGGCCGCATCGAGAATTTCTTTGTCGGCCGCCTCAGCGGCGCGTTTCGCCAGATCCGCGCGCACCTGGTCGAGCGGCGTTTTCGCCGTGACCATCTGGGATGCGACGACCGAACTGACGCCGGCGATCGCGCAGAGCTCCAGCACCGCGGCCGCCGTTGCGGCGGTGTAGGTGTCGGCGGTGGGCGCAGGGTTGGCGGCAGCGGCAGCAGCAGCGGCAGCAGCAGCCGCGGCAGCGGCGTCGATCTCCGCCTGGGTCTTCTCGGTCATGTTGACCTCCTGGTTTGCGGCGGCCGCCGCGGGACGGGGGACGAAAGGGGTGAGGGCGCGTGCCGCGGCGCGAAGGTGTTCGGGCGCGTGGGCATACAGCCGGTAGTCGTAGGCGGAAGCCGACGCATCGGCTGCGGCCGTCTCGTCCGAGCTGGTGGCGAATCCCTTGTCGACCGCATCCGCGGCGGTCAGCCAAGTCTCCGCCTTCATCAGGCTGGCGATTTCATCGCGGCCCGTTCCCGTGCGGCGCGCGTAGATGCCTGCCATCTGGCCATCGAGCTTGCGCAGCATCTCGGCGGATTTTTCTAGATCGTCGGCGGTGCCGGAGCTGTTGGCGGACGCGTCGTGGATCATCATCAGGGCGCCGCCCCGCATGACGATCTCCTTGCCCGCCATCGCGATGATGGACGCCGCCGATGCCGCGATGGCATCCACGATGATGGTCACCTTGCCGTCGTGGGCGAGCAGGGCATTATAGATGGCGATGCCGTCCCAGGCATTTCCGCCACCGCTGTTCAGGCGCACCTGGATGTCGCCTTCGATGCCCGCCATCGTGTGCAGGACGTCGCGCGCGGTGAAGCCGATCTCGTCGTCCCAGAAGACGCCGCCGACGGGCCCGTAGAGCACCATCTCGCTATCGACCAGCAGATTTTTGGGCATGGAAGCTTCCTGTTCTGGAGTCCGGCAGGCCGGGTCTCAGGCGGCGATGCGATCCTGCTGGCCTTCCTTCGGCATCAGGCTGGGGTCGGCGATGCCGGGCACGTCGGGAAAGGTGAGGCCGAGGCTGGCTGCGCGCTTGGCATCGTCAGCAATGCGCTGATCGACCTCTTCCGGGTCTTCGCCTTCGGCCTCGATCGTCTGCGACCGGGCGCGGAACCCGTTTTTGATGGCCAAGACTTCCGCCTGCCGATCCTTGTAGGGATCGACCCACTCCCACCGCGGCGTAATCCAATTCACGCCGAGGTACTGGCGCGGGGCCGTGGCATAGCCGGGCATCTTCAACGCGCCGGATAGGGCGGCGGCATCGAGAAACCAGCGCCACACCGGGCGGCAGAACTGGAAGACCATGACGCTGTGCTGGATCGCCTCGATCCGCCGGCGGAATTCGACCAGCGCTTGGCGGCTGTTGCTGTAGTTCGACTTCACCATGTCGCTGGTTAGCGCCATGTAGGGAAGGCCCAGGGCGGCGCTGATGCGGGTCAGGGCGCGATATTGCCACGCCTCATAGGCGCCGCCGACGTCGGCCGGCGTGGAGAAGGTGATGTCCTCACCCTCTTCCAGAATCTGCAGGGTGCCGGGTTCCAGCGCCACCAGCGGGGGAGCGGCGCTCCCGTCGTCTTCGATGTCGAGGCCGACTTCGCCATTGGCCGGCTTGCGAATGAAACCGGCGAACATCGCCGCCGTCTTCTTCCGCTCATGCTCGGCGTCGTCGTATGCGTCGAGAGACCAGAGCGCGACGATTGCGGGCGTGAGCCGCGGAAGCCCGCGAATTTGCCCGGCCTCGACCGGGTCGAACACGTGCAGGATTTCGGACGCGGGAATCCGCACCGTGTCCGGGTTCGGGTCCTGCGTCACGTCGCCGGGATGGCGGCGGTAGAAGTGATATGCAACGCGCCGGCCGACGCGGTCGAACTCAATTCCCTGCCGGATCACGTTTCCGCCGGAGGGCGTGATAGCGATCTGCTGGATCGGGCACATCTCCGATGGGATGACCTCGATCTGCAGTGGCACGGCGAAGCCGTCCGAGAGATAACGGGGGCGTCGGCGCACGAAGCATTCGCCCGCGATGAAGAGTTCCCGCGCGACCCGCCGCTGCAGGCCGTAGAAATCTGTCAGCCCCTCGGCGTCGGCATCGTCGGTCCAGTCCTTGAAGAGCTGCTGGCCCGCGCTCTTCAGCTTGCTTTTTTTCTGCAGCCAGGCGGGCTTGATGCCGTAGCCCACCAGGGCGGCCGAGAACACCTCGACCGCGTTCGCGGCGTAGGGGTTGTTCCGCGCAAGGTAGCGCGAGCGCGCCAGCACGGTGTCGCCGGACGACTGGACCAGCGTATTGACGTGCTGGCGGCTGGGCAAAAACCCGGAGAGGCGACGCTGATACTGCCCCGCTTCCAGGCCCGTGCCGGATGCGGGCGCGCGCGCCTTCGGCGTTCCCCGAAACCGGGAGAACAGACCTTCCAGCATTTCAGAGACCCTTGTTCGACACGGCGCGCAGCGACCGGCTGCGGCGCGGCGTGGCCGACAGGTCGCGGTCGATGATGTCGAGCACCGAGCGCATGTCGTTCAGCGAGCGGTATTTGACGGTCTTCCCGTCATAGGTGACTTCGGTCGCGCCGCTCGCGATCGCCTCTCGCAGGGCCTCGCGCTGTTCGGTGGTGTAGGCCATGACGGTCACCCCATGTAGGAGGACGGCGCGACGCGCGATCGGCGCTTCGTCGGGCCCTTGGTTGCAGCTTGCGGCGGAGGCGGTGTCGGTGCCGGCGCGCCGTCCTGCCTGGGCGCCGGCCTGGACCTGCTGGCGCGCTCCGGCGCCGGCGGACGATCAAGCCGTATGTTGGTGGACAGGCGCGCGGCCATCGCCAGCACGAACGTGTCGAGCGCCTCGTTGCGCGCACCTTTGGGGCATTCCCAGATGCGGTACGGGCGACCCTCGCGGAAACGGGTCAGCACCTTCTCGACGGTGAGCTGTGCGAAATATTCAGCGTCGAATCCGTCGGCCGCTGGGAAATGGACATAGCCCGGGCGGATCTCTTCACCGTCGCCGAGCCGGATCTTCAAGCGCCCATAGATGGCGTCCTTCGCGGTATCGACGCCGATAGCGTAAAACTGCAGCGAATGGGTCTTCGACCTGGTGCCACGCTTCGGCCAGATCGGCCGCGGCCCGCTCATGCCCTTCGTTGCGTACACCCCCTCTCGGCGGTAGGCCTTTGCGTAATTGAGCACCTGCGCGGTGTGGTGCCCGCCCATGTCGATGCAGCAGGCTTTCACGCGCATCGGCCGGCCGGTGTCCGCCACCAGCACTTCACGGCGCATGTCGGTGAGCTTGGCCCAGACATCCGGCTGCGAAGGATCGCCAAGGATCACCTCGTATCGGCAGGGCCAGCTTTCCTCGCCCTCGCCCCACGCGATCCATTGCGCTTCGAGACGATTGCCTTGGACGTCCACCCCCATGGTCACCAGCCGGCAGGAGTCCGGCAGGGTGTCATGGTCGAACAGTTCCAGCCGGTGCATGAACCCGTTCGGGTCCAGGCCCTCTCCTTGCTCCTCCCACGACTCTCCGAGGACCGTGTTGACGAAGGTCTGCAGTAGCTCGGGGGATTTCCGGCAGTCGAGGAATTCCCGCACCAGGCCGGCAAGCCCGTCTTCGAGCAGCTTGGAATACAACGCGTTGAAGCGGAAACCAGCGATCCCTTCGAACGGCCGCGTCGCCACCCACTTTCGATTGTCGATCGCGGCGAGCCGGTCACCCTCGGTCCACAGCTCGCCGCAGCCTTCACACTGATAATGGGCGGTGTCGAACAGGTGTTTCCCGTCCTCGGCCTTGTCCCATTTCACCTGTTCCCAACGCAGCGGCTGGAACACATCGCAATAGGGGCAGGCGACGTGACAGACCCGCATGTCGGACCGCTCATATTCGCGCTCGATGCGCGAGAAACCTTTGCGCGTCGGGGTGGAGCCCCCGATGGTCTTGCGGTTCCAGAAGGTGGTCTGACGCTTGCGGGCCAGCCTGATGGGGTCACCTTCGGTGCCGGCGGAAACCGGATACCGATCCACCTCGTCGTAGAGCACGACCCGCTTCGGCCGGGAGGCAAGGCCGGATGGCGCGTTCGCTCCGACCATATCCACCTGTCCGCCCGGGAACTGCTTGTGCAGGATCTTGTTGCCGGAGTTCCGCGACTTCGGGTCGGCGATCAGGCCGGTCAGAGCAGGAGAATCCCGAACCATCGGCGCGAGCCGGTCGGTGCTCCAGGCCTCGGCCATCTCAACGGTGGGCTGGACCACCAGGATGGACGTCGGATAATTCAGGCCCTGCCTTTACAATGGTTTAGCGACATTTGCGCAACCCTTGCGAAAGACGTTCTCACTGGACGTGCGTCGGCTTTAGATCCAAGGCAGGGGGCGGCAGGAGCTGAATCGCAGCGAGATCGGTCATCTCCCTCCGCCGGTGGCCACCAATCACGGGATGGGCGTATGTCTGTAGCGTCGTGTTGAAGGTGCGATGCCCAAGCAGCGAAGCCACCTCCATCATGCCGATGCCTTGGCTGATCCACCAGCTTGCCGCGAAGTGGCGCAGGGCATGAAAGTGCAGAACCTCCTCACCGTCTGCCAGCAATCCCGATAGCCGCAGAAGCGGCCTCCAATCGCCACGGTGAAAATTCGATGGTGAGTGCATCGTGCCGGACTTCTGTCGGAAAATGAGCCCTCGTTCGTTCCCGACCGCGAATTGCTGAAGCCATTCAGACAGCAAATTCGCAACATGGGAGGGCATGGGGACATCGCGAACCCCGGCTCGCGTTTTGGGCGCCTTCAGTTCATCAAAGTCGGTCAGACTGTGACGCACGTGCACAACGCGGTCATCAATGTTGATGCACGGAAGGGTAAGGCCTGAGATTTCACCGAACCGCAACCCGCAGAAGACAGCGAGATGAACATAGCATTTTAGCCGGAGATGGCAGCGCTCACGCTGGTGTCTCCGCTTAATTTCCAGTTGTTTCAATAGCCTAACAAGTTCGTCTTGCGTGAATGTTCTGACAGTGGTCTCCTTCGCGCCGCGCAGATCCTGCAAGAAAGCAGTGACCGGCTCTTGCGCCATCGCTCCTCTTTTTATAGCGAACTGGCACACGTTTCTAAATTTGGTGAGGCGCATCCGAGCCGTCGTCGGATGCAGTCCCCGATTTTTTATCATCTCCTTGTAGAATCCTTCGACATGCGCAAAGGTGATCTCGTTGATTTTCATTTTTCCAAAATATGGAATGACACCCTTTTCGATGGATATTTTGTAATTCTTCTGAGTTCCTCTTCCCATACGTCCATCTTCTAACCTGTCTTCAATAGATCTCAGAAAAGCTTCGCATATCGCATTTACCGTCCTTTCGTCAGTCGATGAGATGTGTCTATTTTTCTCTAACTCAATTTCAACTTTCAGCCGAAATTTATCAGCGTCCTTCTTCTTTTCGAATGTCTTCTGACAATGCCGACGCTTCGCATCAAAATATCGGACGATCCATGCGCTCTTGGTTTCGCCCTTGTGCGTCCACTCTCGCTTGCTGACGCTTGCCATGTTCAAGGCTCCTAAATGAGGTTGGGTGCCCGGCCACCAGCGCGGCCGGGCCTTCGATGAGCCGTCGGCTAGGCCGAAGCTCCCGGTGCGGCCGGGCTTATTTCAGATACGGGCATCGTCGTGCGGAACGTCATCGATGCCGTGATCTTCCTCGAGCTCGGCATCCCAGTCGGGCTCCAGATCCTCATCCGGTCCCTCTGCATCCGCCATACCGCGGTGGTCGCCCCAATGCTCCTGTGAGCCGAAGGCGATGCGCTTCGTACTGCCGATGGCCGGAAGAAACCAAAGGGGCGGCTGGAGGTTTTCCGTGGCGCCCAGCGACGGCTCCTCGTCGTCCAGGCTGGAGTAGCCGAGATGCGACTGGTCGGGATCGCTGGCCCATCCCACTGGCTCGCGATCTTCGTCCGTCTCCCCTTCCTTGGTGTCTAGATCGTCGTCCTCCTGCTCATCGTCGTTTCCACCCTCGTCGGATTCCTCTGCGTCTTCATCCAGCGCCTGGAAGGCGGCGAGCGCGTCGAGAATGGCGGAAGTGACCGGTGCCAGCAAAAACCGGCGTGGCCCCTGGGTGAAAACGTGAGCTAATTCGCAGAGGTCCCGCAGGGCCTGTGTCTCCATCAGCGTTACCGGGCACCCGCACCGGAAGAGCATGAAAACACGCACCAGCTCCTGTCGCACAGCGGCGGCAACCGGTGTCCGCGAGAGGGCGCAAATTACCAGCGCCTGCCCCTCATTCAAAAGCCAGCCTGCGCCCGGCCGGCCCCTCGTCCTTTTTTCTCCACCGCGGAGAATATTCGGCAGGAGCGCGCCGTAGCTCTCCAACTCAGCGCGGTTCCGATCGATCAGCCGGCGGATGTTGTGGGGTTTTTCGAAGCCCAGGCGTTGGGCCAGGGTTAGGTCTGCGATACGAGGTTCATCGGACGCGGCGACAAGATCATTCTTGCGCAGGCGCGGCCCGCCTAGGACGTGCATGTTCATGAGTTTTGCTCTGTGACCGATCCGGCTTCTCAGGGCCGGGGTCCCACCATCGAGGCGGGACCAACGCCAGCAGCAGGCTGGCACCGGGAGTCTGAGAACACGTCACAGAGAACGTGCGCCACGGCCTTCACCCGAAGGCTCTTGTATAGCCGTGGCACTCCCGGCATAGTTCGCCGGTCACACCCACGGCGTGGGCGCGTCGTCTTTTCGATGGCTCTCATCCCCGGCAAGGGATGCTACCAACGCTCTGTGATTGCGATGCAAACCCCGGCAAGGGCCCATCGCGAGAGTTCTCAGGCTCCAATTCAACGATGCACGCGTTCGCGGCGGCTTTCAAGCCGCTGAACGCGCTCGCCATGCTTATTTTTTGTGATACATATATTCCATTGCGCGATTTAACGTGATACGCAATTGCGCATGGACATCACCTGCGATCCCGCGAAGCGCACTTGGACCCTGGAGCACCGGGGCATCGACTTCATGGACGCATCCGAGGTGTTCGCCGGCACCACCCTGACTCTCGAAGATGATCGGCAGGACTACGGCGAAACCCGGTATCAAACCTATGGGTGGCTTGCAGGTCGCGTGGTGATGGTGGTTTGGACACCGCGCGGTGAGGCGCGGCACGTCATTTCAATGAGGCACTGCCATGAACGCGAAGCACGCAAAGTCGCCGCCCACCTTGATTGATCCTGACGACGCCCCGGAATGGACCGAGGAACAGCTCGCGCGCGCCGAGGTGGCTGTGGGCGGCAAAGTCGTTCGACAGGCGAGGGGCACGCTTTCCCGTCCGCGTGGCCGCCCGCCCGTCGAGCACCCGAAGCAGCAGATCTCGGTTCGGCTCGATGTCGACGTACTAGAGGCGTTGCGCAAATCCGGGCCAGGCTGGCAAGCTCGGATGAACGCAGTTCTCCGCAAGGCAGTTGGGCTCTGAGATGATCAAAGCACCGCAGCTGTTCGATTTGTGGACCCACAATGGTCCTTCCTTCTCATGGAAGGGCGCTGCTGCCTTGCCCATCATCTGACCTTTCGGTCACAAGAGGGTGGAGCCCTGCCGTACCGGATTGAACGGTCGGAACCCTAAGAGGCCCGCAGGGCCGCCGCGCGTTCACGCTGGCGATAATTTGCGGACGTGTCGCCTGCATCGATTAAGCTGGATCAGTCGAGACGATGCCTCTCTATGCCCTTGCCTTCGTCTTGCCGCTTTCGCACAATCATCGGCTGCATTTAAGTGCCGCGGCGCCTATCAAGCGGATAAAGCCCGGGAATATGGGCTACAGGGGGGAATATGGAGACGACCGACGATAGTTCCGCGGCGCCCGTGCGTCTCCTCCTCCGCGCCGACCTGGCTCCCTGCTTCACCTTCGCGTCATTTCAGAACGCTATCCCAGTCCTGCGTTCGATCATCATCGAGAACCATGGCTCGGAAGCCTTCGAGCGGTGTCGCCTCGAGCTGACTTCCTCGCCGGCTTTCCTTCGGGCGAAGACGTGGACCATTGAGCGACTCATCCCGGGTGATGAGCTTGCGCTCTCCGATCGGAAGGTCGATCTCGACCCGACATACTTCGATGGCCTGAACGAAGCCGAGCGCGGCGAGATCACCCTGCGCCTCCTCTCGGGCGAGCGTGTGCTCTGCGAGGAACGTCGTCCGGTACGGCTGCTGGCGAGGGACGAATGGGGGGGCGTCCTCGACATGGCGCAGCTCCTACCTGCCTTCGTCATGCCTAATGACCCGGCGGTCGCGACCGTCCTGCGCATAGCGGCGGACCGGCTGGCGGCGCACGGCCATCCAAGCGGCCTCGACGGCTACCAGACGGCCAGCCCGCAACGCGCATTCATGCTGACTGCGGCCATTTATTCCGCTGTGGCCGGAATGGCGCTCCATTATGCGGAACCACCGGCGAGCTTCGAAAGCCGGGGGCAAAAGATCCGCCGCCCGGCCTCCGTCGCCGCTGATCGGCTCGCCACCTGCCTTGACTCCTCGCTGCTCTTCGCTTCCGCGCTGGAGGCAGCCGGCCTTCACCCCGTGGTGCTGTTGTTTCAGGGGCATGCGGCTGTCGGGGTCTGGCTGGTGCAGCGGACCTTGTCGAATGCGATCGAGCCGGATCCGATCGAGGTGCGCAAGGCGCTGGCGGCTCGCGAGCTCATCATTTTCGAAACAACCGGCGTTACCCACCGTCCGGCTATGACTCTCGAGGCGGCACAGCACATGATCGGCCTGCGCCTCGACCAGGAAGAGTCGGCGGGCTTCGTCGCCGCAGTCGATATCCGCCGCTCCCGAAGCGGCGGCATCATGCCGCTGGCATCCCATCAGCCGATCAACAGAGGCGCGAGCGAGGAGGACCTGCCCGGCGCGGGTGCCGTACTGCCGCTTCCAGGCGCGCCGACCATGCCGGAGCTGCCTGTCGAAGAGGTGGAGGTCAAGCCCACCACGGCCGCGGGGCGGATCGACCGTTGGCAGAAGAAGCTGCTCGACCTCACGCTCCGTAACAGACTTCTGAATTTTCCGGACTCCAAGAAGTCTGTGCCCTTCCTCTGCACCGATGTCGGTTATCTCGAGGACCGCCTCGCACATGGGGCGGCGATTCATCTCATCTCGCTGCCGGCGCATAACCCACTCGGCGAGCGCGACGCCGCCCTTTATCGCGATGTCCACGGTCGCGACCTGCAGAGAGGCTTCGCCGCCGAAGCGCTGCAGCGCGACGAACTGTCCTCGCCGCTGGATGCTCGCTTGTTGGAAGCGCGGCTGATCGACCTTCACCGTCAGGTGCGCAACGATCTCGCTGAGGGCGGAACCAACACGCTCTTCCTCGCAGTCGGCTTCTTGCGCTGGAAGAAGAAGCCTGAGCACGAGCGCAGCTACCGCGCGCCGCTGCTCCTCGTCCCGGTAAAGCTGGAACGCCGCAGCGCGACCTCGCGCTTTACGCTGAAGTTCCACGAGGATGAGCCGCGCTTCAACGCAACCTTGCTGCAATTCCTCGAACGCGACTTCAAGCTCAAGCTGTCGCAGTTTTCCGGCGAGTTGCCGGCTGACGAGAACGGGGTCGACGTGCCGCGCCTGCTCGCGCTGGTGCGGCAGGCCATCCGGGAAGTGCCGGGTATGGAGGTCGTCGACGAGATCGCACTCTCCACCTTCTCCTTCGCCAAGTTCCTAATGTGGAAGGATCTTGTCGAGCGGACTGAGGCACTTCGCCAGAATCGCGTCGTCCGTCACCTCATCGATTCGCCGGAGCAGCTTTTCCAGCAGGCCGCTAGCGGCGATGTCTTCCGCAGCGAGCAGGAACTCGACCGGCACTATGTGCCGAAAGACATCGTCACCCTGCTGCCGGCCGACTCCTCGCAGATCGCCGCCAGCCTTGCCGCAGCCGAGGGCCGCGACTTCGTCATCGTCGGACCTCCCGGTACAGGCAAGAGCCAAACCATCGCGAACATGATCGCGAACTGCTTGGCTGTGGGAAAGAGCGTGCTGTTCGTGGCCGAGAAGACGGCCGCGCTTGACGTTGTATACCGACGACTGCGCGAACACGGGCTCGGCGAGCGCTGCCTCGAACTTCACTCCAACAAGGCTGACCGCCGCCGTTTCCTCGCACAGCTCAAATCGTCTTGGGAGAGCGGCGGGCGCATCGATGCTTCGCAATGGACGGAGGTCAATGAACGCCTACGGATCCGGCGCGACGAGCTGAATGCCTATGTCGAGGCGCTGCACCGCCGCCATGCCAATGGCTGGAGCGCTTATCAGGCAATGGGGCTGGCGCTGCGCGACCGCGAGGTTCACGCACCTACTCTGTCATGGCCGGCGGGCGCGCAGCACGACGAGGCGTCGCTGGCGGAACTCGACGAGATCGCTGGAGATGTCGGGCTTACCTTCAGTTCGGTAAGGATGAGTCCGGCTTTGCAGATGGTGGACGTCTCGGACTGGACCTCTCAGTGGCAAGAAAGCCTTATAGCAGCCGCCGACGCACTCAGTGATGCCAGCGATGTGCTGGGCAAGGCCATGGCGGCCTTTCTGGCGGATCTCGGCCTGCACTCGAGGGACGATCTCGCACAGGGAGAGTTCGATGCCTTCTGGCGGCTGGCGAAATGGTTGAACGAGACTGCGGGCCACAATGTCGCGATCCTCACCGACAATGACTTCGTGCGGATGCGGCCGGCGCTCACCGACCTCGGAGAGACGATCGAGCGATATCGGGCGGCGGAGAGCACGCTGTCGGCACGGTACCATGCTGATGTCCTTTTCCAGATCGATCCGCAGGCTATCGACGGGCAATGGCGCCGTGCCGTTGCCGCCATGTGGCCAGCTTCCGCCCTCGGCCGGAAGAAAGTGCAGAGGCAGCTTCAGGAACAAGTCATCGAGGGCGAGGCAGCACCGGAGAAGGACATTGCGCTGCTATGTGCGATGAGGGAGTGCGCGGAGCGCGCCGAGGAAAATCCGCTTGCTGGCAAGCCGCTGCCCTTTGCCGGCATCGACACCAATGTCGGACAGCTCGGCCGTATCCTTGATCTCGCCGAGGGGCTCCGCGGCGCACTGCAGATGCCGCATCTCGCCCAGGAAGATTTCCGCGCCATACTGCGCGCGGTCGTGCCTATCCTCCCCGGTACGGCTCAGAGAGAAGGCATCCGTACCTCGGCTGCGCGGGTTCTGACAGCTCTCGGCCAGTTCCGTTCAGCGATGCAGAGCTTTTCCGAGCTGGCCGGCGAGACGCCGGCCATGAGCGCATCGGAAGGGCGTCTCGCCAGATTGCGGGCTTCGCTCGGCGAATTGATCGAGGCGCGACATCTGCTTCGAGACTGGACCGCAAGGTGCCGTGCTCGGGAGCGCGCCGTAGCCGGCGGGCTTGCTCCCCTGGTCGAGGACCTGGAGAAGGGGCACACAGCGCCCGACAAAGCCCAATCGGCGTTCCGGCTGGCCTACGCGCGGTGGTGGCTCCCCGCCGCGCTGGATGCCGATCTGGTGCTGCGAGATTTCCGCCGCTTCCAGCACGAAAATGCAATCTCTGAATTCCGTGACATCGACGATCTGGTGCGGGCGCACGCTACCCATCGAGTGCTCGGCGCGCTCGCGCACGGGCTCCCTTCCGTCCAGAGCGTACCGCGCAATTCCGAGCTCGGCCTGCTGCGCGCCCAGATGGAGCTTCAGCGCCCCAGCCGCTCGATCCGCGACATGATCCGGGCGTTGCCCATCAGCTTCCCTAAGCTCGCGCCGTGCATGCTGATGTCGCCGCTGTCGATTGCGCAATATCTGCCTCCCGACCAGGCGCTTTTCGATGTGGTGATCTTCGATGAGGCCTCGCAGATCACTACTTGGGATGCGGTCGGCGCCATTGCGCGGGCGCGCCAGACCATCATCGTTGGCGATCCGAAGCAGTTGCCCCCAACCAACTTTTTCGGCCGCAACGAGGAAGATGACGGTGAAATCGTCGAGCACGAGAAGGACCTCGAAAGCATCCTCGACGAGGCCAAGGCCGCTGGCATCCCGGTGCGCGACCTTCGCTGGCACTATCGCAGCCGCAGCGAGTCACTGATCGCCTTTTCGAATCACTATTACTATCAGAATCGGCTGATAACCTTCCCCTCGCCGACGGCCGAGGACCGCGCTGTGCATCTGCGCAAGGTAAGTGACGGTATCTACGACCGCGGCAAGAGCCGGACCAATCCGGTCGAGGCGCGGGCCGTCGTCGCCGAAGCCGTCGCCCGCATGCGCGCGTGTCTCAAACTGGAGGATAAGGCGCGCCCGACCCTCGGCATTATCACCTTCAACACTCAGCAGCAGTCGCTCATCATGGACCTGCTCGATCAGGCCCGCAGGGCGGAGACGGCAATCGAATGGTTCTTCTCCGAGGACCGAATCGAACCGATCATCGTCAAGAACTTGGAGAATGTGCAGGGCGACGAGCGCGACGTGATCCTGTTCTCTATCACCTTCGCGCAGGATGCAGCCGGTAAACGGACGATGGGCTTTGGCGCCCTCAACCGTGATGGGGGCGAGCGTAGGCTGAATGTCGCGGTGACGCGCGCCCGGCAGGAGCTGATCGTCTTTTCTGGCTTCACCGCCGACCAGATCGATCCGTCCCCGACCAGGGCGCTCGGTGTGCATCACCTCAAGGCCTTCCTCGACTACGCCGATCGCGGCGCGATCGCGCTTCCGGCGCAGGATGAAGGATCAGTCGGCGGCTTTGATTCCGCCTTCGAGGAAGCCGTCGCGGCCGAGTTGGGGCGCCGCAACTGGCGGATCGTGCCGCAGGTCGGCATCTCCGGATTCCGGATCGACCTCGGCATCCGTCATCCCGACCTGGAGGGCGCCTATCTCGCTGGCGTCGAGTGCGACGGCGCGACATACCACAGCTCGGCGACTGCGCGGGATCGCGACAAGGTGCGCGAGCAGGTGCTGCGCGGGCTCGGCTGGCAGATCGAGCGGGTGTGGTCGACCGACTGGTGGTTCGATGCGGAAGGCTGCGCTGCGCGGCTTCATGCAAATCTAGAGGCCCTGCTTCAGAAGGACCGTGAGCGACGTACCAGCCAGGAGGAGGCGCTCGACGTTACCATCCGCTGGGACATGGGGCACGAGGTCGAGAATGCAAAGCCGATGCCGGACGAGGAAACGCCGTCTGCCGAGGAGCCTCCACCGCCACCGCCGACATTGAAAGCGGACCTTGTCGAGCTCTTCGTGACGCCGGCCCTGACACAGCCATCTGCCTTCCCCACCGCGTCCGTTCCGGACGCAACGTTTCGGCACGCCGAGCCAGCTGCAGTCCCTGCTAGGGAAGCGGCACCGAGCGTACGAGGGTACTACCGCGTCACCGATCTCGCTCACTTCGGCGCCGATCCGGACCGCTATTACGATCTGGACTATCGCAACACATTGCGGTCCATGATCGATCATGTCATCGAGCAAGAGAGCCCGATCCGCGCCGATATTCTTGCGCACAGGATTGCACGCGCCCATGGATGGCTTCAAACCGGACGCAGAATACGGGAGCGCGTCGACCTACATCTCCGAGACGCCGATGCCACACAGGAATCGAGCGGCATTTTTGTCTGGAAGAAGGGCAGCTTAGCCGAAGTTGTCGAATATAGGACCCCAACCGACGCCGCCTCCCGCCGGACGATTGCCGACATTGCGCTGGCGGAGCTAGCTTTCGTCGCTGTGACGAATCGCGATCTGCTTGATCAGCCGGACCCGGCCCTGGACCTTGCGCGGCTCTTGGGCGTGGAGAGGCTGGCAGCGGTGTCCCGCTCACGTCTCGACGAAGCGATAGAACGGGCAAGGACTTATCTGACGCGGAGCAGCCCGTCGCAATGACGTTTCGTTTCCTCCACAGCGGCGACCTGCATCTCGGCAAGCGCTTCGGCAATCTTCCGGAAGACTTGCGCGGGCGGCTGCGCGAGGCGCGCCACGCCGTGATCGGCCGGCTCGCTGAAATCGCGCTCAAAAGCGGGGCAAGCATCGTACTGCTCGCGGGCGACACGTTCGACACGGAGACCCCCAGCTCTTCGGTGCTGCGGCAGGCGCTCTCGGTCATGGCGAGCCATGCGACGCTGCGCTGGGTTCTATTGCCCGGCAACCACGACAGCTTACTCGCCGAGGAATTGTGGAACGCAATCCGCGCCAATCTGCCGCCGAACGTAACGCTGGCGAGCGAGACGGCGCCGTTGCCACTGGAATCCGGCTTCGTTCTGCTGCCAGCGCCGTGCAATGTTCGCCGACCGGGCCGCGACCTCACCGATTGGATGGATGGCGCCGTCACACCGGAAGGATCGCTACGCGTCGGCCTTGCCCATGGCCCAGTCCAGACCTTCTCTGAGGAAGCCACCGGCGCCAACATCATCGCGCCGGACCGCGCGGCACGGGCCGGGCTCGACTATCTCGCGCTCGGCGACTGGCACGGCTCCATGCGGATCGGTGAGCGCACTTGGTACAGCGGCACGCCGGAGCCAGACCGGTTCAAGCACAGCGCACCGGGAAGGGCCCTTCTGGTCACCGTCGACGGGCCAGGTGCGCCGCCTCAAGTCGATCTAATGGAAACGGGCAGCTTCGAGTGGCGTACCGCCGAGCTCGCCCTGCTCGACAGAGACGATGCATCAGCCATGCTTGCCTCATTGCTGCCAGCGGCGCCGCTGCGTCGGCAGACACTGCTGCGTATCCTCGCTTCGGGGCGGCTGCGGGTGACCTCCCGTACGGCGCTAGACGCCGCCTTCTCCGCCGTTGGACCAGAATTCGCTCTTGCCGAGTTGGAAGTGACCGGACTGGCGACGATCGTGGAGAATGCCGACCTCGATCTCATCGATCGCGCCGGCGCGCTGCGGCGGGCGGCGGAGGCGCTGCTCGCCGAGAGCCGAGACGAGCAGCGGGCCCGGGCAGAACGCGAGGTCGCTAGCGAGGCTTTGGTGCGGTTGTTCTGCTATTATGAGGCGGCGCAGCAGAGATGAAGCTGAGGGCACTGAGACTTCATAATGTCCGGCGTTTCGCCGGGCGCGGCGTCGCCATTGAGGAGATCGGCGATGGCGTGAACGTGTTGTGCGCGGCCAATGAATTCGGCAAGTCGACCTGCTTCGACGCGCTGCACGCGCTGTTCTTCCAGCCCCACTCGGGCACGCCGGGTGCGGTGCAAGCGTTGCGCCCCTATAGCAGCGGTAACCCGCTGATCGAAGTCGACGTCGAGGTAGACGGGCGCCGGCTGCGCATTGCCAAACAATATTATGGCGGGCGGCGCGCCGCTGTCACCGATCTCGGCTCGGGACGGCTGCTGGCGCAGGCAGACGAGGCGGAGCGGATGATCACCGATCTCGTGCAGGGCGGTGCTGGCGGGCCGGCCGGATTGCTCTGGGTGCGCCAGGGTGTGACCGGGCTTGAGCGCCGTACGCGCGGCGACGAGGAGGGAGAGAAGCGCGCGCGCGAGGTCGTGCTCAGCTCTGTGCAAGGCGAGGTGGAGGCCTTGACCGGCGGGCGGCGGATGGCCGAGGTGCTCGCCGCTTGCGAGGAGGAACTGGCTC
Source organism: Roseixanthobacter psychrophilus (assembly GCF_043195195.1). NCBI lineage: Bacteria > Pseudomonadati > Pseudomonadota > Alphaproteobacteria > Hyphomicrobiales > Xanthobacteraceae > Roseixanthobacter > Roseixanthobacter psychrophilus. The sequence goes on from NZ_JBAFWT010000002.1 coordinate 55,611, forward strand.
GTTATGTGACGGCGAGCGGAAAGCCCAAGGCCGGCCAAGTCTATGCCGCAGCCGTCGACGCACATGCGCAACTCGCCGCAGAGGAGCAAAGGCTCGCCATTGAGATAGCTGATCTGCAAAAGGCGCTCGACGCGCGGCGCTCAATGCGCGAGCGCCTCGCCGGACTCGAACGGCCGGAAGAGGAGAAGCGGCTCCGCCGCGATCTCGCCGACGCGGAGAGCGCCCATGAGGCAGCGAAGGCGCACAAGGTGGAGCTGGAGCGCGCCGAGGCCGAGGCAACGCTCGATCGCAATCGCCACATCGCCGCCCGCGTCGCTCTTCAAGCGTGGCACACGCTGCTCACGCGCACCAACGAGGCACTCATCCGTTATGAGGCGTCGCAGGAGCGGAGCTCGCAGGCACAGGAGCGCCGAGGCCGCGCCGCCGACACAGCCGAGGCGGCAGAGCATGCGGCGGAAGCGGCCGAGGCGACGGAGCGCGCGGCACAGGAACTGAGTATGCGCCTCGCCCGCGCTGCCCGGACTCGCGAGGCATTTGGCCGGCTGAAAGTACTCAAGCAGACCATCTCCCGCGCGGACGCGGCGCGAGTCGAGATCGAAGAAGGCGAGATGCAAATGCGCCTGCTCGTGCTTCCCGACAAGGGTGTCGAGGCGCTGCAGGCGATCGAGGTCGAGATCGCCGGGCTAAAGGCGGCCGCCACCGCTCATGCGCCGCGGCTGCGGATCGACTATGCGCCTGGGATTGCCGGCGCTTTGGCAACCGACCGCGGGCCACTCGCAGATGGCGAGGAGCGTACCTTCGAAGCGGTCGCCCGAGTGAGCATTGCCGGTATCGGTACGCTCACTCTTTCGCCCGGTCGGCGAGAGGGTGTCGACGCTTTGCCGGCGCTACAGGAGCAGCGTCAGCGACTGCTTGAACGGCTCGGCGTTGCCAATTTGGCCGAAGCACGGCAGCGCGCGGCCTCCGCGAAGGAGAGGAAGGCAGGGCTCGACCTCGCCCGCCAGAGCCTCAAGTTGCTGGCGCCGGACGGCATCGACGTGTTGCGCGAGGAGGCAGCGCGTCTCGCCTGTCACGACGTCACCGAACTTGAGCTTAAGGGCGACCCGGACGAGGCGACGCGCGCCCATGACGCCGCGCGTCGACAGCTCGACGTGCGGCGTAACGAGGTTCGCGCCGCCCGACCGGCGCGCGATGAGGCCGACCGCGCAGTGATCGAGGCCGAGAAGGAGTTCGCCGCCGCGGCCGGCGCCCGCGAGGCCGCCGAGGCCGAGCTTGGACCGCCGGGGAGCCGCGCCCTGCGTGAGGCGGCGCTTGCCGATGAGCTCGCGGAAGCGGAAGGGCCCTCGGCGGCCAGCGCGGAGCGTGTGGCGCGGCTGCGTGCGGCAGCGCCCGATCTCGGCAATGTTGAGGCCGCGCTGGAGCGCATACGTTCCATCGTGCAGGCGGCAGAAAAGACGCGGGGTCAGTTGCGCGAGCAACTTGCCGATCTGAACGGCCGCATCCATGCACGCGCGGAGGGCGCGGTGGAAGAGCGTTGGCGCGAGGCGTGTGAAGCGAAGGCCGCCGCGGAGGCCGGGGTCGCGCGTATCGCCCGGGAGGTGGCGGCGCTCACACGGCTTAGGGGTGCCTTGGCCGATGCGCGTTCGGCCGCGCGGGACCATTATTTCGAGCCTGTGCTGCGTGAGCTGCGCCCGTTGCTGGGCCTGCTGTTCGAGGAGGCCCATGTGGCCTTCGACGAAGATACGCTGCTGCCGTGCACCGTTCAGCGCAACGGCCTAGTAGAGGAGATCGAGCGGCTCAGCGGCGGCATGCGCGAGCAGCTCTCGGTGCTGACACGGCTGGCCTTCGCCCGGCTTCTGGCGAGCGACGGCCGCCCCGCTCCGGTGATCCTCGACGACGCTTTAGTCTATTCCGACGATGACCGAATTGAGCGCATGTTCACAGCGCTCCACCGGCAGTCGCGAGACCAGCAGATCATCGTGTTCTCCTGCCGCCAGCGTGCCTTCTCCAGGCTTGGAGGAAATGTCCTGACGGCGACCGACTGGCTGCCCGCATCCACATAGTGTTGGCTGGCATACTGGATCGAATTAGAGGGTGTCGCGTATTGGGCTAATCTCAGAGTCGGGCTGAGATCGAAGGGACAAAACGACCATAGCCGACGTCTGAAACGGACGCTCTCAGGCGATTCCGAGAGCGACGGGCCAAGACCGTGTCTGACCAATTATGGTCTTTAGACAATCCGCGAACTCCTGGACAGTGGTCCGAGGTCGCTTCAGTTCGATGCGCGTGTGCATTGCAACGCGCGGATTGGGGTATGGGGCAAAGACGCGCGAATTGCAGGAGGAGCTGGCGGATCACAGGCTGTGCCTTTACCTTAGACGAGAACCTGGCTTGAGACTGATGGCTGAAGATTTTTTAAGCGCGGCGCATCGCCATTTCGAAGATGCCGAACTCTTGCGGGACCAGGCACGGCTAGACAATGCTGGCCATCACTACGGGATAGCCGGCGAGTGCGCTGTGAAGGCCGTCTGCATGGAGGAAATCGGCAGCCGGCCCTCCAAGCACTTCGATTCGGACGTCAAGAGAGACCTTCGAGATGCGGCGATCGCCAATCTGTCGGGTCTCAAGGGGCAGCGCATCCTGGCGGTGCTGCCCGGACTGTTTGCCGGCTGGTCGGTGCACGACCGCTATACGGCCCCAGGGTACACGCCCTCCGTTCAGGTTGACCAATGGCGTATCGACGCGGAGCAGGTGCTAAAACTCATGCAGGGGCTTTGACGATGGCTGATCCGGTCTTCTACGACGACAGCCTGCCCATCGCGATCAAAGTGGTCCAAGACTTTCTGGGTTCCGATGCGGACGTCACCTACCTCCGCGACGGTCAGGGCCAGTTGCATGTCTTTGTCCCCGAGACGGCCGACGAAGCTCGGGTGGAGGCCCTCGATAAAGCGCTACGCGAGCATCTCGGTCGTTATGCGCCAAGGTTCGGACGGCTAGTTCACCTAGATCAGCCAAGTTCTGAGCCCGTACTCCTGGTGGTGGGACATCAAAGAATCAAATATGTAGAGCGTCGGTTCTCCGGCGTGGACTGGACTTTGAGCCCCGCGCCGGTCGCTGTGGAGCCGCCACGACTGGTGTTCTACAGCATCAAAGGCGGGGTGGGGCGAACCACGGCGCTCTCAGTCCTCGCAACGCAGATCGCGATGCGCGGGGGCTCGGTGCTTTGTCTCGATCTCGACTTGGAGGCGCCGGGTCTGGGCCAAGCGATGTTGCCCGACGAGTTGACGCCGGAGTTTGGTGCACTCGACTGGCTGGCCGAACGCGCGATCCAGGGCCTCAACGCCGAACTGCCCAAGCTCCGCGATCTGATCGGAACCAGTCCGGTCGCCCGAGACTCAGGCCGGATCGATGTTATTCCCGCCTTCGGAGTGCGATGCTTCCAGTCGCCCGGCACCGTCCTGGGCAAGCTTTCGCGATCTTTGCTGGAATCTCCGGAAGACGGCAGGATCACCACCTTCGGGAAGCGCGTTTCGGAGCTGATCGAACGCGCTTGCGAGACACGGCGATACGACGCTGTACTCATCGATGCGCGCGCCGGCCTGTCCGAGATCTCGGCTGCGCCCCTCCTCGCGCTAGGCGCGGACGTGTTGCTCTTCATGGCGGACAGCAACCAGTCGTTCGTCACCTATTCGGCTCTACTAACGTACCTCCAGCGGTTCGCGCCGACCAACCCCGAGGCGGATGACTGGAGACTTCGGTTCAAGACCATTCGCGGACGGGTCGCCAATCCGGGTGACGTCGTGGCCTCGGACCGCTTCCTTGATCGGATCGCCACCGTCTTCGCGGAGGGACTCTATGACGAGGCATCCGATGCAGGCGATCTTGATGCGTTCAACTTCGCGCCCAATGACAGCGACGCGCCGCACTATCCGGTGTTGATCGCCTTCGATCCGCGGTATCAGACATACGAACCGCTGGAATTCGCTGAGCAGACGAATCCGGAGGTAGCGGAGGCGGCTTTTGGCGCGTTCACGCGCTGGTGCATCGAACGGCTGGGGCTAGATCAGAAACCATGACCGCCCGAACAGACGCTGTCTCCGAAGTCCGCGCCGCGATCCGGGGTTTGCCGACGATCGCGCAGTGGTCGGCGACCGAGGAACCCGATCTCAACCTGCTGATCACTCCACGATCGCACGCGCAGGCGATTGATCCCGATGAAATGGTCGTTGAAGGGGACCGCGGCGTCGGCAAGTCCTTCTGGAGCGCCATCCTGACGTTCGACGATGCTCGTCGTCGCGCCGCCCTATCTTACCCCAATCTTCGCCTGGATCAGCTGAGGGTCGAGCTGGGCTTCGCTCAGGCTCGAGGGCGGGAAGAGTACCCTTCTGCGAAAATTCTGACGTCCAGCCTCAAGGATGTTTCGGCCAAGACCATCTGGCGGCTCGTGACCTTGCGAGCCGCCGCACGATCGCTCGACGCGCCGCTTCCACCGGAGATCGTACCTGACAAAGATTGGGCCGACGCCTGTCATTGGTTGGATGCACATGCAGAGGAGGAAGAGCGTCTTCTCGCGAAGTTCAACACCGCACTGAGTCGCGATGGGGCCAAGTTGCTCATCGTCTTTGACGCGCTCGACCGGATCGCCGGCACGGACTGGGGGGCCATTCGTCGCCTGGTCCGCGGCATTCTCGAAGTTGGCCTCGAACTTCGCGACTCCTATTCTTCAATCCGATTCAAGGTATTTTTGCGTAGCGACTTCTTCAACGACGAGGAAATTTGGCGCTTCCCGGATGCGTCCAAGATCAAGGGTAGCGCAGCGCGCTTGAAATGGGCTGCAGTAGATCTCTATGCCCTGTTGTTTCGTTATTTGGACACGGCGAAGGCCGAAGACGCACTGTCGATCCTAGTACCTAAAGTCGACCAATCCGCTCTGTATTCGGATCCCTCTGCCCAGCAGCGCGCCTTCGAGGCTTTGGCCGGAGAGCATATGGGCGGCGTGCGCCGCGGTCGGACCTACACTTGGCTTCCGAGCCACCTATCCGATGCCCGCGGCGAAGCGAGCCCGAGAAGTTTTCTCATGGCGCTGAAGCGGGCTGCTGAGCGGACGAACGATGGCGCGTCTCTGCCACTATCCTACCTGGAAATCCGCGACAGCGTGCAGGACGCCTCCGCTAACCGGGTGAACGAACTGGCCGAGGATCACCCTTGGCTAGGCGAGGTGATGAAGTCGCTCGACGGGTTGATCGTGCCCGCCGAGCGGGCCGAGGTTTTCAGAAAGTTCAAGGGCGCGAAGCTCGAGAAGATGCTGACCGCTCAACTTGATACTGATGGCAGCGACGTTCCAAGAATTCCGACAGAGATCGCCAGTCCTACACTCAACATTCGTGATTTCTACGAACGCCTGCTGCTCGCCCTAAAGCGTCTACATGTCGTCGAGGAGCGGCCGGATCGGCGGATCAATGTGCCGGACCTCTTCCGCGTTGCCGCTCGGATCAAGCGCAAGGGCGGAGTTCCTGTACCGCGCTAGCAGCGGAACAAAACCACATTGCGTGCAAATACTGGCAGCGCTCCGTCGCAGCGCTGCCAGCGCCTCACGTCGGAAGGTCTATGCGGTTCCTTCCAATGCCTCGCCTCGATCCGTACCGACGAACCCAAGGGCAACGAGTTGCACCTCGACAGGCGCTTCCTCGGGTTTGCGGTCCAGCGGCTCACTCGCGAGCCGCTGGAGCTCGGCTAGGGCATGCGCCACGCCACGAAGATTGGTCGGATGCCACCCCGGTCCCGCGTGCCCCGAGACAGGAGGCAAGCGCAAGTCGAACAGCAACCGTGTCGGCACCTCAGCGACGCGACTGGGCTGCATTTCAATCCGTCGGAATTTCCGCTTCTCAAACTCCTCCGTTCGAAGAACCTGGCTGTGGCCCGGACCCGACGCTGCGGTCCGAGTGCCCTTCTTGCCCGAGGTGGCACGGATCTCGGCTGCGATCTCCTCGGGAACAGGTGTGTCGCTCCCCGGCCGGCACCAGAGCTCGACGACCTTTTCCCGCAGCACCGTGCTCGGCGCGCCGGGAACGCCACGGACCTGCGCGTCGGGAGACACCAACGGATCGATGCCTTCCGGCAAGTCCCGGTTGGCGCGCTCGATCGCCACTTCGGCTTCCGCCAACGCCAGGAGAAGAGACAACCCCTTGCGCACCAGGTCGGGATATTCTTTCGACAGGCGCGCCGCGGCGCCGTCCGACTTCGCTTTGGCATCCGCATACACCGCCATCCGGCGATCGTTGGTCACACGCGCTTCCGCCTGGACCAGCTTCTCTTCGAGGCTCTCCAGATAGAGGCCGGCATCGGTGAGCGTGTCCGCGGCAGCGGCCAGCGCCTGCTTATGGCGCGCGCGGGTCGCGTCGTCTGCGACCAACAGCGCGCGGCTCTGACCTGCGAGGGCCGCGTGGTCCGCCTGCGCCGCGTCGCGTGCCTGGCGCGCGGCTTCCACCGCTTTGGCGAGGTCCTCGGGGCGAGGGGCCTTCGAGACAAGTAGGCTCCTGAATGCGGCGAATGCTTTCATGGGGATGATATCCGTGTTGTGGGTGGAACATCGGCGCGGGTGCGCCTGTTCGATGCCGCCGGGGCGGCGACCTCGATCCGGGAATGGCCAACGCTTCGGGCGCAGGAATGCCCCCGCGGGATGCAGGTTGGCCGCTTCGATCATGTGAGGGGGCTGTGCGGGCTGCGCGGATGGGGCGGCCGTGTTGATCAGGGCAGGGGGGCGGTCAAAAGCTCGGAGAGTTTCACGAGGCCCTTGGACGTCACCAGCGCGCGGGTGGAAACGCGCTCTCGGCCCTGGTCGTCGGAATACAGGTGCTCAGCGTGCTCAAGGTAGCCCGCCTGGATCTTGTCCTGATAGGCGATCCAATTTCGATTGCCGGGCCGCTTGTGGATCCACCGCCGGCTGCTCAGCAACGACGTGAGATCGATGGGCCGGATGCCCAGCGTCTTGGCCGCATCCCGCAAGCACATGCTGCCGGTCGCCGCCTCGATCCGCTCCAGCTTCTTCACCTGCGCCCCCTGCGCGGCGAGGAGCGCATCCTTTTCGGCGACCTGCTTTTGTAGATGCCCGAAGACCGCGAGCATCACTTTCGGGTCTGACGGGTCCACGACCAGGCGAGGCGCCGCGTGGGCGATCTCCAACGCCATCCAGCGATCGATGATCTTGGCCCGCATCCCGACGTCGTAGCCGGAGATGAGGATCGTGCATTCCCGCCTCGGGAGGTTGAAGCACGAAAGGGTCCGCCCGCGGGCATCCTTGTAGCTGCCCTCAAAACTGAGGCCAGCACCACCGCCCAACGCCTCCAGCATATTGCGGATGTCCCGCATCACGTTGTCATGGCGCTTCTCGGTGAGCTCCGCGATCTCCAGGCTCGACATGGTGAGCTCGGGTCGGTTCGGTTCCGGGCCCGCCACCGCCGGGAGCATGTGGTCTGCTGTCATGGCTAGGGGTCCTCGCTCTCGGGATGGGAGGGTTCAACACGGGTGCTCGACAGCGCGGTGAGCACTTCGGTGATGCCGGCGCGCAACTGCGCCTCGATCTGCGGCACGTTCTTCTGGAACAGGAGCGGCGCCAGGTCCGGGGGCATCGCCAGCAGCGCCCGTTTGATCTCGGTGCCGATCTGCTCCCAGGCGGACGCCACCGCGACCGTTGGAATGAGCTCGCCGCGCGCCGTGGCGTTCTTCATCGCCTGCGCGTCGGCCTGCTCTTTGGCCAGGCGCGCACGCTCGGCAATCAGATCAGGGGCGCCATCGCCAGAGGCCCGGGCCGCCGCCTGTTCGCGAAGGTGCGTGATGTAGCTGATGCGGCAGGCATCCAGATCGTACTTCCCCGATGCGGCATGCGGAATGACGCCGCGCCGGACCAACTGGGAAATGCGCGACTGCTCGCACCCAAGATGCGTTGCGACTTCACGCTGTGACGCCATGGTGTGCCTCGCTGATTTGATAAGGCCCTAGGGAAACCCTCTGGCTAGGGATGCATCGAGACTAGGAAACACCCGTTGCCCTACCCCCGCCGGAGGGACCCAGAGCAATATTCGTGCGCCATGATTGCAGGGGCGCAATCATCTTGCGCGTGCTGGGAGTGGCCGGCCAAGGTGATGGGCAACACGGTGAGCACGCTCTTAGGTTCGGCGGGACCATCAGCGATAAGGCTGGTCTTCTGCCGGTCGCCCAAGCGTGGGTGTGGCAGGGGATGCCTGTCACTCATTGAGCGAGTGACCGCGATACTTTCCCTGGCGCACCGAGGCGGCCAGCGTCTCTTGTTCAGCCATCCATGCCGTGAGCGTGGATTTCCTGGCGCAGATTGTCCGGCCCATTCGGAAGATCGGGAGGGCACAGGTGGCAATCCGATGTTTTGCCTGGCGGGGGGTGATGGACAGATGCTGTGCTATGGCCGCTATCCCACTCAGAAGATCCGATCCGTCCATCGTTGAGGCCTCCTTGTGCGCAAGTCATGCGAAAGCCGTTGCGAAACGGCCGTGCCGTCCTCAGCTGTCTTCTGCTGTCTTTTCATGGCTTTAGCCGTATTTCCCCGTCTCATGCCTATTCGTTGCGCATGAACAAAAAAGGCCCCCATCAAGGGGGCCTAAGCTATTGTTATTGAATGATTTTGTGTCTCTATTTTCCGTTTTGCATTAGGATGGATGTCGGATCCTGGTGCATGAAATAGCCGACGACGTTGTTGATGACCTCCGTCCACCCGAACTGGCTCGGCTTCAGGGCCCAGGCCTCGACCACGTTGGGGTCCGTGATGGCGTCCATGATGTCGCCAAGCAGGGGCTGGCGCTCGGTCCGCCAACGGCCCGGCCGAGCCGAAGTCTCTCGCGATAGCTTGCGGAAGCGGTCCGACCATTCGGTCAGGCCCAGCGTCGGCGGCGGGCGCAGCGTCGAGAAAAACTCGGAGACCGCCTGCAGCAAACCGGGATGATCGACAACCTTAATCGCCGGCGTCGTCGCCCGGTTCTGCATCGACCCGTGTTCCCGTCAACGCCTCAAGAGCTTCCTCGACCCGCGACCTCACGATGGCCTCTCGCTGGGCGGTGGTTTTCTTGCCGTCCAGCAGCGGCGCAACGTCCGCTGGAATGGACAGGAGCACGCGCTTCACCTCGGTCCCGATCTGTTCCCAGGTGGCGGCGACGTCCGACGCCTTGACCAGCTCGCCGCGGGTGACGGCGTTTTCCATCGCCTTGGCGTCGGCTTGCTCTTTCGCCAGCCGTGCCCTCTCGGCTTCGAGAGTTCCGACACCGCCGGCGGCGGCCTGGCGCCCGGCGGCCTGCGCCCGCAGGTGCTGGATGTAGGCGACGCGGCAGGCGGCGAGGTCATATCGGCCCCGCGCCTCGGCCTTGATGATCCCATCTTTGACCATCCGGGAGACGGAAGGTTGAGACAGATCAAGGTGTTCAGCGATCTCGGCCTGCGTCGCCCACCCCTCATGATGGGCCGCCGATCCTGTGTTCTGCATGCCGACCGCTCAGGCCGCCAACATCTCGTTGGTCCTGGCAAATTCGCCGTGCAGCTTCAGCGCCTCGGCGTCATAGGCCGCTGCGGCCAGTTCCGCTGTGTCGAAATAGCCTACGTGCTTCCGCCGGCCATCGATGCGCAGCTCTGCCCGCCAGCGTCCGCTGCAACGGTCGAAATATATGCCCTTGTAGCCCGAGGTATTGCTTCGCATGAGCCCGCGGTTGCGCAGGTTTTGCGCATGAGTACAGGCCCTCAGGTTGGGCCGCCGATTGTGCAGCCCATTTCCGTCGATGTGGTCAACGTCAATCCCATCCATCTCGCGGAGGGTTAGCAGGTAACGGTGCAGCCGGAGCGCCGTCGGGCGTCCATCCGGTCGGCGGACACCGGTCACCGCATATGCCGTCCATCCTGGCCGCTCATAGGCGGCCCAATTCAATGCGGCAACGAGGGGAGCGTCTTCGACGTCCACAGTTGCTTCCAAGCTCTTGGATAGCTGAACGAAAGCGACACCGTCGCGGATCTGCACAGGCTTCGGGCGCCGCGCCGTCGGTACGAAGCCAAGCTCCGAAAGCCGCGCGTTGGCGGCGCTATGGTCAGGAAGAACAAACATCACAGATATTTATACCCCCCTACAAAATCCCTGTGGCTAGGGATGTCCCCCGCCTCAGAAACACCCATCGGGCCAACCCGTCAGGAGGGACCCAACGAAATAATCTTACAATCCAATGATTATGACGTAATATTATTCCGATAGGTCCGGATGTATCATCAACATTTGTGATGTGTCATCCGCGCTCGGCGAACCGGGAAATCACCCGCTGCACTGCCTCGCCTATCTTGACGGGCATCTGCTCTCGCACCGTCCGCTCAAAGATCCCTTCGAAGTCCAAGCGCTTGGTGTAGGCCATGGTCGGCTGGAACAGGGCGAGAAGGCGGATGCTGGTGTTCTTGCCGGTCCGGCGCCACAGGCCGGCGGGACGGTCGCCACCGCGCGGCTTACCAGAGAAGACGTTCTTGCTTTTCGCCAGCGCCTTGAGCGAGCCACGTGCCACGTTGCCGAAGGCGTTGCGGCGAATGAACGGGGTGGCCAGGGTCTTGGCTCTCTCAGGCGAGCGCGTGCCCCCGCGCACGTTGATGCCGAGGTAGCGCGACTGGACATCCTTGATGAACACCTCGAAGCGAAGGGTGCTCTTGGTGGCCGGGGTGTAGCCCACCGCCTTCATGGTGAAGGGCGTGGGGCGATCCAAGGAGGCCGGGAGCGCGGCCGTCTCGGCAGCCACCGCTTCCCGCATGGTCCACGTCATGCCGGTGGCCAGCGCGTACGGCATCTGCTTCTCGGTTGCGCCAAGCTCCCGCGCCTTACGCTCGAAGTCGCCGAGGTTAAACGTGATTTGCATTCGCAACTATCCGAGCTTGGCCCTTACGAGGCAGTCTTTCGCCTCCAAGAGCTTACGCAGCCCAGCCGACTTCTCGGCACCGTCGGGCAGATTATCGTCCATCGCCCGCGCGAGGTCGCCGATGGGCTTGCTCACCTCCTGCAGATGCGCAGGAAGGTGAGCGTAGGCGAAATGCTTCATGATGGGGTTCGGCATGGTGTCCATATCTCGCTAAAATATCTCAATTAGCTATTGCATGTAATATCTCTATATGAGATATTACTCACATGAAGACGGTCACTTACACCCCCACCGCAGCCCGCGCCCTTCGCAAGCACGCGAACCGCGCGGTGCAGATCCGGGCCAAGATCGAGCAATATGCTTCCGATCCGGCCTCGCTGGCGGCCAACGTGAAGCAGCTCCAGGGCGTCCATGCCCTCCGGCTGCGGGTCGGTGACTTCCGGGTCATCCTTCAGGAGACCGCCTCGGAAGTGACCGTTCTGGACATCGGGCCGCGTGGCGGCATCTATGAGTGAGGAGGCGAACATGGCCATCATGACCAAGACCCCCGGCGGCGAGGAAATCGTGATCCTCTCCCGCGCGGAATATGACAAGCTCATCGCCACCGCCGAAGACCGTGAGGACGTGGCCACTGCAAAGGCTGTTATCGGGCGCATGGAGCGGGGCGAGGAAGAGACCCTCAGCAGCGAGGAAATGGACGCGCTGCTGGCGGCACCCACCCCGCTGGCCTTCTGGCGCAAAAAGCGCGGCCTCACACAGGCGGCTCTCTCGAAGGAGGCCGAGGTATCTCAAGGATTCTTGAGCGAAATCGAGGCCGGGAAGAAGACCGGGGACATCACCACGCTTAAGCGTGTTGCGGTCGCGCTTCGGGTGTCTCTGGATGATCTTGCGGACTGACTGGCAAGGCTTCGCCAGGGGTGCGGATCGCGAGTTGCGTCCGCCGGATCGGGTTATGCGTCGAGCGCAGGGAGCCCCGGTCGTCCTGAAGACTGAACGCTGAAGTGATTTGCGACTTAAGTCAAGCCGCAGGTTCCAGTATTTCAGATGGAATATCCATCTCTCTCATTACCCCGAAGAGGTCCATCAGTATCCGTGCCATCTTTCCATGGATTTCGATGACGGGCACGACGTGGTCGGTGAAGGGGCCCTCGGCAATGCGCACACGGTCCCCCGTCTTGAACTCAGCGTGCGTCCGCATGAACTTCTCACCGTCCGGCCTGGATAGCCCGTTGCGATAGACCTTAATCATCCGTTCCATCGCTGTTGCCCTGATCCTGGCCGGCACGCCGTCGATGCCTACGCAGCCGAGCACGATGGGAATCGCGAACAGCTCGAACCAGCGGCCAGCGCCGGGAGGAAAGCCGGCGAAGACATAGCCGGGGACCAGCGGAAACGACTGAAGCTCCTTTTCGCGCACATAACGACTCACCTTTCGCCACCTCCGGTCCGAGGGGCAATAGGTGGTCACGCCCTTGCGAAGGAGGATTTCCTGCACGGCGAATTCCTTCTGCGGCGCGACGCGCAGCGCATACCACTCCAGCCCCTCCACAAGCTCTAACAACCGCCGCGCCGTCGGTTGCTCGGTCGGAAATCGAAGCACACGGCGCCGCTTCTCCCGACGCTCGCGCTGGGCGGCTTTCACCTTGATCGCGATCTTCTGGTGATCCTTGCCCATCACGCTTCCCCCAATTCCGCCGCGAGCATGTCGAGCAGGATGCCGACGGGACCGGAGGCCGAACCGTCCTCCTCCCGCGTCAGGGCACCCCGGATGGTGTTGATGGTCGCGCCATGCTGGAGCGCCAGGGACAGCAGCACCGATGCATCGCGCGCATGGGCGTCGATCTCGGTGCCAGCGCGGCCGGCGCGCAAGAACACCTCGCCCAGGCGGCCATCCTCATAGGTGCCGACGCCGGCGGAATAGGCGATCCGCCCATGCATGAACTCGACCACCTCGTGGGGGCGGCGCGTCGGAAGGCGGTGGCGATCCATGGTCATCCTGCGAAATTGAACGGCTGAGAGTGATCGACGCCCGCCGGGTTCGATGGGCGACGGCGCGACAAGGCCGGGAACACGGCGAGCACCTCAGCCACCACCTGCGCCGCCCGCTCTGGCGATGGCTTCTGCGGTGCCGGTATCACCTTCGCGGCGAGCATCTGGCGCAGCCGAAATACATGCTCGCGAGCGGGCCGTGCGATATCGCGGACCAAGGTGTGCAGGTCCGGCGGCGTTGGCATCCATCGCGTGCTCAGCCCCGCCTCATTGGAGACGATGCGCCGATACGCCTCGTCCAAGGCGAAGGCCGGCGCGCCTTCGAGAGCATCGAGGTAGGCTTGCGCCCGAACCAACGCGGCACTCTCGTCCAGCTCCGGCGCTGACAGGAACGTGTGCAGCTTGGCGATGAGGGTGCCCACCGCATCAACGGGCGCCGGCTCCAACCACCCGTCCAGGCGGGCGGCCATCTCCTGCACCTTGCGGCGCTGGTCTTCCGTCGGCGCTCGCTCCGCCGGCAGGCACGGCGGAAAATCGGCTGTCAGAGCGTCGAGAGAGGACGTCAGCCATTGCGGTGACGCCCTGCGGGGATCCACCAGCGCGGCGCGTATATCCCGCCCCCCGTTCTGTACCACCACCGCCTGACCAGTCATCGTTCCATCTCCCTTGGTTGAGCCACGTCGCCGGATGACAGAAATCCAGATCGGGAGGCTTGAAGCGCTGATAGGCATCCAGGGCCTGGACCATCGTCTCGACGGTGAGCGTGGGGTTTCGCTTCATCACAGCGCCGAAGGTCCGCAGCGCAGCGTCCTTGCCGATCTTCCGGGGGTAGGCCGCCCAAAACCGATCAAACTCCGCCACCGCGACCGATCGCGCTCGCCCGGTGTGTTCCTGAGGCGAAGCCGAAGGGGAGGGGGAAGAGGGTTGAGTTTCTTTAGAGGGGTCTGGGGAGACCTTTCTTTGCTCGGGAGAAGGGGGGGCATCGTCTTGAATGTCTGAAACGTCTTGTTCAGACGACTTAAGACGCTTTTCAGACGCCACCTTCGCGTAATATCGGGCATTGCGTTCCTGCCGCGCGGTGCGGGCCGGCGCCGCTGCGCTCTCCATCGCCGCGACCGCCTGCACCACCGCATCAGCCTCCATGCCAGCGGCGAGCATGTGGCGGATGGCTTCGGCGATCATGCCCATGGGCCACCCCACTCCTCAGGCGTTCTATCGCGCTTCGCCGAGTTGCAGGTGTCGCAAGCCGTGGCCAAATTCTGAAGGGCGGATCGGCCACCGCGCGAAAACGGCATAACGTGGTCGCAATGCAGATTCCCGCCTTGGGCGCCGCAGTAGACGCAGGCAAATCCATCACGTGCGAAGACCAGGGCGCGTAGCCTGATCCACTCTTTTTCGGGACACTCTTCTCTCCGAGCGCGAGATCGCTCGCGATCCGCCTCCCGCCGGCCTTCAAGCGCCGACCGCTCCGCATCGGCGCGGCCGAGCGCCATCGCCACCTCCGCGACCAGATGCGCGGGTGTTCCGGCTTCGATCAGGCGTGCGATGAGGTCCGCGCTCACTCCGCCGCCTCCTTACCATCCGGCACACGGACGCGTGCAAATTGGTCGTGGAACGACGCCAGCGTCTCCAGTGATTTGGTGAGGCCTGAGATGATTCCGGGGACGTCGGACCAGCTCGGCCAGTCAGCGGCTCGGTGAAGGCCGGTCGTCTTCAGCAATCGATACGCCGCCTTGGCCGGGGGAATCGGGGTGTCGTTCATTCCGCTGCCTGTCCGATGGTGAGAAATTGGCGGATCGCGTCGGCGCCGGCCTGATCGGCCGTGACGCCTTTTTCGGCGGCGAAGCGGGTGAGGTCGGCAGCCAGCGTCGGGTCGATCCGGATCAGCTCGCCGTTGAGCCGGGCGGTTTGCCCGGTCAGCCGCAGCACCCGCCGGCGCACGCCCGTTTCCGTCTCGCGCTCCAACAGCCCGCGTTCGATCAGGCCATTGACCAGACGATGCACGCCGGACTTGTTCCGCAGGCCGAGTGCGGCCGCGATCTGGTCATAGGTGGGCGAGCAACCATCGCTGGCGATGGCGGTGCTGATGACGCGGAGGGCGTCGCGCTGCTTAGGGGTCACAAGCTCACGCTCCCCACGTCTGGGACCATTCCGGCCCGAACAGTCCGTCTGACGCCGGGGTCAGTATCTCCGCCGCCTGCTCGGCGGTGCGTGTGCCGATGTTCCGGTTCGACGGATGCAAGAACCAACGAGGCTCGGCAGTGCCGTCCCGCGCTGTGGCGATGCTCTTGCAGAGACGTTGCCCCCCCCCTGCAGGCATCAACGATGCGCTGGACACGCTTCGGGACCTTCCGCTCTTCGGTCATACCGCACCCCTTGCTGCTTCCTTGGAGGTCCGTTCGTCGAGTTGCCGAAGAGTGGAAGCGGCGGCCTCCAACTCCTTCACGCGCATGCGCTTCAGCTTCAGCGCGGCCGGATCGACTCCACCTCGGCCGACCGGCAGCTTCTCCAGCCGTTCGACGCTATTGCGCCATTCGAGAAAGCAGCATTCCACGGCGGAGGCCTGCTGCTGGAGTATGATGGGCTCGCTCACGGCGCCCGCCTTTCCATCCACCGCACACGGGGGAGGGTCACGCATACGTCGCCGATGGTGCGGCTGATGACGTCCTCGCGCACCCGGGCGACCGGGGACATCGGCGCCGACTCGGACGCCAAAAGGTCCACCAGCACGTAGCTGTCGCCTTCGCGACCGATGCCGACCCCGATGCGGGACAACGTCGCGCGCGCGTCGCTGATAATCCTGGTCGTGGCGGCGGCCGAAAACGGGCCACCCGGCCAGATTGCGACGGCGAGGCCTTCCAGCGGGACCGGTGACGGATGAGAGGCGAAGAGTGCCTGCACCGCGGCCCATTGTGCGCGGCGCACCCGGACGGTGAATTTGTCTCCGCGGCACAGGCTGTGATCGGTCGCCAACACGATGCCGAAGGGGAGGGGCCTCTCGCTCATTGTACCGGCCTCCGAAGATCGGAGCCGAGCATCCGGCGCATCGCCAATTCGCCTACCGGCAGAAAGCCGGGGATCTGGCCTTCCGCATCGACAAAAAACCAATCACCGGTGATGCGCTTCTTCGAATGGGCGAACTGAGCAATGGCTTCGTCAATTGGCGTGCCGACGAACCATGCATCGATGCGGTGTTCCTCGCCTGTCTCGGCGTGGAGATCCTTCACCCGCCTTGCGAGGTTGGTGGAAAAGCCGATTTTCACCACGTTCGGAGAGGTCGCGGGCTTGGCGAAATAGACGAAACCCACCGAATTCGGAGGAAGATCAGGAACGATCAGCGGCGGCATCACGCCCGGCCCCGTTGCGCGCCACACCTGCTCTGCCGCAGCCGATCCGCGTCGGGCCACCATGCGCACGATCCGCCGGGCACAGGCCGGTGCACAGCCCAGCAGCCGCCCCGCAGCATAGAAGGCGTTCCGGTCATCCGGCTCGCCGATGGCCAGCATGGGTTTGAGCAGGTCCGTCACATAGTCGATGCGGGCGTCGGTCGGCGTGATCCGATCAACGAGGGCCTGCATCTGATCTTCGGCTGGCAAGGCTGGCGGATGACGCGGCGTGGACATGCACAAGGCTCCTCGTTCAGGCGCGCGAAAGCGCCCGGCGAAATGCGGGTGGACGTGGTGACGGGTCGGGAAAGCCGCGGCGGTCAGCCGTCGCGGTCAGGCGCCCCGGCGCAGCGGGGTGATCGTTCCGGCATCGACAAGGCGTCGGAGATCGGCTTCTGCCTCGGCAAGTTTGGTGTGGGCCTTGGCGATTTTGGGTAGGATGCGCGCCGCCTCGTGCGTATCGACGATGCCATCGGCCTGGGCTTCGGCCAGATCCGCGACCACACCCGAAGAGCTGCGAGCGACGTCGGCAAGGTGCTGAGCGAACTGTGTGCCCTGGCCCTCAGCCATCGCCTTCGGCACCAGCACGTAACCCGCCAACTCGGCGAGCACTCGCGTCACGATGGGCGCGCCCACGTCCTGCTCAAGATCCGCGATGACGTCGATGGGAGCGTGCATCTCCTCGTGGATCGAGCCGTACCGGGAAAGCCGGGGCGCATCGGCGCGCGATACCCGGGCAGCGCGAGTGACGCCGCCCGCATGTTCCACCAGGTCGCGCACCGCGCCCTTCAGAGCAGCATATCCGTTCATGCAAGGACGCCTTTGGTTTTTGCAGTGCGCGGCGATCGCTGGGCCTGCATGGTGAAGCTCAGGAAATGGCGAAAGAGGTCCGGCGGATCGCCCCGCCGCCGGCCGGGTGTGAAACGGGATCCGTGGCACGAAGCGTCACGGCCGCCGCTGCGACTGAAGGGATGCGTGGGATGCCTGGATTGACGGTGAATATGACCGGCGAACCGGTGGACGGGACCAATCCAGGCTTTCATCAACCCGACGCCCACGCGCACCGGGCAAGGCTCCCCGCCCCGAAACGCTGGTTGATGAATTGGGCAGGCGGCGCTCATCGGCACCCCCTAAATCGAAGGCAGAACTGCAGGGCCTCGCATGCGAGATAGGCCAGCGCATAGGCATAGCCAGCGCGATCATGGAGGAGCAGGGAGCGAAGCCGGGTCATGCGGACACCCGTTCGGCATCGGAGGTCAGCACCACTCGAAGGGCGCTGATGTCCGGGCGGCGGACGGGGCGAAACGCCGTCTGATCGTAGCAAAATTCGACGCCATTCCTCGGAGACACCGGGTTGAGGATCTCCTCCAGGCGGAGGCCCACAGTGTTGCCGACTTCCACGACGTCGCGCACCGTGTAGACGACGCCAACGTGCGGAAGAGCCACCCCAAGCCGGTCGGCGTTCCGACGCCAATGCTCGAAGCTGCTGACGCAAACAACGATAGTGCCGGGAGCCAGCTCGCTCATTCGGTCTCTCCCGCGTCCTGGGAAACCGGAAGCTGTGCAAGAATTGATTGGGGACGACTCGCCGGAAACGAGCCGTCCCCGTCCACCACCGCGCGAGGCTCGCGCACGGAGGCAGATCCATGTTCGACGAGAAGGTCACCGTCAAATTTGATTGCAAGGTATGCGGAGGAACCATCCTCACGCTTTCCGATGGCGAAGCCGATGACTCCACCGTCACATGCAAGGCCTGCGGGCAGGTCCTCGGTACTTGGCGAGATATCAAAGCGAAGGCCCAAGACGACGCCAAGGCGATCCTCGCGGATAGGGCGAGGGACGCGCTCAAGGGCTTCAAGGGCTGGAAGGTGTAGCAGGATGCGGTAGATCTCGATCATGCCGCCGCTCCTTCAACAACAGGGGCCGGCGCAAACGACGCCCAGCCGACAAAGGTGACGAAGGTGCTCGTCGCTCATATCAGCGCGCTCGCTCATGCGACCTTGCTCCTCTTGAGAGCGGACGGCGAGTGAGCCTTCACGATGTCATCGAGCGTGATCGGCAGCCCTCGGTTCCGGGCCGCATTCGCAACCTGCGCCCATCGCCGGGCCGGGATTACCCCTCGAACCTTCATAACGTGGACATGGCTTGGCTTCACCCCGATATCCTCGGCGAACTCCCTGACAGATGGCCAGAGACCGACAATCTCGATAGCGCTTTGGGGTGCAGATGCATCGCTCATGACTACATTGCTACATCAAGTAGCAAATTTGGTCAACTACCCATTGTAGCAAATTTATCGCTACCGTCCGGAGCATGAAAACGCGAGGCGAGCGCTTACGATTCTTGCGCGATCGCGCCGGCTACCGGTCGGCGCGGGATGCGGCGATGCATTTCGATATTCCAGTCTCGACGTTCAATGCGCATGAGCGGGCTGGGACGCCTGGCGGCCGCGACTTCGACGAAGACACCGCTGCGAAATATGCTCGCTGGTTCAGGAGCAACATGCTGTGGCTGTTTCACGGGCGAGGATCGCCTGACGCTCACATCGACAGCAGCGTAGTCGCAGAGGATGAGGAGCGGCCAGACCGGCTCGTTGATGAGCCGATGACCGTCGGCTCCGAGACCGGCCGTCGCGGACTTCCAGGCGATGCGTCCGCGCAGATCGATGTAACGGCGGGCATGGGGGGTGGCGGTCTTACCATCATCTCGGATGGCGTGCCCGGCCGGAAAGGAATGACGTTCGCCGCTGAGCATGTGCGGGATTTCTGGCGACTTCCGAAGGAGGTGACCGCCGCTCTCGGACTGCATGCCGCCGACATCGTCGTCATCCCCGTACAAGGCGACAGCATGGCTGAAACCCTCTCAGAGGGGGACTACGTGTTCGTGGACACGCGGCACCGCCTGCCCTCCCCAGACGGCCTCTACGTGCTGACTGACGATTTTGGCGGGCTGGTTGTAAAGCGACTCGAAGTCTCATCGCATCCTCGCGACGAAGAGGCGACTGTGCGGATCATCTCCGACAACCCCAGGCACGCGCCGAAAGAGCGGCAGCTTTCAGACCTTCAGATTATCGGACGGGTGGTGAGACGTTTCGGCGTGGTCGGGTAGGCGCGATATGGGTCAAAAGCGGGCGCCCTGCGGCCATATAACAAATGACAAGTCAAGCATTTTGTGCGATTCATACGCTATGATGGCAAGCAGGCTACGATTTCAATTCGATGAAAAAAAGGGCGTTGAGGCTCTGACTTATGTTGCCTCGAAGTGGCCTGGCGTTACTGCGTTCTTCGCCTCAAAGGTGCTATTTTTCGCAGAGAAACGGCACCTTAATCGATATTCGAGACCGATTGTCGGCGATACCTTCATAGCTATGCCCAATGGTCCCGTTCCGTCGACCCTTTATGATTTCATCAAGGGTCGTCTTGAGCAGGCTGGAGATCCTGACGCAATCATGGCGGCTCTGCTAATCGAGCGCGACCCCTACCCACGCGTGGCGGCTCAGAGGCAGCCGGATCTGGATGTCCTCTCCGACAGCGATATCGAATGCCTGGATGAGGCAATTGCTTTTTGCCGCGGCCGGAGCTTTGGAGTGCTATCCGGGCTCACCCATCAGGAACGAGCATGGGTAGAGGCGCCACTTAACGGCCCAATGGACTATGAACATATGATCGAGGGAGAAGGTGACGAGCGCGAAACTATCGTCGCCGAGGCCAGAGAGTTCGCGGCCTATGGTGTCCTGTGATCGTCGGCCACGTATACGTTGTTCACACGACGCTTGCGCGGCCGCCGAAAGACAAAATCACGATTTGCATCTGCGCCGGTGAAAATCTATTTTTCTGGATTAATACCAAACCTCAGCGGCATGGTCTTGGGCAATTACCGCTTACAGCTGTGGAGCACGCGGCTTTATCTCACGATTGCTTTCTCGACTGCTCGAGGGCAACGACATTTTCGCCCTACGAATTGAACACATCACAACATCGCGGGACAATCTCTGCTGCATTGGCCCTGCGTATCGTAGAGTCCCTAAGGAATGATCCGCCCAAGACGCTGCCGCGACGCTTTGTGCAACTGGCGATCAATAATCTTTCCGCCATGTTCGATGCCTAGATGCGGTGGCAGCTTCGTTCGACAGTCTTTTTTGTGACTTTCGACCTATCGACTCTCTCAAGCTGTAGCGCAACTATAGCGGGAATAGGGAGGAAGCTAATGACAGCTAAAGCGAGTGGATATTCAATCGGCACTCCAGACATGCCGGTGGTTCTTGGCATGGTTGCGCGAGGCGATCGGAAGCACGACATCGCTGCTTGGTTCGGTGTCAATCAGGGCCGCATCAAACAGGCCGAAAATGGGAAATGGGGCAGCCCGCCTCACACTCCAGCGCATCTTCTGCCGCCAAAGGGGGCGCCCGGCATCAAGGGGCGGCGTTTACGGGGAGAGGCAGAGGCCGCCCTCGATGCATTAAAGAAAGGCCACACGGCAATGGCCGAAGCGTTCTTAATGAAAGCGCTCGCCGAATACGACGCTAACGAGGCATAGCCCTAACCGCACGCGGTTGAACACTGTTCTGATAATCGCCAGGTTGTTCGAGGGATCGCCGGCAAGGCGGCACCCACATCAGGCGGGGCGAAAGACTGATGCCCTTCTCCCAGACGAACCACGCATAGCCTGTGGCCGTAGACGCTTTGGCATCGAGGCGACCTTTCACCATTGGCACGCGCTCGACGAACTGTGCAAATTTCGAAGGCGGGCTGTTGAGAAAAATGCCCTCGTATCTGCCTGAACTTTCAAGAAAAACCGTTCGGGCGAGAATGGCCACGCCACGCCTGGCCACCGTCATGGCCCGCTGCACAAACTCTTCGGCCAAACGGAATGGGGGATTTGTGATGACCCAATCGTGCGAAGCCGCCTCATAGGGGAAGGTGAGGAAGTCCCGCACCTTGCCGTAGCCATAGCCAAATGCGTCGGCCGCATCGACGGTCGCGAAATACTCGCCGAGCGGCCGTGCCATATGGCCGGCACCGCAGGCCGGCTCAAGACAGCTCATGCTCCCGAGGCTATGCTCTCCGATAACATATCGGCATAGCGCTCGCGTAGCCCACGGCGGCGTGGGGAAATCATCGGGGCTATCGGCCGGTTCGGTGCGTTGCGCCATGACAGCGTGCGATGTGTTCTGCATCGAATATCCCCTTTGTCATCCATTGCCCCCTGATTTGGTTAACGCGGAGTGAACAGGCCAACGCCGGACCTTCATGCGCCAGGGCAGCGCTGGAGTGAGTGTAGCAATCCCCATTCCATCGTGTCGAGCACGGCTCCGCAAAATTGCTACGATAGGTAGTTGACACTGCTACAGTGTGTAGTAATCTCATCCTCATCGAAGAGCGATGGGGATCGCAGATGACCACCGAGACCGAAACCTTCCAAACCGAACTCGCCGAGTACCTGGACGGGATGATCCCGCTCCCGGCCCACTGGAGCCCCGAGCAGCGGGCCGAGGCCAAGCGGGCATGCCGGGCGGCCAACGAAGCCCAGCGCCAGCACGAGATGGCCGGCTTCCTCTCCGGGATGCGGATGGTCTCCGAGGTCTCCGCCCGGGTCGCCGAGATGGGTCCCGAGGAAGATGAAGAGGAAGCGGCCTGAGATGGTCGCCACCGTCTCCACCCTCATCTGCATCATCACCACCGCCCTGCTGGTGGTCGCAATCTTCGCTGTTGTGCGCGGCCTGTTCCCCGATGGAGGCCCCGATGTCTGACCAGGATCTGGCCCGCCTGCTCGCCGAGGAAGCTCGGCTCAAGGCCGAGACGCTCCGGCTGATCGCTGAGGCGCGTCGGGAAATCGCCATCTGCAACCGCGGCGTGGCCGCTCGCTCGTTCGTCCTTTCGGGACGCCAGCGCCAGAGGAGCGCCGCATGACCATCGCGAATTCGCCGGGGCTGCGATCCCCCTTAGCAAACTCCGGCGAAGGGGAGGCCGGGATTCCCCCCGGCTCGGCCTCCCAACCTCTCATCATGGACATGGCGAGCGCTCCGCGCGACGGCTCCAGATTCTGGGGCATCGTGAACGGCAACGCGATCCGCATGTTCTGGCATTCGGGGTTCGGCGAGTTCGTCACCCGCTTCAACAGGATGGAGCTGGCTCCCGGCTATACCTTCGAGGACGGCTCGACCTTCCGGGACCATTCGCCCGAAATTTGCCGCCCCACCGCGTGGATGCACATCCCGGCCGCCCTTGGAGAGGAGGGCGACCGTGGGTGACAATTCGAAAATCGAATGGACCGACGCGACGTGGAACCCCATCGTCGGTTGCTCCATCGTCTCGCCCGGCTGCACCAATTGCTACGCCATGAAAATGGCGGATCGGTTGGAAGCCATGACGCCGAAGCCCAATGGTGAAGGCAATGCGCACCTTCTTCATTACCGGGGGACGACTACGCGCGGCGAGTTCATGAACAAGCCGCCCGTGTGGACCGGCAAGGTCGCCCTCGCGCCCGACCACATCCTCACCCAACCGCTGCGCTGGCGCCGCCCGCGGCGGATCTTCGTCAACTCGATGGGCGATCTCTTTCACGAGAGCGTGCCAGACGAGTGGATCGACCGGGTGTTCGCCGTCATGGCGCTGTGCCCGCAGCACACGTTCCAGGTGCTGACCAAGCGCAGCGCGCGGATGCGCGCTTATATCGGCGGCCTTGTGTGCGGAACCGGCTATCGCCCCTATGTGCGGCGGCCCGGCTGGACCGCTAAAGATCCCCGCGACGGCGACGCGGTTCTTCTGCTCGATGCGGATCAAGCTTGGCCTCTTCCGAATGTCCTGATCGGCGTCTCGGTGGAGGACCAGCGCCGGGCCGATGAGCGGCGCGAGGATCTTGCCGCGCTCGCCACCAGCGGATGGCAAACCTTCGTCTCCTACGAGCCCGCCCTCGGCCACGTGGATTGGACCGGCTGGGAATTCCTCTCCTGGCTTATCTCCGGTGGGGAGAGCGGCCCGCGCGCGCGCCCGTCGCACCCCGATTGGCACCGCGCCGCCCGTGATTTCTGCGCCGCGCACGGCATCCCCTACCTTTTCAAGCAGTGGGGCGAGTGGGCGGTGGCGATCGACCGAGAGCGGGATGACCCTGATTGGCGAGCCGATTACAGCCGAAAGTTCGCTGACGACGTCAAGACCCGTTGGCTGAACCTTGACGGCGGCCGCGGCTTCCACGGGGAGAAATTCCACGTCATGCGCCGCGTCGGCAAGCGCGCCGCCGGCCGCCTGCTCGACGGCGTGGAACACAACGGCATGCCGACCACAATCGCGAGGGTCGCATGACCGATCACCCGATCCTCTTCACGGCTTCCATGGTCCGCGGCCTCCTGCGCGAGATCGAGCGCCCAGGCACGGGCAAGACGCAGACCCGGCGCAATGGGCACCTGAAGCGCTTGCGGCGTTTCGGCGCCATCACCGAGTTCGGCCAGAGCGATACGCGCGGATATGACTGGCATTTCCGGGACCGTGGGATGCGCTGGCACGACCTGCGTCACAGCGAACTGCTGGCGGTGCTGCCCTATCAGGCTGGCGACCGCCTGTGGGTCCGCGAGGCGTGGCACGCGGCCCGGTCTCTCAACGGGACAGCCCCGCGCGACATCCCGCGTGATGCCGATATCGAATACGCCGCCACCAAGCGCAGCTATGCGGATATCGGCTTGGTGGGCAAGCCGCGCCCCAGCATGTACCTGCCCCGCTGGGCGTCCCGCATCACCCTCTACGTGACCGACGTGCGAGTGCAGCGGTTGCAGGATATCAGCCGCGAAGATGCCCTGGCAGAAGGAGTGCAGCGCGTCGGCGGCGGAATGCTCCGATGGGAGAATTGGTCTGCAGCCGAAGGCCAGAGCGGAACGTCACCGCAGGCGGCATATGCACTGCTCTGGAACAACATCAACGGCCCCGGCTCCTGGGACGCGAACCCATGGGTTGCCGCCTACACCTTCGTGCCGCGCCTCGGGAATATCGACGCCATGCCGGCCACCGCGGAGGCCGCATAGATGGCGCGCATTGTCCCCATCGGCGGCTGGCCTCCACGCCAGCAACGGACCACCGCAGCGACCCGGACGCGCAAGCCACCGCGCGAGCGCGGGCGCAAACTCGACGCCCTGCATCTGGCGTTCATCCGTCAACTGCCTTGCCTGATCACCGGCATGGTCGGCGACGTCGAGGCGGCGCACGTCCGGCTGTCCCTTCACGCCTGGGGCAAGGACAACGCCGGCACGTCCGCCCGGCCCTCGGATATGTGGACGCTCCCGCTGTCCCATTCCGCGCACCGCGATCAGCACGACATGGGTGAGCTGAAATTCTGGACCGAGGCCGGCATCAACCCTCTGCAGATCTGCCAGCAGCTCTATGGCGTGTCCGCCGCCTTGCGCATGTCGAAGGAGCCGCCCGACGCCATCGTCAGGCACATGACCAACATCATCAAGCGGGCCCGCGCGGAAGCGATTGATCTCGGCCGGGAGGACCCTCGATGAGAGACGAAGAAATCAAGCGCTTCGGCGCCGACATCGCCACCGCCATTCGCACTCGCGGCCAGCAACTGGCGGACGTCGCGCGGCTGCAAGGTCTCGGGTCCGGCGCTGAGATCATCACCTCCACGTTTGAGCATGCGGCACAGGTCGCGGAACTGCGCACCCAGATTGCTCGTATGAGCGCAGGGAGCAGGAAATCATGAGCCCGCGGCATTCATGCATGGGTCCGAACGAGATCAGTTACAGCTTCTGGCTGGTGTTCGACGCCGCCGGCAGCATGCGCTTCTCGCGCGGCGAGCCGTCCGTGTCGAGAGACGAACGGGCCATGGCTTGCACCGCCACTCTGCCGCGCTCGCTTTTCAGCACACCCACCCTCAAGGCGACCATCGGCATTTCGGACGCGGTGCCCAGCGCTTTTCATATCGACGTCGAGGCCGCCGGCGCTGCGCTGCGCCAGGTCGTCGGGTGCGACATCGACCTGCAGGTTATCCGCCATGAGGAGCGCGACACCGATGTCTGAGAAAGCCTTCTTCTTGGTCTGGAACCCGGAAGGTCGCACCCCGCATTACAGGCACCCGAGTCAAGCCAGCGCCCTGGCCGAGGCGAAGCGTCTCGCTGCGCTCAATCCCGGCCAGAAATTTTACGTGCTTCAGCCGCTCGCGATCGCGGCTACGCGCGACCCGGTCGAGATCGTGCACCTGGTGGTCGAGGTCGCCGGCGATGGCATCCCCTTTTGAGGATCTTCCAATGAACGAAGTGCCCCCGGTGGAACCATTTCAGGCGCGCGTCCGGCCTTGGATGCTGGAATGCTTCGGCATCGAGATTTGCGCCGACAAAGTGGAGCGCAACCATCGCTTTCTCGAAGAGGCTCTGGAGCTTGTCCAGGCCTGCGGCTGCACCGAGAGCGAGGCGCAGCAGCTCGTGCGCTACGTCTATGGGCGGCCGGTCGGAGAACTGGCACAGGAAGTCGGGGGTGTCATGGTCACGCTCGCTGCGCTGTGCCTCGCGCACGGTACGGACATGGATGTGGCCGGCGAGAAAGAACTCGCCAGGGTCTGGACGAAGGTCGAGCAGATCCGCGCCAAGCAGGCCGCGAAGCCAAAGAACTCGCCGTTGCCGCAGGAAGCGGCCCCTGCCGCACAGGGTGAGGTGATCAGCGCGCAGAGCGTCCGAGAAGCCATGGATAGCAAGGGCTTCTGGCGGTCTTGTTGCGGCTGCCACGAGTTGAACGAGGGCTACGCCACCGGACGATACAGTCCCGCCCTGAGGTGTCATTTAGGGCTTGGCTGCTTCGAATGCGGCGGCATTGGCGCGGTCTGGGACACGACCGATTATGAGGACATGGCGGCGTTTATGGCGGCCGAGCCCGCGACCGACCCTACGGGCATCGATGCTGTGCAGCTGGTGCGCGAGCACTTCGCGAGAACACAAGAGGCCATGGGCTTTCACGAGAGCGCTCGCATACTGCGGGCCGGGTCGAACTCGCCAATCGAACAGGGCATTGGGTTCGGCAGGGTGCTGATAGGCGTCCGCGCCGCTCTTGCCCATCTCGACATTGCCGACCTCTCAAAGCTGGGAAGCAAGTGACATGGCCCGCATCTATCTCGCGTCGTCGTGGCGCAACGCGTACCAGCCCTGGATGGTGGAACTTCTTCGGCACAACGGCCATCAAGTCTATGACTTCCGCAACCCGCCGCACTCGACCGGCTTCAAATGGGCGGACATCGGCCTGTCGGTGCCATGCACGGCTGAGGATTATAGGGCAGCTTTGCTATCCCACCCCCGGGCCGCCCAGGGCTTCAATGCAGATTTCAGTGCCATGCGGTGGGCTGACACGTGTCTGCTGTTGCTTCCATGCGGTCGATCCGCCCACCTCGAACTCGGCTGGATGGCCGGCGCCGGTAAGCGCACCCTAATCCTGACACGGGATGGCGAAGAGCCGGAGTTGATGGCCCTTCTTGCGGACAAGATCTGCATCAGCCCGCAAGAGGTGCTCGCTGAGCTTTCGGGGTTTTCTGCCCCTCCCAAAGGGGAGGCGTGAGCCATGCGCGTTCTGAACACCGAGGATGGCGCGCTCTGGGCAGCATTTGTCGAAGGCCATGTCGATCTTGCGACCATCTCTGAGGACGACATCCTTGATGCGATCGCCTGCGGTTGCCCGTGGGTGGTGGACGAGGACGATCTGCTGGAATTCGCGATGCTGCCCGTCCGACATTTCTACCTCACACAAGTGAACCCCGCCGGGTTTGACGTCCCCGGCTGGGCTGGTGACGACACCCATTGGCTATGCACTGCCGACGCGCTTGGCGCCCGCGCCGTCACTGGTATTAAAGGGAAGGTGTGAGCCATGTCACGCTACTGGTTTCATATCCCTTGGGGCACCGAGAAGGCACATGCCGAGCGCCTAGTGCGCGGCCTCTCGCGCATGCCCGGGAACTTTACCGCTGTCCTCTGCGAGGTCTGCAAGGGCCATGGCAAGACGCGCTATGAAGAGTGCCAATGGTGCGAAGCGACGGGCCTCACCTATGGCATGCGCTATGGTTCGCCGATGCACACTTCGGTGGTGCACCAAGTGCTAAACGCCGCGTCCGGAGACGAGTGACATGGCACAGCCGAAAATCTATCTCGCCGGTCCCGAGGTTTTCCGCGCTGATGCGATCTTCGAAGGCTACCGCCTCAAGAAGCTCTGTGCAGATCACGGCCTTACCGGTCTCTTCCCTCTCGATGAGCCTGCGCAGGACGCGCTTTCGATCTACCAGGGGTGCATCGGAGCCATCGACCGGTGCAGCATGATGGTGGCCAACATCTCACCCTTCCGCGGCCCCCACATGGATCCGGGGACCGCTTTCGAGATCGGCTATGCGATCGCGAAGGGCATTCCTGTCGTCGGCTGGACGAACTGCCCCGGCGAGATGCACGAGCGCATCGAGCACGAAAGCGCCGAAGGGATGCGGTGGGACAGGGCCGGCCACCAGGTCGAAGAGTTCGGGCTGACCGAAAACCTCATGATCACGGTGTCTATGCTGGCGCTGTGCGATTCCGCCGAAGAGGCCATCCGCGCGGCCGCCAACCACTTGAGCAAGGGGAGGTGACGATGGCGAAGCCTGTGCCGGCATCCACCCTGGCCGAGCGGTTCGGCTTCACGCCCCGCCATTGGATCCGGCTTGCCGCTGCAGGGAAGATCCCGGGTGCTCGCCAGCCGTTTGGCGAGCACGGCAAATGGGTCTTTGATCTCGACGCCGTCATGAAATGGTGGGACGCTCAGCGCGTACAGGTGACCGAATGGCCAATGTCTACAAGCGGGGCAAGACGTGGTGGGGCCGCGCCCAGAAAGACGGCCAGGAGTTTCGACGCTCCCTCGAAACGCGATCTGAAAGCGTCGCTCGCGAGCGTCTTAGGACGTGGCTCGCCGAATTAGACGCCGGCGCCTGGGGCGCGAAGCCCAAGATCACGCTCAACGAGGCGGCCGATACCTTCATCCTTGAGCACGGCCCGACCCTCCGAAAATCGTCGGTGAAGCGCTACGGTACGTCCATCCAGTGGCTCGATGAGAACATGGGCGGCAAGCTGCTCACCAGCATATCCAGCGCCGACCTGAAGGAGTTCGAGACGTGGCGGCGGTCCATGGGCGCGACGGCGCCGACCGTGCGCCGCGACCTCGCCTGCCTCTCCAGCATCTATGGCTTCGCCATCGAAAAGGAATGGGTGGACGCCAACCCGGTCGGCGCTTTTCTGAAGTCGCGGAAGAAGCGCGGCCTGCGCGAGGCACCATCTCGGACGCGGTACCTCACGCGAGCTGACGAAGCCCGCTTGCTCGAAGGCGCGATTCCGCGCGTCCGCGCCGCGATCCTCTTCGCGATCTATTCCGGGCTGCGCTCGGAAGAGCAATGGGGCCTGACCTGGGACCGGGTGGACCTCGATGCCAAGCAGGTGATGATCCCAAAGGAGACGGCTAAGGGGAAGCGCGATCGCACGGTGATCCTGCTCGAGCCAGCGCTTGAGGTGCTCCGTACGCTGCCGCGTCACATCCGATCGCCCTACGTCTTCTTCCACGCCGCCTCGGCGCCGGCGAGCCGGCAGGGCAGGGCGCGCGCGGTAGACATCGACGGGAATCGGTTCGGCCATATGTTGCGGGGGCTGAAGCGCGCGGCAGAGCGTGCCGGAATTTCAGGCTTGATCTGGCACGACCTTCGGCGAACCCATGGGTGCCGGCTGCTCCAGGAACAGGATTGGTCTTTGGAGATGGTGCGGGATCAGCTTGGACATTCGAGCGTCGTGCAGACCGAAAAGGCCTATGCCTTCCTCGAAGTCGAAACCCGCCGATCGCGGGTGGACCGGACAAATCCCGGCACAGGTGAAAGCCCCGCCAACGCAGGAACTCCACCCTTTGCCGATCCGCGTGGGCCCGTACAAAAACCGGCACAGGGAAAGAGGATTTCAAAAAAATAATGAGATGTGCCAATGTCCCGCGACTTCGAACCAGGGGATTTTGATTCCCCCATTCCCAGGTTCGAATCCTGGCGCCCCAGCCAGCGCACGGTGCCTCCCGCAACCGATATCCGCAGACTTTGAGCGCAGTTCGCGCGAGGGCGCCGACAAGCGGCACAATGCGCTGTTCGCCGGGTGCGCAGGCAAGGTGCAGAGCTTGTCTGGCTTGGTTTGTGCATGGTTCGACATCGCTCCGCACATCCGGCGGTGGCGTTCCGGGTATTTATTGCCCCAAATTGGGTCGCTGCGCCGTAGCTTATCACTGCAAAAATTTAAATATATCCAGTCTCAAAGATCAATTTAGCTGCGGAAACTCAAGTCATGATTGGTAGTAATCGGCGGACTATCTCTTTTCGGGGGCGGGCATGAATGAATTGGTAACGAAAATTCGCGTCCACAACGAAGATTTTTTCGTAGCAAGCACGATCGAACGCTGCCCGAAGAGCATGATGCTGCGGGAGTTGGTCAAAAATGCACTGGAGGCCGCGGCATCGGCGCCGCTCGGGGAGCGGCAGGTCGAGATCGCGGCCTGCCGCGTCGACGGCGTGCGCAAGCTCCGCATCTGGAACACGGGCGTGGGGATGAATGCGGAGGAGCTTTTCCGCATGTGCGACATCGCGTCCTCCATCGGCAAGATGCAGGGGCTGGACGGGAATTTCGGCATGGGGGCGAAGGTGGCCTCCCTGCCCTCGAACCACCATGGCGTGCGCTATCGCTCGTGCCGCGAGGGACGCGTCAGTGAAGTGCTGCTGGGCAAGCGCAGCGGCGTCTACGGGCGCGTTCTGCGCCCCGACCCCGTGACCGGCGCGCCGAGCGCGGTGCTCGACGTGACCGACCAGGTGAAGGCGGAGGGCTTGGGCACCGGCAGCGATTGGACCGAGGTGGTCCTGCTGGGCAACCGCGCGAGCCAGGATACCGTTGCCGACCCCTATGACGGGAACCCGAAGGTTCCCAAATGGTGGCTTCAACTGGCCCTTCAGCAGCGCTTCTTCCAGATTCGCGGCGATGTGGACGTGCTGCTCGGCCCGGATTTGCACGATCTTTCAGGCATGCGGCCATTCATTCCGTTCTTGCGCATCGTCGGCGAGAGCTTCGCCCGCTGGGACACGGTGCAGGTCGCGGACGGCGTGAAGGTGCATTTCGGCTATGATCCGGTCCATCTCGAGCGCGCCGAAGTCAATGCGTCCTACAAGGACAGTTTCAGCCGCGGCGTCAGCTTTGCCGGGTTGCTTCATGGTGACGAGCTCTACGAAGTGCGCATGTGGTCGGGGTGGACCGGCGAGGCGCCGAACTACGGCATCAGCTCCGATGCGCGGCATCTTTCGGTGCTGGTCGAGCTTGACGAGGATTATCCGGTCCGGGCGGAAGGGTATCGGCAGTTCCTGCGCTACAAGAACGGCGCGCAGGACCAGGTGCGGATGATGGATTTCGCGGCCATGGTGCGGGCCAATCATCCGGCCTGGCTGCGGGACATGATGCGCAGCGCATCGCCCGACCAGGCCCTCATCGGCAGCGTGAGGCAGCAGCTCGAGAAGCTGATCGCCTCTCTCGGCCTCAAGCGCCTGCGGCCGAAGTTCCGCAGCCCGCCGCCGGTTCCCAAGCCGCCCGCTCCGGCGAGCGACAAGACGAAGGAGCCGCCCGTGCCCGCGTCGGTTCAGCCGCCGGCCCCGCCGAAGCCTGCCGCCGAAGCCAAGCCCACGCCGCCCAAGCCGCCTGAAGCCAAGGCCAAGGAGCCGCCCGAGAAGAAAGACTCTCCGGAGAAGGTGGAGGATTTCGAGGAAATGCCCGAGCTGCTGCTGCTGCGCAGCGCACAAGAAGTGGCGGATCGCAACCTTCAGCACCGTGCGGCGCGGTTCTATCCGGAGTCCCACCAGCTCTACGTGAATCTGCGGTATCCGAGTGCGCAGCAGATGGCCGAGCTTCTGATCGCCTCCGCGCCGCCCGAGGTCGCGCCGGCGCTTGCCCGAGGAGCTGCGCAAGCCGCCGCGGAGAACGCATTGGTGCTGCGCCTCGGGCGCGCGCTGGTCTACGGGCTCGCCAAGCGAAATGCGACCGAGGGGTGGAGCGAGGCGGAACAGAAGCAGGTGCTCAGCAGCGAGGTTCTGACCCTCATTGCCGACGACCTGCACCTCGCTTTCCCGGCCGCCAAGGAGTTTTTCGACACGCGCATCGAGCGCGCAGTAAAGGACGCCGCCGACAGCCGGCGCGCGGTCGTGGAGATGATCGCATCCTGAGATGATCGCATCCTGGAGGGCGATCAGCCCCCGCTGCGCTTGCCTATGGTCGGGCGCAACGGGGGTGTCTCAGCTTTAACGCGGCAGGGCGCAAGCCGAGTGTGCCCCGTGCCACGGCTGGAACCTCATGAGATCAGGACGGTCTCGTTCAGCGGGCCGGCGGATCGATCTTGATCCCCTTCGGGCCGATGGTGATTTCCGTCGAATTCTTCTTATCCTGATAATCCCTGTAAGCGTAATAGCTGCCGAAGCCGACCACTACGACAAGGATGGCGATCACGGCATAAAGGGCACTGCGCGACATGTCCGGCGACTCCTTGGGTGTTCCCAAGGTCAACTCCAAAGCTACGCCTGAGTTCCCTGGCCTCGCTTAAGTTTCTTCGCCTCGCTCGGCATCCGGGCCGGGCGACCCCGATCGGGTGCCCCCGGATGCGTTGCGCTTTCGCCACATCGCCGCCAAAAGCTTGAAGTAGGGTTGAAAGCGTATCAGGATTGGACCCATGACCCGCTTCTTCTCCACTTTTCGCAGCGTCGGAATTTTGTTGGCCGCCGCTGTCGGCGCCGTTCTGCTGTTTACCTTGCTCGGCAGCCTGCTGATCGCGGTGGGCTTGTTCGTCACCGCCCTCGTGGTGGTGGGCGGCATCCGCTACCTGCTGCTCGGCAAGGGCATCGTCGAGGTGCGCACGCAGACCTATCGGGCGGGCGAATACGAGATGATCGACATCACCCCGCCCAAGCCGCCCCGGCAGGGCCGCTGAGCCGACCCGCGACGATCGCCAGCGCCTGCCCGAGGCCGCTGACGAGGCGGTTTTCCCATGCGCGGCCGCGGGTGGCCGGGCCGCCCGGCAGATGGATGAAGACCACAGGCACATGGCGCGGC
Source organism: Roseixanthobacter psychrophilus (assembly GCF_043195195.1). Classification (NCBI taxonomy): domain Bacteria; kingdom Pseudomonadati; phylum Pseudomonadota; class Alphaproteobacteria; order Hyphomicrobiales; family Xanthobacteraceae; genus Roseixanthobacter; species Roseixanthobacter psychrophilus. The sequence goes on from NZ_JBAFWT010000002.1 coordinate 87,980, forward strand.
GCTGCGAGCGCCAGCACGCGATAATATAGCCCGTTGCATAGATATCGCCCCGCGTCGCGGGAGACCGCGACCGGCAGGCCGGCGGCGCGCAGCGCGGCGACGAGGCGGGGCAGGTCGGCGCTGCTGCGGATTTCGCCCGGCCCCTCCGCCAGCCTGCGGCCCGTCATCGCGACGCCGCTGGCATCGGGGAACGAACCGGCGGCGTTGAGCGCCCGCTGCTCGACGCAGACGTTGCGCCGGCGGGATGCGACCCCCAGCAGCACGATGGCGTCAGGCTTCAGGTCGCGGATGCGCGCTTCGGCAAGATCGAGCGCGGCCCAGCGCGTGGGCAGGATTTCCACATGGCGCGCGAGGTCGCTAAGCGCGGGGCGGGCGAGCCGTCCGAGCCGCCGCGCCACCCGCGCGGAAGGATTGTCCGGCACGCCCGGAAACGCTCCGAAGCCGCAGATCAAGATCCGCCGTCGCTCGTCCGGCATGGTCTAGAGCCCCAGCAGCGCCGCGATCTCGTTCGCGGCCAAAGTGGGCGAGAGCGTGCCCTCGGCGACGCCTTTTTCCAGCGCCGGCACGCGCGCCTTGATGGCGGGATCGCTGGCGACGCGCTCCGCCACCTTCTCGTGCAGGAGGGTCCACATCCAGCGCACCTGCTGGGCGCGGCGCGTGGCGGCGAAGGCGCCGGCGGCCTCGCAGCGGGTGCGGTGGTTCATCACCTCCGCCCACAGCCGCTCGATGCCTTCGCCGGTGAGGCCGGAATAGGTGAGGACCGGCGGCGACCAATGGGCGGCGCGTGCGCCGAGCAGATGCAGCGCCGCGCGATATTCCCCGGCCGCCGCGCGCGCGCGGTTCAGATTGTCGCCGTCGGCCTTGTTCACCGCGACGATATCGGCCAGTTCCAGCACGCCTTTCTTGATGCCCTGAAGCTCATCGCCGGCGCCCGGCAGCATGAGCACCAGGAAGGTGTCGGTGAGGTCGGCGACGGCGGTTTCCGACTGGCCGACGCCCACGGTCTCCACCAGCACCACGTCGAAGCCGGCGGCCTCGCATAGCAGCATGGTTTCCCGCGTCTTGGCGGCGATGCCGCCGAGCGTGCCGCTGGAAGGCGAGGGGCGCACGAAGGCGTTGGGGTCGACCGACAGGCGGGCCATGCGCGTCTTGTCGCCGAGGATCGATCCGCCGGTGCGGGTGGAGGAGGGGTCCACCGCCAGCACCGCCACCTTGTGCCCCTGCTGCGTCAGATAGGTGCCCAGCGCGTCGATGGTGGTGGATTTGCCGACGCCGGGCACGCCGGTGATTCCAACGCGGTAAGCATTTCCGGTGCGCGGCAGCAGGCCCTGGAGCAGGATTTCCGCGCGCCGTCGATGATCCGGCCGGCGCGATTCGATCAGGGTGATGGCCCGCGCGAGCGCCGCCCGCTCGCCCCGAACCACACCTTCGGCGAGCTTCGCGTCGTCGTCTTTCACCGGCGTCATGACATCCCCTTCGGCGGTCGCAGCCATTTGCACGCCTCGCAAAAGGCGATGCGGGCTGCGGCGAGCATGCCGGCTCCGCGCCCTGCGCTCAATGGGCGCGGGGCGGGAACATCGCGGCAACGCCCACGTTGTACAAGCATCGTTTCCAACACAGGAGTTCAACCATGAACTGGGATCGTATCGAAGGCAATTGGAAGCAATTCACCGGCAATGTGAAGACCCAATGGGGCAAGCTCACCGACGACGACATTGCCGAGATCAAGGGCAATCGCGAAATCCTGGAAGGCAAGCTGCAGGAGCGCTACGGCCTCGCCAAGGACGAAGTGAAGCGCCAGGTGGATTCCTGGGCCAGCAACAGCCGCATCGACTGAGACGCGGCGTGAGTGAAGTAAGATTGAAAAGGGCGCCACAAGGCTGTGGCGCCCTTTTCGCGTCGCCTCAGGTTCTTGTCCACCTCAGGCGATCTTGACGATGGCGCTCGCATCCAGCCGCGCGAGCGCATCCTTTACGCGCACCCCGTCGATGCGCAGGTCGGGGGCGATTTCCGCCAGCGGCACCAGGGCGAAGGCGCGCTCCATCAGGCGGGGATGGGGGAGTTGCAAGTCGCTGTCGTCGATCCGCGCATCGCCGAATGCCAGAATATCGATATCGATCGTCCTTGGCCCGAAGCGGACCTCGCGCGTGCGGTCGCGCCCCAGCATGCGCTCCACCAGAAGAACGAGATACAGCAACCCGCGTGCATCGACCGGGCAATCCACCGCCACCACCTGGTTGAGATAGGCGGGCTGCGGCACCGGCCCCCAGGGCGGGGTGCGATAGAGCGAGGATCGCGCAGCGATGGTGAGGCCGGCGCGGGCCAGCGTCGCGACCGCGAGCGCGAGCGTTTCGCGCGGTTGCCCGACATTTCCGCCCAGGCAGAGATAGGCGCGCGTCAGGCTCATCTGGCGTCGCGGATGGCTTCCGCGACCCGCGCCGCCTGCACGTGGGCGGCCACGTCGTGCACGCGGATGATCTCGACCCCGGCCATGATGCCGATCACGTTCGAGGCGATGGTGCCCGGCACGCGCTCGGCCGGAAGGCTGTCGATCACCTTGCCGATCAGGGACTTGCGCGAGGTGCCGAGCAGCAGCGGATAACCGAGCACGCGCAATTCCGGCAGGCGCGCGATGGCTGCTAGATTCTGCGGGAAGGTCTTGCCGAAGCCGATGCCGGGATCGAGCACGATGCGGTCCTGGCGGACGCCGGCCCGTGTCGCCAGCTCCAGCGCTTTTTCGAAGAAGCCGAGCAACTCGTCAACGATATCGAGGCTTTCGTCCACCTCGGTGCGGTTGTGCATCAGCACCGCCGCGGCCTCGCTGTCCGCCACCACATGCGCCATGTCGGGATCGCGCGTGAAGCCCCACACGTCGTTGACGATGACTGCGCCGGCGGCAATGGCGCGGCGCGCGACGTCGGCTTTCGAGGTGTCGATGGAAACCGGGATGCCGGCCTCGGCCTTCAGCGCCTCCAGCACCGGGGCGACACGCGCCCATTCCTCATCGGACGGCACCGGCACATGGCCGGGGCGTGTCGATTCCCCGCCGATGTCGAGGATGTCGGCGCCTTCACTCGCGAGGCGACGGGCATTGCCGAGCGCATCTTCCACCGCAAGGCTGCGCCCGCCGTCCGAAAAGGAATCGGGGGTGACGTTCAATATGCCCATGATCAAGGTGCGCGGGCCGAGCAGCAGCGCGCGGCCGCAGGCCTGGAGCACTTTCGGGGCAAGGGGGGCGGTCATGTCGGGCGAAACTCCGTTGCCGGCTCAGGCCATCGGGCTCACGCGACCTGTCGCAGGCCGGGAACGGCGGCGACGATGCGATCCACCAGTTCCGGGCCGGCTTTCTCGCGGGCGAAGGCGACCACCTCGCGGGTGGCATCCTGCACCTGAGACATGGTCATGCCGCTTTCCATCATCTGGTCGGCGACCCGCATCAGGCGGGCCATGCCGCCGAAATGGCCGGTGGCTGCCGGAAAGGCGTCCTCCGCCGGGGGCATCAGCAGTTCGCCCTTCAGGTCGGGGATGGCGGTGACAAGATCGGCGATGGCGGCCGGCGGCGCCTCGCGCGAGAGGAAAGCGAGCACCGCCAATACGGCGGAACGGGCCACCTGCTCGCTTACCCCGACCTTGTCCATGAGCCGAGCGGTCAACTCATCCATGGGCAACTCCTTCTCGCGGTTTCGTCGGGACGGCGCGGCGGGATATTGACCGCGCCGCAGCAAGGGCGCAAGCGCGCAAAAGCATGTCGGACCACTTGCCCGAGGCGTGTTGCCCGCGCGACAAAGCAGGCAGCACGGAATGGGAGGATGGGATGGAGAGTCCTGATTCGGACGGCAAAATCTTTCTCGGCGCTAGCGTCGCAGGAAAGACGGTGCATCCCCAATATCTCAGTTTGCGCCTCGCCAACCGCCACGGCCTTGTGACCGGGGCCACCGGCACCGGCAAGACCGTGACGCTCCAGGGGATGGCGGAAGGCTTCTCCCGGGCCGGCGTGCCGGTGTTCGCGGCCGACATCAAGGGCGATCTCTCCGGCGTCGCGGCCAAGGGAGAGGGCAAGGATTTCCTGCTCCAGCGGGCCAAGGAGGTCGGGATCGCCTATGAGGCCGATACCTTCCCCGTGATCTTCTGGGACCTGTTTGGAGCGCAGGGCCATCCGGTCCGCGCCACCGTGTCCGAGATGGGGCCGTTGCTGCTGGCGCGGCTCATGGGCCTGAACGAGACCCAGGAAGGCGTGCTGAACATCGTGTTCCGCGTCGCCGACGAGGAAGGCCTGCTGCTGCTCGATCTGAAGGATCTGCGCGCGACCCTCGCCTGGGTGGCGCAGAATGCGAAAAGCCTGTCCGCGCAATATGGCAACGTTTCCGCCGCCAGCGTCGGCGCCATCCAGCGCCAGCTCCTGATGCTGGAGAACCAGGGCGCCGACAGCTTTTTCGGCGAGCCGGCGCTGGATATCCGCGACCTCATGCGCATCGATCGTTCCGGCTACGGGACGATCTCCATCCTCGCGGCCGACAAGCTGATGGGCGCGCCGCGCCTTTATTCCTGCTTTCTCCTGTGGCTGCTCTCCGAGCTGTTCGAGCAATTGCCCGAGGTGGGGGACGTGGAGAAACCCAAGCTCGTGTTCTTCTTCGATGAAGCCCATCTGCTGTTCGACGAGGCGCCGAAGGCGCTGCTGGAGAAAGTGGAGCAAGTGGTGCGGCTGATCCGCTCCAAGGGGGTGGGGGTCTATTTCGTCACCCAGAATCCGCTCGACGTGCCGCAGAGCGTGCTCGCGCAGCTTGGCAACCGGGTCCAGCACGCGCTCCGCGCCTTCACGCCGCGCGACCAGAAGGCGGTGAAGGCGGCCGCGGAAACGTTTCGCCCCAATCCCAAGCTGGATACCGCGCAGGTGATCATGGAGCTGGGCAAGGGCGAGGCCCTGGTCTCCACCTTGGAAGGCAATGGCACGCCCACAATGGTGGAGCGCACGCTGATCCGCCCGCCGTCGGCGCGGATCGGCCCGGTGAGTGCGGCGGAGCGGAGCGAGATCTTGCGCCAGAGCCCGGTCGGACATCTCTATGACACGCCGATCGATCGCGAATCGGCATTCGAGAGTCTCAAGCAGCGCGCGGCGGAGAAAAGCGCGCCGGAAGCGCACGTGCCTGAGCCGCGCGCACCGGAAAAGTCTGCCGGGCGCGCCTCGGTGCCGCGCACGGGAACCGCGCCGCCCCGCACCCCGGCCTCCACCCGCATGAGCACGACCGAAGTGGTCGTGCGGCAAGTCGCACGTTCACTCGCCTCGCAGGTGGGAACCCAGCTCGGCAAGGCGATTTTGCGGGGCATCCTCGGCAGCATCAGCCGTTGACGGCCGTACGGCAACGGTTGCGTGCCCGGTGCGATGTGGTAACAATATAGGCGAGTCGAACGTGATTGCGGGGTTACGTTCGGCCGGAGCTGCTTAACCGGCGCCCCGGCCGTGCAGTGGCCGGTGTGCTTCCAAATGGGAGCGCCCCATGAAGGTGTTGCCAACTGCTCGTATTCTTATTGTCGACTCGGACCCCGCACGCCGCGAAATCACAACTGTTGGCCTAAAGGCCCTCGGTGTCGGGGCCGTTACGGAAGTCTCCTCCATCGAAGAAGCGCTGGCCGCTCCGCGCGCTTTTGACGTGATCGTGGTTCAGGCCGCGTCGGTGGATCTGGTGCCGGACCATCCTTTCCGTGATGGGCCGGACGCCATTCCCGGCATCCTGGTCACCGAAGGGCCTTCCACCGTGCTGGCGCGACTTGCCAGCCGCGCAGGCTACGATGCCGCGATCGCTATGCCTCTGCTTCCGCGCCTGCTCTATCGGCGTATCGGCTCCGTGCTTCAGAAGGCGCGCCGCGCGCAACGGCCTGCCCTCGCGAGCCATGAGGATGGTGCCGTACGCAGTCCGCTGCTCGCCGCGAGCTGAAGACTGTTCGCGGGGCGCTTTCTGACGGGGCTTCAATAGCTTGACCTCTCGGCGGGAGGCGGGGCCGCATTTTTGCGGTCCTGCCGCCCCCGCTCCATCTTGCCTCCAGCCGCGGGGCGGCCCAGCATCGCGCCCGAGTCCCCGGCCATATGGCTGCGGGGGGCGATGAGGAGTGGCAGATGGCGCTGGACCGGGTTCTCGATCGGATCGACGCGCAACGCGATGCAAGCCTTGGCCGGCTGAGCGATTTTCTGCGCATCGAGAGCATTTCCACCGATCCCGCCTTCGCCCAGGAGTGCCGCCGGGCCGCGACGTTCGCCGCCGATTCGCTGAAGGAACTCGGCTTTTCCGCAGAAGTTCATGACACCACCGGACATCCCGTCGTGGTCGGCAAGACCCAGACCGGCGCCGCCCGCCGGGTGCTGTTCTACGGCCATTACGACGTCCAGCCGGTCGACCCCCTGGAGTTGTGGAACAGCCCGCCCTTCGATCCGCAGATCCGCACCAGCGCCGACGGCCGCGAACAGATCGTGGCGCGGGGGGCGAGCGACGACAAGGGGCAGATCTTTACCTTCCTGGAAGCCCTGCGCGCCCATCGCGACGTGACCGGAACGCTGCCGGTGGATGTGACGGTGTTGCTGGAGGGGGAGGAGGAATGCGGCTCGCCTAGCCTACCGGCCTTCCTCAAGGCCCATGGAGAGGAGCTCAAGGCCGATGTCGCTTTGGTTTGCGACACCGGCATGTGGGATCGCGGGACCCCGGCCATCACCACGTCGCTGCGCGGCATGCTGCATGCGGAGATCGTCGTCACGGGCGCAAGCCGCGACCTGCATTCCGGCCTGTTCGGCGGCGCGGCCCGCAATCCGCTCCATGTGCTCGCGCGGCTGATCGCGGATGTGCACGATGCCAAGGGCCGCATCACCATTCCCGGCTTCTACGACGATGTGCGCGAGCCGACCGCCGCCGTGCGGGCTCAATGGGAGCGCCTCGGCTTGACCGCCGAAGCCTTCCTCGGCCCGGTGGGCCTGTCCATCTCCACCGGTGAGGCGGACCGGCTGCTGATCGAGCAGATCCAGTCGCGACCCACGTTCGAGGTGAACGGCCTGTTCGGCGGCTATATGGGGCAGGGCACCAAGACCATCATTCCCGCCAAGGCGACTGCAAAGGTCACGTTCCGCCTGGTCGCGGCGCAGGATCCCAAAGCCATCCGCTCGGCCTTCGAGGCGTTCGTGAAGGCGCGCATTCCGGCCGATTGCCAGCTCGACCTGACGCTCGGCGAAGGCAGCCCGGCGGTGATGGTGCCGCCGGACAGCCCCGACCTCGCCAAGGCGGCCGCCGCGCTGGAGGCGGAATGGGGCGTCGCGCCGGTGACCATCGGCAGCGGCGGGTCCATCCCCATCGTCGGCCAGTTCAAGGCGGCGCTCGGCATAGACACGCTGCTGATCGGCTTTGCCCTGGACGATGACCGGATTCATTCGCCGAATGAGAAATACGATCTGCGCTCCTTCCGCCAAGGCACCCGCAGCTGGGCAAGAATTCTCAGCGCCTTGGCTGCGGAATAGCGCCACGCGTGGCTTCCCCCTTGCCCGCATTTCTGGCACGTAACCCGTGAAGCCGGTGCGGGGAACGCCATGACGGATGCTGAAACCGAAGGCCTGGTCGATGCGTGGGCGTTCGATGGCAAGGGGCGCGCCCGCCCGCTGATTTGGGCCGATGTGGAAGCCGGCACCTGCCCCGAGGGCGGGTTCATATGGCTCAATTTCCGCCATCACCATCGCCGCCCCCAGGAATGGTTGCGAACCCGCTCTGGGATCGAGCCCGTCATCATCGATGCCATGCTGGACGATGAATCGCGCCCCCGCTGCTCGATGTTCGCAGATGGCGCGATGCTGGTGCTGCGCGGCATCAATCTGCATCGTAATGCGCTGCCGGAGGACCCGCTTTCGGTCTATTTCTGGGTCGACGCCAAGCGGGTGATCTCATTTCACCACGAGCCGATTTCCGCCCTTGCGGACTATGCGGATTCCCTCAGCCGGCGCCATTGCGCCCATACCCAGGGCGAGATGGTCGCCGAAGTGGCGATGCGCCTCGTGGACCGCCTCGATGCGGTGGTCGCGAGCCTGATGGACGAGGCCGACGAGCTGGAAGATCTCGTCCCCACCACCGGGTCCGGCGACATGCTGCCCAAGCTTGCGGTGCTGCGGCGTGTCTCCATCAAGCTGCGCCGGCACATCGCGCCGCAGCGCGAGGCGCTGAACCATTTTTCGCTGGAGGACGATCCCTGGATCGGCCCGAAGGACCGCAACCGGTTGCGGGACGCCGGGGACCGGGTGGCGCGCTTCACCGAAGAATTGGATTCAATCCGCGAACGGGCCTCCCTGATCCGCGACCAATTGGTGGATCGGCGCGCCGAGCAGATGAACCAATCCATGCTGGTGCTGGCGGTCGTGACCGTGGTGTTCGCGCCGCTGACGCTGATCTCCGGCCTGTTCGGCATGAATGTGGGCGGCATTCCCGGCACGCAGGATCCGGATTCCTTCTGGGTCATCTCCGTGATCCTGGTGATGTTCGCGTCCGGCCTCGTGGTGTTGTTCCGCCGGCTGAAATGGATCTGATGTAAAAGCCCGCGCGGCGGCCTTTGTTCGAGGCTTCGCAGCCCTGAAAAGAAAAAGGGCACCGCGCCAAGCCTGGCCGGGTGCCCTTGCGTTTGGGGTTCTGTCCGAGGGTCTATTTGCCGCCGGCGAACACGCTCGGGAAGGTGCGGCCGCGCACGTCATAGACGCGGGCATAGACCACACCGTCGCGCTCCACCTGCACCAGGACCGGCGCCTGGACCTGCGCGCAATAGAATTCGCCCAGCATGAGCGCGAAATCCGCGCCTGAGGTATCATAGGTGGTCTGGTAGCGCGGGCCGAGTTCCTCCGCCGCCGCATTGTGCGGCCCGCAGACCGCCACCTTGAACTTGCGGCCCTGAGGCAGGGTGCGGCGATGTTCGTCCACATATTCGTCCAGCTCGGCGGCGGCCTGTTTGAACGCGAGGCCCCAATAATCCAGCATGAACTGGCTGTCCGCCCCGCGCACGCCGCCGACCAGATGGTTGTAATAGGTGTATTCGTAGGGATGGAGCTTGGCGAATTCCACCGCCGGGAAGGCGAGGCCGATCACGAACAGTCCGGCCACGACGGCGCGGGCGGGGCCGGCGGTGCGGCCGAGCCGGCTTGCATATTGCCAGATCCAATTGCCGGCGAGGCCTCCGAGCAGGGCCAGGGCCGGGGTGACGAAGACGAAATGGCGGATGCCGTTGTACATCACGGGGCGCGTGACCACGGTGAGCAGGATCGGGAAAGCCGCCGCCGAGGCGATCAGCAGGAGCATGGCCCGCCGTGTGCTCGAGCCCTTGCCGAAGAACGCGCCCAGGCCCGCCCCGGCGGCGCCGATGATCGAGAGGCCGAGGAAGATTTCCGGCATCTGCACGGAGAGCAGCGTCGGCACATAGGTGCGCGGCATGTCCGGCACGAGAACCTGTCGGCCCTCATACAGCTCGCGCCAGGGCACTTCCCAGAAATTGGAATAATAGGCCAGAGCACGCAGGGGATTGAGCGGCTCGACCACCGCCCACGGCCAGACCAGGCCGAGCACCAGATAGGAAAGCGGCAAACCGAGCGCCATCAGCCCGAGAAAGCCGGCGAACCGTTCCAACGCGGGCTTGAACCCAAGATTCCGCCATTCCACAGCCAGAAGCAGCATGAAGGCGAAGCCGGCATAGGCGACGACGATCAGCCCCAGCACCCTGGTACCGCCTGCGAGGCCGAGCGTGAAGCCGAAGAGGGTGACGGTGCGCCAAGTGGGCTTGGCATATTCGTCAAGCGCCCGGACCACGGAATAGAGCAGGCCAGCAACCGCGACCGCGAAGGGGGCATCCTTCGCATTCATGAACATATGGCCGTAATAGAGTGGGCAGATCACCAGGAGGCATAGGGCGATCAGCCCGCAGACCGGGCCGCCGAGCCGGCGCCCGGTGCGCCAGACGATGGCGAAGCCGATGATGCCGACGGTGGCTCCCAGGAGCCGACGGACGCTGAAAATATCGGCCGCCGGTATCCACTTATGGATGGCGGCGGCGATCAGGTCGAACCCACCGCCATAATAATAAAGATTTACGAACGAGAAAACGCGGTCCTGTGAGAGCCGTGAATTGAAATATTTGTACAGCAGATCGCCATATTGCGAGTGGGTGAAATCATCCCATCCCAGGCCATAGTCACCAAAGGTAAAGACGGCGAGCAGAAATAAAGCCGCGATCAGGGCCAAGGCGAAGCGATCAACGCTCGAGGCGGGCAGACGGAAGGCACTTGCGACACGCATGGAGGGAAGCTTCCAACTCTAACGCTGTGCATCAGCTCCGAAAACGTGACCGCCGCGGGGCAGCATGGCGGCTGCCTCCATTCACATCCACGTGAGCACGCGACTATTTCTGTCCAGCACAAGCTATGCAAGAAATTTATGCATTGCGCCGCAGCAATTATCGCGGCTCTACAGTCAAATGCTGCGGAAATAAGCGCGCCGGTTGAACCTTGTGCGAAATTTGCAACTTTCCCGAGGTAATTTCGATAGATCAAGCAAAAGGCCGGAGCTGAATGGCTCCGGCCTCACGGGTCTGGGGATGCGTAGAACGCCACGCGGAACGCCATTTGGCGGACCGCCCGGAGTTAAAGGCGATAAAACTCTCAGGCAGCCTTGCTGTACAGCTCGGCCACATAGTCCCAATTGACCATGTGCTCGAGGAACGCCTTGAGATAGTCGGGCCGGCGATTGCGGTAGTCGATATAATAGGAATGTTCCCACACATCGACGCCGAGCAGCGGCGTTCCGCCGTGAACCAGCGGGTTTTCGCCGTTCGGGGTCTTGGTGACGACGAACTTCCCGTCCTGCAGGGTAAGCCAGGCCCAGCCGGAGCCGAACTGACCAATGCCCGCGGCGGTGAAATCTTCCTTGAACTTGTCGAGGGACCCCATGTCCTCGATGATCTTCTTCTCGATCTCGCCGGGGATCGCACCGCCGCCATTGGGCTTCAGCCACTGCCAGAAATGCAGATGGTTGTAGTGCTGTGCGGCGTTGTTGAAGAGGCCCGCATTCTTGCCGTAGGAGCCCGTTACAATTTCCTCAAGGGATTTTCCCTCGAATTCAGTTCCCTTTAGGAGATTATTACCGTTATTGACGTAAGCGAGATGATGCTTGTCGTGATGATATTCGAGGGTCTCGCGCGACATATAGGGTGCGAGAGCGTCGTAGGAATAAGGCAGGTCGGGAAGCGTGAAAGACATCTGGCGTCTCCGCGTTCGGTCCGGGAGGAGTTCTACGACCCCCCTGCCGGTAACCGGGCAGGGGCAGGCGCCTGAACTGCGACCTAGATAGGCCGGGCAGGGGCGGGGGACAACAGCGCATCGGGCTGAATTGTTTCTTTCTCCTTCTAATGTAAAGACCGGGAGCGCGCCGGTCGTGCGTGGAGTTGGGACTATGTGGCGAATCCTGGTGGCTCTTGGTGTGTTCCTGGTGGTCGCGGGCCTTGTGGTCCTCGCCCTTGGAGCGGCGATTTTCGTGTCCTATTTCGGCAATGCCCTGATCGCCACCGGAGCGGTGAGCGTCTCCAGCGGCATTATCGTCGTCTGCCTCGCCCTGGTGCTCAAGGAAGTGGCGCGGATCAACGCACGCTTCGACGCGCTGGAAGGGCAGGGCGGTTCCGCCGGTGCCGCGCCGCTGGCGCTCGCCGACGACCATGCCGAGCGCGAAGCTCAGGAAGAGGATTACGCGCCGCTCGACGAATACGAGCCGCCGGCTGCGCTGCGCGAGCCAGCCGCCCGCGCCCGCCTGCCCTTCGGCGACGCCGAGCCAGCGCCGGATCTGCGGCGCGGCCGGGTGCTGGATCGGCCCCAGGAGCATGACGCGCCGGTGCCGGAGCGGGTGGTCGCCGAACGGGCGGGCCTCGAACGCGCGCTCGATCGCTCGCTTGAGCGCGCGGCGGAACAGATGCCGGAGCGCGGCGCTTTCGAACGGGCACCGGCGGCGCGCAATCCGCTTGACCGTCCCTCGCTCGACCGGCCGCCGCAGCCCCGCGCCCCGCAAGAGCGCCCCCCACAGGAACGGACAGCCGAGCGCAACCCGCTGGACCGCAACCCGTTCGACCGCATCCCGGCGGATCGCATGCCGTTCGCCTCCTCGCCGGAGCGCTCCCCCGAACTTCCGCTTCCCGAGCGGGCACAGGAACGCGCGCCGCAGGAGCGTCCGCCGCAGCCGCGCATGCCGCAGGATCGCGCGCCGCAACAAGACCGCACCGAACGGGCCCCGCCTCCTCGTGCCCCTCAGGAGCGTCCGGTTCAGGACCGTCCGGTGCGCCCGCGCATCGGCTCGGACCTGTTGCCCGAGCGGCAGGCGGACATCGCGCCCCAGGAGCCTTCCGCCCCGCAGGTTCCAGCGACGACCCGGCCCCCGGCGCGGCGCACCGAGATGCCTGAGCCCACCGTGCTCAAATCAGGCATCGTGGGTGGCATGGCCTACACGCTCTATTCCGACGGCTCCATCCAGGCCGAACTGCCGGACGGCGTGCTGCGCTTCTCCTCGCTGCAGGAATTGCGCGACCACGTTTCGAAATCGTCTCCGCCCAGATGAGGTGAGCGAGCCGGGTGCCTCGGGCATCCCGGCGCCACGCCCTCTCGTGCGGCTATTTCTGCCGGCGCATCGCCTCGGCCAAGGCGGCGGCCAGCGCGCCGTCGGCGGGCTTTGAGGGCTTTTGCTGCGTCGCGCGGCGCACGTCGGCGGGCGAGGCGCTGGATTGCGGCGGGCGCGGGCCCGAGGGGCGGGCGGCGCCGTCGTCCTTGCGCATGGTCAGAGCGATGCGCTTGCGCTTCACATCCACCTCCACAACGCGCACCTTCACCACATCGCCAGCTTTCACCACCTCGTGCGGGTCTTTGACGAATCGGTCCGCCAGCGCCGAGACATGGACCAGCCCGTCCTGATGGACGCCGATGTCCACGAACGCGCCGAACGCGGCCACATTGGTCACCACCCCTTCCAGCAGCATGCCGGGCACGAGGTCCTTCATGTCGTTCACACCGTCCGCGAACGTGGCGGTCTTGAATTCCGGGCGCGGATCGCGGCCGGGCTTTTCCAGTTCGGCCAGAATGTCCTTTACGGTGGGCAGGCCGAAGCGCTCGTCCACGAACAGCTTGGGATCAAGCGCCTTCAGCGCCGCGCTGTCGCCCATGAGCGCGCGCACGTCGCGGCCGCAGGACGAAATGATCTTCTTCGCTAGGCCATAGGCCTCGGGATGCACCGATGAGGCATCCAGCGGCTCGGTGCCGTTGGTGATGCGCAAAAATCCGGCGGACAATTCGAACGTGCGCGGGCCGAGCCGGGCGACGTCCAGCAATTGCTTGCGGCTCTTGAACGCGCCCACCTGGTTGCGATGCGCCACGATGGCTTCGGCGAGCGAGGTGCCGAGCCCGGAAATGCGCGCCAGCAGGGACGGGGAGGCGGTGTTGAGATCGACGCCGACCGCGTTCACCGCATCCTCCACCACCGCGTCCAGGGCCTTGGCGAGGCGGCTCTGGTCCACGTCGTGCTGGTATTGGCCGACGCCGATGGATTTCGGCTCGATCTTCACCAGTTCCGCCAGCGGATCCTGCAAGCGGCGGGCGATGGAGACCGCGCCGCGCAGCGAGACGTCCACATCCGGCATCTCGGCGGCCGCCGTGGCGGAGGCGGAATAGACCGAGGCGCCGGCCTCGCTCACCACCACCGTCTTGGGCTTGGGCGCCGGCAGTGCGGAAAGAACGTCGGCCGCCAGCTTCTCGGTCTCGCGGCTCGCGGTGCCGTTGCCGATGGCGATCAGCTCCACATTGTGCTTGCGGATGAGGTGGGCGAGTTCCGCGCTGGCGCCGGCAATGTCGTTGCGCGGCTGGAAGGGATAGATGGTGGAGGTGGCGATCAGCTTGCCGGTCTGGTCCACCACGGCCACCTTCACGCCGGTGCGAATGCCGGGATCGAGCCCCATGGTGGCGCGCGCGCCGGCCGGCGCGGCGAGCAGCAAATCCTTCAGATTGCGGGCGAACACGCGGATCGCCTCTTCCTCAGCCCGCTCGGTCATGGTGGTCATGAGGTCGATGGAGAGGTGAAGCGAGAGCTTCACCCGCCAGGCCCAGCGGGCCACATCGCGCAGGAAGGCATCGCCGGGCCCGCCAGTGGCGGAGATGGCATAGGCCTGGGCGATCATGCGCTCCACCGGCTTGATGGGGGCGGGATCGTCCGCATCCACGTCGAGATCGAGCGAGAGCACCTCTTCGTTGCGCCCGCGCAGCATGGCGAGCGCCCGGTGGCCGGGCACGGTGGCCCAGCGCTCGGAATGGTCGAAATAATCGCGGAATTTGGCGCCCGCCTCTTCCTTGCCCTCGATCACCTTCGCCTTCAGTACCGCGTTCGCCTGCATATGGGCGCGCAGGCGGCCGATGAGCTCGGCATTCTCGGCGAAGGCTTCCACCAGGATGTCGCGCGCGCCATCCAGCGCCGCCTTGGCGTCGGGCACGTCTGCACTGAGGAAGCGGGCGGCAAGCTCGGCCGGTACGCTGGCGCGGTCGGCGAGGATGGCGTCCGCGAGCGGCCCGAGGCCGCGCTCGCGGGCGATCTCCGCCTTGGTGCGGCGCTTGGTTTTGTAGGGTAGATACAGGTCTTCCAGCTCCGCCTTGGTGGCGGCGGCGGCGATTTTCGCAGACAGCTCGTCGGTGAGCTTGCCCTGGGCGGAGATGGATTTCAGCACGCTCTCGCGCCGCTGCTCCAGCTCGCGCAGATAGGAGAGGCGCTCTTCCAGCGTGCGCAATTGGGTGTCGTCGAGGCCGCCGGTGGCTTCCTTGCGATAGCGGGCGATGAACGGAACGGTCGCGCCTTCGTCCAGCAGCCCCACCGCCGCATTCACCTGCGCGGGCCGCGCCGCGATCTCGCGGGCGATGATCTGGGCGATCTGGTCGGAGGTGGCGGCCATGGGGGCTCCTGCGATGTTCGGGGCGCCCTTGTATGCGGATTCTGGACCGCACGCCAAATCGCCCCGGCCCATGGTCGCAGACCGGGCCGGCTTTGCGAAGCGCGGCGCCGCGGTGCCACATGGCTAGGAAAAGGGCGCGTGGCCTGTGGCCCCGCGCCCTTTTCAACCTACGGTCCGCGCCGGGTCGGTTCCGTACCGGCTCAGTGCTGGCGCGGCGGACGATGGGCGCGCACCCAGCGGGCGCGGAAGATGAGGAATACCAACATCAGGATCGCCACTCCCGCCAGCAGAGTGCCCCAATTGCTGAGGATGTGCATGATGCGACCCAACGTATCGGTGCGTTCCCCCTGCTCCTGGGTGGCCGGCGCGTGGGTGTCGAGCTGGACGATCGGCCCATCGGAGGTGAGCACCGTGAGGTCGCCGCGGCCGAACTGGAACGGCCGGTCGAGATCCGGCGCGGTGGCGCCGAGGGTGCGATACATGATGCCACGCTGGCCGCCGGCGGCGACCGCCTGCACCACGCCGGCGCCGGTGACGCCGGAGATATTCAGCAGCACCTCGCTCGGCCGCTCGCGCAGGACCAGGCGATCTTCCGCAACCGTGACCTTGGAACTGGCGCCGGCCACATTGGTATCGAGCGCGAGGAACGTGCCTTCCGGCCGTGCCTCGGCATCGTCGGCCACCACGTTGAGCCGCGCGCGCTCCGGCGAAATGCCGGCTGCGGCCGCGACCGCGACCATCTGCGGCAACCGCGACGCGCCCGCCTGCAGATAGGCCTGCGGCACGAAGATTTCCGCCTTTTCAGCCAGATACGGCACGATGCCGACGAAATCCTCGGTCTTCGGCGCCGGCTGCAGCATGACCCGGCTGGAGGGCAGGACGGCGACCGGGAACGGCTGCGGGGTCTCGCGGCAGCGGTCGCTCATGGGCTGGCGCTGGAACGAGACGCGCAGCACATTGCGGGCGGTCAGCGCATATTCGGGCACCGCCACCTTGATGGTCTCGGGCTGGCCGTTGGCGGTGAGGTTGCGGGCGCCGAGGAGATAGTCGTTGAGGAACACCGAGGCGATCGGCGCGGTATCGCCCGCTCCTGGCGCCGCCGAGACATCGACAGCGAACGCGGATGGCACGCGCCCGCCGGTGACGACGGTGGCGAGGTCGAAGCCGGCGCTCCAGTCGCCGCGCGCCAGAACGTCGAACGAACCGGGCGTTCCGCCAAGGCGGGAGAGCGGCACTTCGGCGGCATTGACGAGGTCGGGGCTGGCCGCGGTGACGGCGCGCACGCGCGGCACCACCAGCATGCGGCGCCACAGATCGGCGAGAATGCCGGCGGCCGGAGCTCCGGCATTGGCGGCAACGGTGATGACGGGGCGCCCGGCGAGGATCGCGAGGCTGACGTTCTGGTCGGCGCCTGGTTCCGACACGCCGGTCCGGGCATTGCTCCATTTGTCGTAGGTTTCGAGGGCGCTCGGGCTCGCGGTGCGGATCTGCTCGCGCAGGGCGGCGAGGGCATTGGAGATCGCGCCGGACAGGTTTTCATCGACGATGGCGATATCGGCGGCAATGGAGCCCGGGCCATTCACGACCAGCAGGGCACCGATCTCCGCCTCGTTGGCGATGCGGTGCTTGTCCTTGCCGGAAATGGCAGCGAAGGCGGGAACGCCGGCAAAGCCCGGCGGGACGTCGAGCTTGGTCAGATCCACCTCGTCGCCCACCTGGGGCAGGGCGACGATGCGGGCGCGGCGGCCGGCCCGTTCCATCACGCTGGCGATGCGCCAGGCGGTATCGAAAGCATTGCGCGAGAGCGGCGCCGACGGCACGAGCAGGACCGGGCGGGGCGGCAGTGCGCTCCAGGCGGTCACGATGTCGGTCACTGCCGTGCGATCGTAGCTATAGGTGAGGCGGGTCTCCGGCCCGATCTCGAAAATATTGCCGATGGCCCGCTCGTCCGCGCACAATTGCTCGGCCACCACGGAGGCCCACGCGACTCCCAATTCCATGAAACCGGTGCGGCGGGCCGTGGTCGCCACCGGGATTTCGAACAGGACGGCGCTCTTTTCGCCTTTCACCTGCCGGGAGACCTCGGGCGTGCCGTCGATTGACACGAGATAGGTGGTGCGCCCGCCGTCGCCGCGCAGATAACGGCCTTGGAAGTTCAACTGGGCGCTGTTGAGCGGCAGGTTGGCGGGCACCGGGAAAAACACCGAGCGGCGGGCGTCGAGGCCCGACAGGCCGATGGGCTGGAGAATGCCGAGGTCGGCCAAGGTGAGCGAGACCGTGACGTTGCCGTCACCGGCAATCCGCTGCATCGCATAGGCGACCGGATCGGTGGGTGGCGGCGTCAATCCGGGAGGGATGACGGTGGACGGCGGGACGGTCGGCGCCGCCGCAGTTCCCGGGTCCGCAGGCGTTGTCTGGCCCGCAGGGGTGGTTTGGGCAAAGGCGGGATGATCGAGCAGCGGAACCAGCAGTGCCGAGCACACCAGCACCACAGCCAAGCTCCCGCCGATCGCTGCGAGATGTCTCTTCGCGCCCTGTCCCGACATTCCCGCCCGTCCCCTTACCCGAACAGCGTCGCACACGCCCCCGCGACTGTTATCTATTTGCCGCCATCGCGTCACCAAAGCGATAACGCAAGACGCCTTCTTCGCGCCCTGCGGGGAAAAAAATCGCCGGCACGGCACATTAAGCTGCACTGGAGGCGAAGCTCAACCTTCAAAGGCCGAGGGCGCGCGCCCGCACAGCGTATCCACGATCCGCGCCGCGGCCTCTCCGTCGCCATAGGGGTTCAGACGCCTGGCGAAGCTGGCATAATGGGCGGGGTCGTCGAGTAGGCGCGAAACTGCGGAAACGATGCGCGCGCGGTCGGTCCCCACCAGCTCCACCGTGCCCGCCGTCACCGCCTCGGGACGTTCAGTGACGTCGCGCATCACCAGCACCGGCTTGCCGAGCGAGGGCGCCTCTTCCTGCACCCCGCCGGAATCGGTCAGCACCAGCGCGGCGCGGCGCATGAGATAGAGGAAGGGCACGTAATCCAGCGGCGCGATCAGATGGAGGTTCGCCAGATTGCCGAGGCGCTCCAGCACCGGGCCGCGCACGTTGGGGTTGAGGTGCACGGGATAGACGATATCCACGTCGCCCCGCGTGGCGATTTCGGCCAGGGCGTCGCAGATGGCGATGAACCCAGCACCGAAATTCTCGCGCCGATGACCCGTGACAAGGATCAGTCGCCGCGCCTCGCCGTAGCCGGCGAAGCGGGCGTCAAGCTCCGCCCGCAGCGCCGGGTCGGCGTCGATGCGGGCGAGGGTCAGGAACAGGGCGTCGATGACCGTGTTGCCGGTCACCAGGATGCGGCCTTGCAGGTGCTCCGAGCGCAGGTTCGCGGCGGCGGCGGGGGTGGGTGCGAATAAAAGGTCGCACAGGCGGTCCGCCACCTGGCGGTTCATCTCCTCCGGCCAGGGCCGGGCAAGATCGTAGGTGCGCAGGCCCGCTTCCACGTGCCCCACCGCGATACCCCGGTTGAACGCCGCGAGGGCGGCGGCGAGCGCGGTGGTGGTATCGCCATGGATCAGGACGCGATCCGGCTTCGCCTGCTCCAGCACCGGGTCGAGCTGCGAGATGATGCGCGCGCACAAGGCGTTCAGCGTCTGGTTGGGCACCATGACGTCGAGGTCGAAATCCGGCCGGATGCTGAACAGACCGAGCACCTGGTCCAGCATCGCGCGATGCTGCCCGGTGACGCAGACCAGGGAGGACAGCTGCGGCTCCGCCGCCATCGCCGCCACAAGGGGGGCCATTTTGATGGCTTCCGGTCGGGTCCCGAACACGCTCAATATCCGCATCTGACGCCCTTGGTTCGCAACTCCGACGGCGGATCGGGGAGAAAGCCGTGTCAGAGACGCCGCATCCGGCTAAAAGGAAAAAGTCGCGCCTGAAATTTGCACCGGAAACGGACGACGCCGCTCCAGATTCGAAACGCAGAACGCAATTCGCATGAAAAAGACTACTCAATTCTTTACGCGGCGGACCGCGCTGTATGCACTACTCTGTGGTGCCACCATTCCGCTGGTCGCTTCGGCGCTGATTTTGCGCCGCGCGCAGAGCCGGCTGGACGGGAGTTTCCTACAGATCTGGAAAGATGATCTCAAGCTCTCGCAGACCCAATGGGCCGAGCGAATTGCCACATTGCGCGCACTGGAGTGCGAGGACGTGGTCTTGCAATGGACTAGCTTCGGCGACGAATACCGAATGTCCGATGAAAGCGTGCTCGCCTTCATGGACCTCGCGTTCGCGGCCGGGCTGCGGGTGACCGTAGGATTGCCGTACGATCATCGCTATTGGAAAGTCCTGATGGGGCAGGAGCAAATCACCTTAGCCGCCTTCATGACCGAGATGGCCGAGGCTGGAGCGCGTTTTATTTCCAATACACCGTATTCATCCCACCCGGCCTTCGCCGGATGGTATGTTCCCTATGAAATAGATCAGTATAGCTGGAGAAGGCCGGAAGATCGGGCGCATCTGAAATCGTACCTTCTGCGCTTGCGCGACACGCTGGGTACGAAGGGGGCACCGCTCTCCATCTCCACCTTCTTTAGCCAATTGGAGGGAGCCGGCTACCTTACGGACGTCTGGGCGGATGTGCTCGATGCCGGTCTTGTGCGGCTGATGGTGCAGGACGGAGTCGGGGTCTACGGCATGGTGAATTACGAACGGCTTGCGCCCCTGTTCACACTGCTGCAGCAGCGCAAGGCGCCATTCGACCTGGTGCTCGAAGTGTTCACCCAATTGCCGGCGGAGCAACCGGGCGACCTGCGCCTCGTCCCCGCCAATTTCGAGCGGGTTCAAGCGCAACTGGAGGCCGCCGGGCGCATCGGCCCGACCCGCATCCTGGCGTTCGCGGTCTATCCCTACATGGCGGGTACCGATCCCAAGGCACAGGCTCTGGGCGCCGCCTATAAGCAAGCGGTGCTGAGCTGATCTGCTCCATAGCTGAGAGTTTTTCGGGCGCTCGACAAATTTAGGAAATGTTAATACATTGCTGAACTGCGCTTTTTACGCAGATATGTTTCTTTCGATAAGTATTTTCATTAGCCGGCGTTCAATATTTGCGGGTTTCAAAAAAACGTCGTGTTAATATTCGGTTGTGACGCCCCTCCTCTTGCCTGGGAGCCGGAGGTGAAGGGGTCGTGGTGCATCTTCAAGAAAGCCTGAGGAACTGTTCGCTGCGCCCTTCCGCAGCGGACGACGCGAGCCTAAAATAGCCATATGATTCTGCATAATTTCGCCGCACGGCATTGGATTATCGTCGCGATCATTTTGGTCGTCTGCGTCATGGCCTATCTCATGAGCTTCGCATGAGCCTGCGCGCCCCATGAGCCTGCCGGTCGCCCGCGCCGCCGACGATGCTGCGCGCTCTGTGGATCCGTTCGCGGTGGTGTGTGATCGGCCTTGGCTGGTGGCGCATTTTTCCGCACCGCGCCGAATGGTGAGCTGGTCGCTGAACCGGCCTGGCTTCGTCGTGGCGCGCAAGGTGGCGTGGCTGGAGGTGCGCGGCGCCGATCTCGCGCCGGGGCTCGATCCGGAACGCTGGTTCACGGAGCGCCTGGGCGCGGCGGGACATGCCGACGCGGTGGGGATGATGACGGCGCGCAATGTCGCGTGCCACCATCGGGCTCAGGCGGAGGTGGACGGCGTGCGGGCCGATTGCCTCATCACCCTTGGCCTCAACAATGGCGAGCGGGTGGGGCGCCGGTTCGAGGGACCCTGGCTCGGTCCCGGCACGATCAACATGTTGTGCGACGTGTCGGTGCCGCTGCACGATGCCGCACTGCTGGAAGCTGCTAGCCTCGTGACGCAGGCGCGCACGCTCGCCATCATTACTTCGGCTTACCGCCGCTCTGGCATGGCTGAGTCGGTGACCGGCACCGGAACCGATTGCGTGGTGATGAGTGCGCCGCCGGGACCGGATTCCGAACGGTTCGCGGGCATGCACACCGCGGTTGGAGAAGCGGTCGGCGCCGCGAGCCTTCGCGCAACCGAGGCCGCCCTGGTCGCGTGGCTGGCCCAGAACAGCGTCGCCTCAGACGCTTGAGGGGATCAAGGGAGTTCCAAGATGACGGCAGCAAACAAAGGCGCGGCGTCCCGCGCGCAGGCTGAGAAGACATTCGAGAAGCTGCAGGGCCGTGCCGCCGAGCCGGATGTCGCGACGCCCGAATATGAGAAGGACGCCGACGCCGCCCGGGCCAAGATGGCCAAGCTGAAGGCCCTTCGGGAGGCCCGCGAGGCCGCGGAGACTGCCCAGCGCAGCGCCATCCGCGACAAGGCGCGCCGCACCGCGCGCACCCGCGAACAAGCCTGAGCCCACGCTGCCGGCGGCCCGCACCCGCAAACCAATGCGCAGGAAGCGGCTTAATTTTCCAGTTTAGCCTCGGTCGACGATAGATTCAGCAGGTGCGTGTTGGCCATGGCGACGCCCCGCTTGCCGGCCTGCTTGACTTGATACATCGCCCGGTCGGCCGTGCGCATCAGATCGATGCCGGTGGCGCAATGGTCCGGGTAGAGCGCAATGCCGATGCTGGCGCTCACCTCCACCGTGACCGTTTCCTCATGGTCCGGCAGCAGATAGGGCAGTTGCAGCGCGTCGCACAGGCGATTGGCTTGGGCGAGGGCGATCTCCGCGTCGGAAACCCCGTCCATGATCACGGCGAATTCGTCGCCGCTCAGCCGCGCGGCCACGTCCTCGCGGCGAACGCCGTTGCGCAGCCGGTCGGCGATCGCGCACAGCAGGCGGTCACCGACGCCGTGGCCATATTGGTCGTTCACGCCCTTGAACCCGTCGATGTCGAGATAGAGCAAAGCGAAGCGCGTCTCGTCCACCGCCGCCTGGGCGAGCACGCGGTCCAGCCGATCCAGGAACAGGATGCGGTTGCCGAGACCGGTGAGGGCATCGTGGGTCGCCATGTGGCGCACCTGCTTCTCCACGCGGCGGCGCTCGTCGATCTCGGCTTCGAGCTGGCGGTTGCGCTGCGCCAGTTCGTTGAGCGCCGCCTTCAGCTTCAGCTTGGAGATGTGCAGCTCCAGGAACACGGTGACCTTGGAAAGCAGAATCGCGTCGTTGATCGGCTTGGCGATATAATCCACCGCGCCGAAGGTATAGCCCTTCAGGCGGTTGATATCGTCGAGATAGGTCGCTGTGACGAAGACCACCGGGATGTCGCAGGTGGTCGGATCGTTGCTGAGGTAGGAGGCAACCTCGAATCCGTCCATGTCGGGCATCTGCACGTCAAGCAGGATCAGGGCGAAGGTGTGCTCCAGGCACAGCGCCAGCGCCTCGTTGCCGGAATGGGCCTCGAAGATCTCGGCGCGGACGGAATAGAGCAGATGGCGCATGGCCACGAGATTGGCGGTCACGTCGTCGACGACGAGGATCTTCGGGCGGTCGATATCGGTCATGGCCGGCACATCCGGTTGAGGGCCGCCACGAGGCCCGGCAAAGGCGCGCACAGGTCCGCGCCCGCGAGGTCGAGGGCCGCCTGTGGCATGGTGGGGACACGAGCATCGGCGGGATCCTGGACCAGAGCCGTTCCGCCCGCCTCCCGGATGCGTTTCATTCCTGCCGCCCCGTCGGCATTGGCGCCCGTGAGCAGAACGCCCGCCAACCCCGGGCCATAGGCATCGGCCGCGCTCTCGAACAGCACGTCGATCGACGGGCGCGAAAACAGCACCCGATCATCGACAGACAACGAGAAGTGCCTGTCCCGCTCGATCAGCAGATGATAGCCGGGCGGCGCTACATAAGCATGTCCAGCTTGAATCCGGGTACGTTCCATTGCGGTTGTCACCGGCCACGCGCCAGCGCTTTCCAGCAAAGGAGACATCAGATCCTCCATGTCCGCATTGACGTGAATCACCACGATGACAGCGACTTGCAGGTCCGGGCGCAGGCCGGCCATGATTTCTTGCAGAGCAGCAGGCCCCCCTGCCGAGGCCCCAATGACGATGGCCTCCATTGCACCCTCAATATGTCGGTTTCAAGCGGTAGAGTTGCGTCGCGCCATCGATGAGCTGAAAGCGCTCCCGTGCCGGCGCCAGCGCAAGATTCTCCCGCGCGCCGACGCACAAGAACCCGGTCCGGACCAAGCTGTCCGCGAACACCTGGATGGCCCGATTCTGAAGCGGGGTCGTGAAGTAAATCAATACGTTGCGGCATAGGATCAGATGCGCCTCGCAGAATACGCCGTCTGTCACGAGGTTGTGCTCGGCAAACGCGATGTTGCGCATAAGCTGCGAGTCGACTTTGGCAAACTCATAGCGTGCATGATAATAATCCGAAAGGCTGTGGATGCCACCCGCAGCAAGATACCTTCCCGCCGCGTCGCGCAGATCGCGGGCGGGAAAAATGCCGGCCTGGGCCCGGGCGAGTGCGTCGGGCGAGATGTCGGTGGCATAGATTCGGGTGCGCCCGTAGAGGCCGGCCTCGGTCAGCAGGATCGCGAGGCTGTAGACCTCCTCGCCCCGGGCGCAGCCGGCCTGCCAGATGTTCACCTGGGGATAGGAGATCAGGGCCGGGAACACTTCGGTGCGCAGGCGCCCGAAGCTCGCGGCGTCGCGAAAAAATTCCGAGACCGGCACCGAGAGGCCGGAAATCACTTGGGGAAGGCGCGCCGGTTCGTGCAGGATGGCGTCGGTCAGGCGGCTGATGGTGCCGGTGCCGAAGGTGGTGACGAGATTGCGGATGCGTCGGGTCAGCGACGCCTTGCCGTAGCCGCTGAAATCATATCCGTGCCGCCGCCGCATCGCCTCGACGAACAGGTCGACCTCGATCGCCTCCAGTTCGGCTGGCGGTTCTGGCTTCATGGCCGCGCCAGCCACGTGCGGATCATGGAGAGCAGCTTGGGCACGTCGATGGGCTTGGAGAGATAGTCGCTCGCGCCCGCCGCGATGCACTTCTCGCGGTCCCCGCTCATCGCCTTGGCGGTCAGCGCGATGACCGGCAGATCGGCGAAGGCCGGGTTCTTGCGGATTTCGCTCATGGCCTCGTAGCCGTCCATCACCGGCATCATGATATCCATCAGCACGATTTCGGTGTCGGCATGCTCGGCGAGCTGGGACAGGGCCTTGGCGCCGTCGCCGGCCAGGATGACGTTGAGGCCCTGGCCGCGCAGCACCTTGGAGAGCGCGAAGACATTGCGCATATCGTCGTCCACCAACAGCAGCTTGCGGCCGTGGAGGTCGGCGTCTGGCGCGGCCGGAATAGCGCTCGGGGCATGGTGGACGCTGTGCAGGAATAGGCTCACCTCGTCCACCAGCCGCTCAGGCGAGCGGACGCCCTTCATGACGATGCTGTCGGTATGGGCGCGCAGGCGCAGACTCTCCTCCGGCGTCAGCTCCCGCCCGGAATAAATGACCACCGGCACGGTGCTGCCACGGGCCGCCAGTTCCTCGACGAACTGGAACCCCGACATGCCGGGCAGCCCGAGGTCCAGCACGATGCAGTCGACCTCGTGCTGGTCGAGGAAGGCGAGGGCTTCCTCCCCGGTGGTCGCCTCGCGCACCTCGGTGGTGGGACCCGCCACCAGCTTGCGGATCGAAAGGCGCGCGCCGGGATCGTCGTCGATTGCCAGCACCAGGCGCGGGCGGTCGGCGGCGAAATGCATCAGCCGCTCGAGGGCTCCGTTCAGGTCCGCCTGGTTGACCGGCTTGGTGAGGAATCCGACCGCCCCGGCCTCGCGGCCGCGCGGTCCCTCTTCAAGCGCCGATACGAAGTGCACGGGGATGTGCCGGGTCTGCGGATCCCTCTTCAGCGCCTCGATCACCTGCCACCCGTCCATTCCCGGCAGCATCACATCCAGAAGGATGCCGGTGGGCCGGCAGGTGCGCGCCAGTTCGAGCCCGCTTTCCCCGTCGCCGGCGGCGACCACGCGGTAGCCCTTGCGGCGCACGATGCCCATGAGCGAGCGGCAGAAGGTGGCGTCGTCCTCAATGATGAGGATCACCTTATCCCCCGGCGCCATCGATGTGCGGTCGTCAGGAATGAAGAGAGGCCGCGGCCGCGGCGCGACGGAGGCGACGGACGACGGCGATGGCGGCTGGATGCTGGCCTCGCGCTCGGCGGCGGCACGACCCTCGTCATCGGCGGCCACGGGCAGGACCAGGCGGAACGTGCTGCCGGAGCCCTCGGTGCTGGTGACCGTCACGTCGCCGCCCATCAGGTTCGCCAGCCGCCGGGAAATGGCAAGGCCGAGGCCGGTGCCGCCGTACTGGCGGCGGGTGCTGGCATCCACCTGTTCGAAGGCCTCGAAGATGGTGTCGAGCTTTTGCGGGGGAATGCCGATGCCGGTGTCACTCACGGCGATGGCGATCCCGCCGCCGGGGACATCCGCGCACGGCGTGATCGCTACCGCGACCTCGCCCTGGGCCGTGAACTTGAAGGCATTGCCGAGGAGATTGTTGGTGATCTGCTCCAGCTTGCCCTCGTCGGTGACGATGACGGCGGGGACATCCGGCGCGAGCGTGACGGTGAAAGTAATTTCCTTGCCTTCTGCGAGGTGACGGAAGTTGCGCTCCATGCGCCGCGCCAGTTCCGACACGCGCAGCGGCTCGCGCACCAATTCCATCTTGCCGGCCTCGACCTTGGAGAGATCGAGAATCTCGTTGATCAGCCGCAGCAGGTTGGCGCCGCTGTCGTGGATGATGGAAACCGCTTCGATTTGATCGTCGTCGAGATTGCCGCTGCGGTTTTCCGACAGGTCGTGGGCCAGAATCAGCAGCGAGTTCAGGGGCGTGCGCAATTCGTGCGACATGTTGGCAAGGAATTGTGACTTGTATTGATTGGCCCGCGCCAGGTCGTCGGCTTTGGCCTGGGTATCGACCTGAAGCTCGGACAGTCTGGTTTTCTGGGCTTCGAGTACCTCGGCGTTGCGGCGCAGGATGTCGTTGGTGCCCTGCAGTTCCTGCGCCTGCACGCGCAACTCCTCCTCGGAGGCGACAATGCGCTGGGATTGCTCGTGCAATTGCTCGTTGGTCGTCCGCAATTCTTCCTGCTGGCTGCGCAACTCCTCCTCGGCGGCGCGCAGTTCGGCGGTCTGCTCCTGGGTCTGCTTCAGCAGGGCGAGGGTGCGGCGTGCGCGCATGAGGTTGTCGAGGCTGATCGCGGCAAGAGGCGCCAGTTCCTCCACCAACGCGAGGCGGCGCCCTTCGAGCGGCTCAAAAACCGCAAGCTCCAGCACGCCCAGCAACTGGTCTTTGGAGACGATCGGCACGACGATCACCGCACGCGGCGAGGCCTCCCCGGTTCCGGAATGGATGCGGACGTAGTCCTCCGGCACCGGGCTGAGCACGATGGTACCGCGCTCGGCGGCGCATTGCCCGACCAGTCCCTCGCCCAGCTTGTAGGTGGGGCTGACGTGGCGCCGCTCCTTGTAGCCATAGCTGGCACGCAGTTCGAGCAGGGTCGTGTCGGGGTCGAAGCGGTAGAACACGCTCACGCCCGCGCCCACCATGGGCGAGAGTTGGTTGACCAGTTGCTGGGCGAAGTCGCGGGAATCGTCGACCTCCTGGAGCCTGCGCGAGATGCTGGCAAGCGCGGACTTCACCCAATTGTTGTCATAGGTCTGGATCGCCATGGACTTGAACACTTCCAGCGCCCGGCTGATGGTGCCCACCTCGTCGTGGCGGTTGAGGTGCGTGATGACGATGGAATGGTCATGGGCGGCGAGCCGCTCCATCAGCAGCGCCACGTGACGCAAGGGCGCTGCGACGAGCCGCGAGATCATGAAGAGCGCCACCACGGAGGCGCCCAGCGCCAGCAGCAGGGCCGAGAGGTTGATGACGGCGAGGATGCGCTCGCCTTGCTCGAGATCTTCCTGTGCGGCCTGGAGGCGCGCGGTCGTGGTGGCCAGCATCTGGTCGACGGCAGTGGCTATCGCGCGACTGCCGACGTCGGTCGATTCCGCCGAAAGGAAGGTGCCGAGGGCCGCACTCAGCTCATCGCCCTGCCGCCCGGTGCTGATGGTTTGCAGGATCGGCGTCACAACCGGGCCTGCGACCTGCTCGCGCCAGACGGTATCCACCGCATGAGCGCGCTCGAACTGGGCGGCGAGGATGGCGTCGTTCGAAGCCAGGGTCTTCACCATCGCCATTTGCTCGGAGAAGGCCTTGTCCGTCAGTTCGTAGTTCTGGAAATGCTGCTGGGTGGGTGTGAAGGCGGCGCGGATCAGCGCGATCTGGCGGCGGTTAATGTTCCGCGCGGTGGCATTGATCGCATTTATGAATTTGCCGAGTTGCTCTGCGCTGGCGCGCTGCTGGTCCATGCGCCAGACGGTGACGCGGGTTGCAGCGAGGGAGACCAGGAAGCAGGTCAGCAACAATGCAATGATGGCGACGATCTTGCTTTGGACGGACAGGTTCGCGAACCACCCGCTTTTAAGCCCGCTGTCCATCCTTATTCCCCATGCTCGATCTTGACCCGAAACAGATACGGACAATTGGTGAATTTTCCTATTGCGGCGCGGGCTTGACGGATGGCTAACCGCCAGTTCCGGTCGGCTGGGCGTGACGTGCGCCGTCGGGCCTGGGGACCTGGTTGCGGATAAATTGCGGCGCCGGCTCCTCATCGGGCTGCGCAGGGGTGCATTTGCCTATATGAGAGGGCCGTTGGATCGCAAGACAATGGATGGAAGATGAAGGGTGTCAAGAAGGCCGGGCTGACGGATCGGCTGGAGGCGCAGGCGAAGGCGCGTGCGGCGATGCTGGAAAAGTTCAGTACCCGGGTGAAGGAAGATGATCCGGAAGCGGCTGCGCGTCGCGCGGCGCGTGCAGAGCAGGCGGCGGCCCGTGCGGTCCGCGCCGCAGAGCGCGAACGCGAGAATGCCGCCCGTGCGGAGCAGGACGCACGCGAAAAGGAAGAGCGCGAACAGCAGCGTCTGCGTGACGAGGTGCAGGCTGCCGCGGACGCCGAACGCTTGAAGGCGGAAGCCGAGGCCGAGGAAGAGCGTCTGCGGGTCGAGCAGAAGGCCGCACGCGATGCGCGCTATGCCGCGCGCAAGGCCAAGAAGCGCTGAGCAAGAGACCGGTCCTTAAAAGGCCGGCCTGAAAGACGGCGTGCGGCGGTGATCTTGAGCCGCCGCAGCCGCTTGGCCTGCGCTTGGCCTCAGGCAGCCGGTCGCCCGCGCGGCGCAGTCCGGGGCTGCTTCCGGCTGCTTCTAACGCTTGGTTTCGGCCGGTGGGCAGGTCTCCTGCGGCGCCGCGTCGTCGGCGCCGCGCTTCACGATCTGCGCTGGCGGGTCGCTGGCGGGAAAGCTTTCCTCCAGCGCCTCATCGAGCGCGTCGGATTCCGCCTCGCACGTCTCCTCGGCCGGATGCTCGGGCGCGGCCTTTTCAGGGCCCGTGATGGCGTGAGGTCCGCCTATGGCGGGTGGATCGCTGGCCGGGAAGCTGTCTTCCAGGGCCTTGTCCAGCTTGGCATCGGCCTTCTTGTCAGGGCCCGAACCGGTCCGCTGTCCCATGGTCGCCTCCATCGTTCTATGCGCGCGCGCAATGCCATTTGCGGGCCGCGCAGCCACGCTCAAGCATAACGCGGGTGCGGTAACTCTGGTTCCTCAGGGAGACATGAGCAAGACCGCTACCGGCAGATGCGGCAACAGCGCCGAGATTGGCGTGCCCTCCATGAGGTCGAGCGTCCCGCCGCCGCCAAGAGTGTCGTAACGGCCGAGAAGCCCCGGCGGCACGACGAGCCTGGTGTCCTGCCATTGCCTGGCCGCCACCAGCGGCAGCCCCTCCGCGGGATCGAGGAGGGAGGCGCAGAGACGGCTCGCGATCACGACCAGACGAAGATCGCCGTGCCGGCGGGCAAATGCGATCGCCTGGTTCGCGCAGGGGCCGGACACCTCCAGGGGCAGATATTCCCCATGGGCGAACAGATCGGGATGGGTTGCGCGGGCCTTCAACAGCACCGCGATGAGGCGCTGCTTGACCCGCCCGTCGCGCCACTGGGGCAGAAGCGCCGCCGGGCCATCCCCGCCGGCCAGTGCGGCCTGCCGCGTGCGATAGTCAACCGGCCGGCGATTGTCGGGATCGACCAAACTGAAGTCCCAAAATTCCGTCCCTTGATACAAATCCGGCACACCGGGCACTGTATATTTGAGCGTGACCTGGGTCAGGGAATTGAGCGCCCCTACCGGGGCGAGGCGTGCCGCCAGCGCGGCAATGCGCTCCCGCGCCGGCCTGCCGCGCGCGTCGGTGAGGATCAGGCGCAGCAGGGCATCGCAGGCCGCCTCGTAATCGGCATCGGGAAACACCCAATTGGTCTCGCGCTTGGCCTCGCGCAACGCCTTGAGCTGCCAGGACGACATGCGTTCCTGCAGGCCCTCCAGGCGGGCGATGTCGGCCGGCCCGAGGTCGAGCGGCCAGGCGCCGATCAGCGACTGGTAGAGCATGACCTCATCGGCGAGGCTCGGCTGAGGCATGTCCACGAGCGCCTCGCGCAGCGGCGCGGCTGCGGCGATGAGCTCGGCGAGGACGTTCGACCATTCCTGCGGAATTTCGCTCAGCACCGCGAGCCGCATGCGGCTGTCTTCGCCGCGCTTGTGGTCGTGCGTAGCGGTGGCAAGCATTGCGGCCGGAAAAGTCGCGCCCCGCGCCGCCGTCAGCTCGTGGAAGCCCCGCGCCGGCAGCGCCAGCATGGCCGGGTCGGAGCCGACTTCATTGCGCGAAAGCAGCCGCCCGTAGCGATAGAATACCGTGTCCTCCACGGCCTTGGCCGCGATGGGGGCGGTGAGTTGCTGGAATTTTGCGATCGCATAGGCGCGGGTCCCGGCCTGTTCCATGTCGCCGCCGAGAGCGCGCGGCGCTTCCCCGCCGAGCCAGCGGTCCAGAAGGTCGAGCACGGGATGGTCGATGGGCGCTAGGCGTCGGCGCGCCTGAGCCAGGGCCTGGGAGAAATAGGTCCAGTCCTGCGCCGAGCGACCGCTGGCATCAGCATAGGTGCGATAGACCGGGAACGCCACCACCAGCTCGCTCAGGGCGCGGCGGATGGCGGCAAAGGTGATGTCGCGGGTGTCGAGGTCCTGCTGGGCAACCTCGTGCAGGGCGCGCGTGGCGGTCTGCATCTCGGTGCCGAATCCGTCCCGAAGGATCTGCCGGCGAGCCGCCTCCATCTGGGCGGAATAGGTGCTGGCATCTTGCGTCGCCTGGCCCCAGACCTTGTCCAGCGCCTCATCGGCGGTGCCGTCGTGGAGCACGGCGGAGACCTCATCCATGAAGTCGTAGCCGGTGGTCCCATCCATCTGCCAGGCCGCAGGCATGGCCTCGCCGGTATGGAGAATCTTCTCCACCACCACATAGCCGCCTGGCGGCGTCCCCTCCGGGCGTCGCGCCTCCAGGGCTTCGAGCCTGCGCTTGAGCCGACGACAATAGGCCCCGGGATCGGCGATGCCGTCCACATGGTCGATGCGCAGCCCGTCGATGAGGCCGTCGCAATAGAGCTGGAACACCAGGGCATGGACGATCTCGAACGCGTCGCCGCGCTCGACCTTCACCCCCGCAAGGCCGGTGATGTCGAAGAAGCGGCGCCAGTTGAGGTCATCATTCGCCGTGCGCCACCAGGCGAGGCGGTAGTTCTGCTTTTCCAGCAACCCATGCAGCCGCGCGCGGCCGGCTTCGTCCCGGGGGTCGAAGGCGGCCAGAGCGGCGACGGCCAGCCGCTCTCCTTCGCGCGTCAACATCAGCGCGAGCCGGTCCTTTTCCGCCTGGATCTCTGCCTTGGGCGTCGCGGGATTCTCCAACGGGCCGAACCCGCCAGCCAGTTCGCCGACCAGTTCCGGATCGGCGGCCCCGAGCACGTCGCCATAATGGCGTGGGCACAGGGGAAAGACGTGGTCGTGATGGCGGAAGTGAAAGGCGCCACGCGCGGCGTCATAGGCAAGGCGGATCGCACCCGCCGTCAGCGCCTCGCCGTAGGACCGGTCGAGGAACGGCGCCATGACCTTGCCGGTCAGGCGGGTGTCGGCCGGGGTCCAGTCGATGTCGAAGAAATCGCGATAGGCGCTCTCGGGCCCCCATTCCAACACGTCGAGCCATATGCCGTTGTCGGCACCGCCGACGCCCATGTGGTTGGGCACGATATCGAGGATCAGCCCCATGTCGCGCGCCCTGAGCGCGGCCACCAGCCGGCGCAGGGCCGCTTCCCCGCCGAGTTCCGGGTCGAGTGTGCCGTGGTCGACCGTGTCATAGCCATGGCGCGAGCCGGGGCGGGAAGTGAGCAGAGGAGAGGAATAAATATGGCTGATGCCGAGATCGGCGAAATAGTCCACGAGCGGGATTGCGGCATCGAGCGGGAAGTCGCGGTGGAACTGCAATCTCACCGTGGCGCGGGGCGGGGTCATTCGGCAGTCCTCGCGGCGTTGAGCGCATCGAGGCGGCGCGTCGTCGCCGGGTCCTCGAGCAGATGGGCGGCCTGGAGCCCAAGGCGGCGGCGCCAGTTCGGATGCTCCTGCACGGTGCCGGGCAGGTTTGGCTGCTCGGGGAGAGCAAGGGCATCCTCGATCGGTACCACCACCAGCGGGGCGGGGGTGCGGCCGAGGAAATCGAATGCCGCTTCCAGCACCCGCTCGCCCTGGTCGGGTTGTGGCGGTTCCTCGGTGCCCATGGCGGCCCACAGACGGGCCCGGTCTTCCGCCCGGCCGGCGCGCTCGCTCTCCTCGGTCTGGCCTTCGGCCAGCAGGCCGGCGGGTGTGCGCCAGTCGATGTCGCGCCCGCTCCACCAGCCGGTGACTGTCGGCAGATCGTGGGTGCCGGTGACGGCGATGGCATCGCTTGAATAGTCGCGCGACGGCTTGAAGCGGGTGGCCTCGCGCTCGAACCACAGCACCCGCATGCCGAGGATGCCGCGCGCAGCCAGGCGCTCGCGAAAGCCGTCGGGTACGGTGCCGAGATCCTCGCCGATGACGATGCAGCGGTGGCGATGGGATTCCAGTGCCACGAGGCGGGCGAGATCGTCAAAGGGATAGGCGAGATAGGCGCCGTGGGACGGCGGCGCGCCGTCGGGCACCATCCAAAGGCGGGACAGGCCCATGATGTGGTCGATGCGCACACCGCCGGCATGGGCCATCGCGGCCCGCAACATGCCGAGGAAACTGGAGAACCCGGTGGCGACGAAGGCGCGCGGAGAAAAGGCGGTGAGCCCCCAGGTCTGGCCCACGGAGTTCAGCAAGTCCGGCGGGGCGCCGATGGAGCAGCCGATCAGCATTTCCTCCTGGCGGCTCCAGGCCTGGCTGCCGCCCCCATCCGCCCCCACCGCGAGGTCGGAGATGAGCCCGACGTCCATCCCGGAGGACCGGGCGGAATCCTGGGCCTGCGCGAGCCCCCGGTCGGCCACCCATTGCAGGAAGGCGTGAAACCGCACCTCTTGTGCGTTGCGGCGCGCGAAGCCGGCGACGGCGGGACCGCGTGGGTCGCGGAACCCCTCCGGCCAGCCGCGCCAGTGCCATTGCCCATGCCCGTCGCCGAATTGGCGCGCATGGAGGGCCTCGAACACCGCGTGGTCGCGAAGCCCCTGGCCGCCCGCGACGAGGAACGCCTCGAACTCGCTCATCAGTTCGGCCTCCCTCGGCAGGGTGGTCTCGAACAGGTAACGCAGCAGAGCGATCTTCGCGGCGCCGGCCTTGTCCCATTGCACGAGATCTGAGGCTTCGAGCGAGGTGCGCAGCGGGCCAAGATCCAAAGCCGCGATCGCCGCATCGACCGCCGGGCCGCCGAAGATCAGACCCGGATCGGAATGGAGCGGATTGAGGAACAGCCGGCTTGAGGGGGAATAGGGACTGAAATGGGCGGGGTCGGCCGCGAACGGCGCATGCACCGGACTCAGCACCAGAGCCGAGGCACCGGCATTGGCGGCCTTCACGGCCAATTGGGCGAGGGCGGAAAAGTCGCCGATCCCGCCATCACCGTCGCGGCGCAGGCCATAGATCTGCACCGCCAGCCCCCACAGGCGGGGATCGCTGCGGTGGGCCGCATCGGCGAGGCTGAAGGCGCGCAGCGGCGCGACCGCGAGCGTGGTCTGGGCATCGCCGAGGTTCAGCTGGTGGTACCCGGGCATGTCGATGGCAGGAAGGGCGATGGTCCCGTTCTCCACCTCCGACTCCCCCTCCACGAGCCCGCCCCCTTCGAGCGCCACGCGGTAGCGCATGCGCAGGGCGCCCGGCGCGGCGGGGATCCGGATCGGCCTGCCGGCATCGAGGGTGATGAGCGGGGGGAGGGCCTGCGCCTGCGACGCGCACTGGCGCGCCGCGCTTTCAGCGATCGCAGATGGGGTGTCGGCGGGCAAATCGAGGGATTTAAGCAGGCGGCGCAGGACCTCGTGCGGCACCGCTTGCGGGCGGCCGAAGGCGTCGGTCCAGAAAGGCGAAATTCCGGCAAGCCGGGCCAGATCGAGAAGGGCGTCGTCCATGGAACAGGCCTTGATAAGAAGAAATACGCGGGAAGCCGCGCGGGGCGGACGGTGCGGCTAGGGCGGCGGGTCCAGATGGGTCGCGAGCAGGCGCACGCTCAGAGCCGAGACCAGTGTCTCCCCCTCGATCGGGCGCTGTTCGGAAACCATGCCGGCGGCACTGTCCACCAGCAGCCGCCACATGCTGTCCGGCGCCGGCAGGTGGAAGCGGACCGCATGGTCCTTGGCATTCATCATCAGCAGCAAAACGTCGAGGCGACCCGGCGGCACATCGCCGACCATGGCTGCCGGCCCAGCCCGACGCAGGGCTAGGGTGTGCCCGCCGTCCGCATGCCATGCCTCACCGTGCAACTCCACGCCGCTTTCGTCGAACCAGCCGATGTTCCGCACCCCCGGCGCGAGTTCCGCGTGGCCGTGGAGAAAATGAGGCGCGCGCAGGATGGCGAAGCGGCGGCGGATTTCGGCGAGGCGCGCAAAGAAGGCGGTGAGCGCCCGGCCGTCCGGCGCGCGGGCGCGCTCCCAGTCGATCCAGGACACCTCATTGTCTTGGCAATAGGCGTTGTTGTTGCCCTTTTGCGTGCGGCCGAACTCGTCGCCGGCGAGCAGCATCGGCGTGCCTTGGGCGAACATGACGGTGGCCAGCATGGCGCGTGTCACCTGCGCCCGCGTGTCCACGATAGCGGGATCGACGGTCGGACCCTCCACGCCCCAATTGGCGCTGAAATTGGCGTCATGGCCGTCGCGTCCGTCCTCGCCATTGGCCTCGTTGTGCTTGTGCGCATAGGAGACGAGATCGGCGAGAGTGAAGCCGTCGTGCGAGGCCACGTAGTTGACGGATGCCCAGGGCTTGCGAAAGCGCCGGTCGAACTTGTCGCCGGACCCCGACAGACGCGCGGCGAGATCGCCGCTCCGTCCGGGCTCGCGGGACCAGAAGCGCCGCACCCCGTCGCGGCAGGCATCGTTCCATTCGGCAAATCCCGGCGGCATGCAGCCGAGCTGGTAGCCGTCAGGTCCAATGTCCCAGGGCTCGGCGATCAGCTTGCAGCGCGAGAGCACCGGGTCCTGGCGCACCGCGTCGAAGAAGCCGGAGCCGGGATCGAAGCCCGTGCCCTCGCGCCCGAGGGTCACGCCAAGGTCGAAGCGGAACCCGTCGACACGGAAGGCGGTGGCCCAATAGCGCAAGCTGTCCATCACCATCTGCAGCACGCGGGGATGGGAGAGATTCACCGTGTTCCCGCAGCCGGTGTCATTGATGTAATGGCGCTCGTCGCCCGGCACGAGCCGGTAATAGCTGGCATTGTCGAGCCCGCGGAACGACAGGGTCGGGCCGAGTTCATTGCCCTCGCAGGTGTGGTTGTAGACCACATCGAGGATCACCTCGATGCCGGCGGCATGCAGGCGCCGGATGGCCGCGCGCATCTCGTGCAACGATCCCGTGGAGAGGAAGGCCGGCTCCGGCGCGAAGAAGGCGAGGGTGGAATAGCCCCAGTAATTGCGCAGGCCGCGCTCCAGCAGGAAGCGATCCTGGAGAAACGCATGCACCGGCATGAGCTCAATGGCCGTGATGCCGATCTTGAGCAGATGCTCGATGAAGCGTGGATGGGTGAGGGCGGCGAAGGTGCCGCGCTCGTGTGCGCGCACATCGGTGCGGCCCATGCTGAGGCCGCGCACGTGGCCCTCGTAGATCACGGTATCTTCCCACGCCACGCGCGGGGGGCGCTCATCGCCCCAGTCTGTCGCCTCGCCCACCACCACCGCCTTCGGCATGGCGGCGGCACTGTCGCGCCGGTCGATGGAAAGATCGGCCCGCCCGCCGTGGATGCGATAGCCGAACAGGGCGTCGGACCAGCGCAGCGGCCCGGTAAGCTGGCGCGCGTAGGGGTCGAGCAGCAGCTTGGCCGGGTTGAACCTGTGCCCCTGCGGGGGATCGAACGGACCGTGGGCGCGATAGCCGTAGACCAGCCCCTCGAAGGCGCCTGACAGATAGCCGTGCCAGACCTCGTCGGTGCATTCGGGCAAAGCGAGCCGGGCCACTTCGCGCCGGCCGGAGGGTTCGAACAGGCAAAGCTCGATCTTCTCCGCATTGGCGGAAAAGACCGCGAAATTGGTCCCGAGCCCGTCGGGAACGGCACCGAGGGGATAGGGCCGGCCCGTCTCCAGACGATCGGGCAGCGGCGGCAAGGTCATGACCTGTCCTTCGGCCGCAGGAACAGGGCGGCGAGGGGTGGAAGGTTCAAGTTCAGCGCGAACGGCTGGCCGTGGCTCTCCTCCGCGCGCGCCTCCACGGCGCCGAAGTTTCCGACCCCCGAGCCGCCGTAATCCACCGCGTCGGTGTTGAGCACCTCGCCCCACAGGCCACCTGCGGGGACGCCGATCCGATAATCGTACCGCGGGACCGGCGTCATGTTGGCCACCACCAGAACCGGGGCGCCATCATCGGCAAAGCGGAAGAAGGCAAAGACCGAATTGTCGATGTCGTCGCCGACGATCCAGGCGAAGCCGTCGGGCGTCGTATCGCGTTCGTGCAGCGCGGGGGTATCCCGATAAAGGGCATTGAGGTCGCGCACCAGCTTCTGCACGCCGCGATGGAGCGGGTCGTCCAACAGATGCCAGGGCAGTTCCGCGTCGTGGTTCCACTCGGTCGGCTGGCCGAACTCGCAGCCCATGAACAGCAGCTTCTTTCCAGGGTGGGCGAACATGAAACCGACATAGGCCCGCAAATTGGCCATGCGCTGCCACTGATCGCCCGGCATGCGGCCGAGCAGAGAGCCCTTTCCGTGCACCACCTCGTCGTGGGAGACGGGCAGCACGAAGCGTTCGGAGAAGGCGTAGACCAGCCCGAAGGTCATGTCATGATGGTGGTAGCGCCGGTGGATCGGCTCGTAGCCGATATAGTGCAGGGTGTCGTGCATCCACCCCATGTTCCACTTGAAGTCGAAGCCGAGGCCGCCGAGCGCGACCGGCGCGGTCACGCCGGGCCAGGCGGTGGATTCTTCCGCCACCACAATGGCGCCCGGCGCCTTCGCATGGACCGTCTCGTTCAACCGCCGCAGGAACGCCACGGCCTCCAGATTCTCCCGTCCGCCATGGATGTTGGGTACCCATTCGCCCGACTTGCGGGAATAGTCGCGGTACAGCATGGAGGCGACCGCATCGACGCGCAGCCCGTCCACGTGGAAGTGCCGGAGCCATTCCAGCGCGCTGGCGATGAGGAAGCCGGAGACTTCCGAGCGGCCGAAATTGTAGATCAGGGTGTTCCAATCATGATGGAACCCTTCGCGCGGATCGGCATGCTCGTAGAGCGCGGTGCCATCGAACTGCGCGAGGCCATGGGCATCGCTCGGAAAATGTGCCGGCACCCAATCCAGCAGCACGGCGATACCGGCGGAATGGCAGCGATCCACGAAGCGGGCGAAGGCATGGGGTGGTCCGAAGCGAGCAGTGGGAGCAAACAGGCCAAGCGGCTGATACCCCCAGGAGCCACCGAACGGGTGCTCCATCACCGGCAGCAATTCGATGTGGGAAAAGCCCATGTCGGCGACATAAGGGATCAACCGATCCCCCAGTTCTTCCCAGCTGAAGCTGCGCCCGTCGTCGAGATGGCGCATCCATGAGCCGGGGTGCAGCTCATAGATGGAGATCGGCGCCTGCGCACTCTGGCGTTCCGCGCGCCGGCCCATCCAGGCGGCATCGGTCCAGTGGAACGGCGTGGGATCGACGACGATGGACGCAGTGGCGGGAGCGAGTTCCGCTGCCCGCGCCACCGGATCGGCCTTCAGAGGCAACAGGTTTCCGTCCGCGCCCAGCAACTCGAACTTGTAGCGCACCCCCGCCCCGAGGCGTGGGATGAAGATTTCCCATATGCCGGCTGCCTGGCGCAGACGCATGGGATTGCGCCGGCCATCCCAGCCGTTGAAATCGCCGACCACCGACACCCGGCGGGCGTTGGGCGCCCATACCGCGAAGCGCACGCCGTTGATGCCGTCCACTGTGACCACATGCGCGCCGAGTACGTCCGACAGATTGTGGTGCGTACCCTCGCCGAGGAGATAGAGGTCGAGGTCGCCCAGCAGCGGCGGGAACGCATAGGGGTCCTCGCTCTCCTGCAGGCTGCCGTCGCCCCAGCGAATGCGCAGGCGATAGCGCGGAGCTGAGGCCCCGCCCCGGCCTCCGTCCCTGGGCTCGATCTTGCCGGCAAACACACCAGCCGGATGCACCTGCTGAAGCGAGGCAAGACGTGCGCCGGTGACCGGATCTACGGCTTCCACATCCCGCGCCCCAGGCTGGAAGGTCCGCAGCACGAAGCTACCATCGACGCCATGGGGACCGAGCAGCGCGAACGGGTCGCCATGCCGGCCCTGGACCAGGGCCTCCATTGCGCCGGGATCGACGACGAAATCGGGATCGATGCGCTCAGCGACACTCATGATAGGTCTCCAGGCTGGCGCGGCGTGGCGGGACGCCAGCCGCAGCCGTGCGCTCATCGGTGCCGCGGGCTGAACGCGCGGTCTGCGGAGCGGCGCTCACGTCGTCTCCTCCAAAGCCGGCTCGCGCTCGATCTGCGCTGCCCCCGCAAGACGCACGGCGAGGTCGTGCAGGCCCCGCACGGCAAAACCGATCCATGCCGGCCGGTTGGTGGCCTCGTAGCCGACTTCATATGCCGCCTTTTCCAGCAGGAAGAGATCCAGCAACGGGCGGTCGAGGGCGGCGGCGGGGCCCCCGCCCTCGGTATAGCCGCCGAGGAAAGCGCGCTCCGCACGCGTCTTGAAGCGTTCAAGCAGGGCCTGGCGCTCCTGGGGCGTCTCCCAGGCGCGAATGTCGCTGGCGGTGGAATCGATGGCGGCGCGCAGATAGTCCAGAGACCGCAGCAGCCCCGCCACATCCCGCCACGGGCTGGTCTTGGCGCGGCGCTCCTCGATGGTGCGGCGCGGCTCGCCCTCGAAATCGATGATATAGGCATCGCCACCCGCCACCAGGATCTGGCCGAGATGGAAATCGCCGTGGATGCGCGTCATCAGCGCCCCCGTGGCATTTTTCGCCAATGCATCCACGCTGTTCAGAAGCGTTTCGCGGACCGCCAGCAGTGCGCGCACCCGCGCGGCGGTGGCTGCATCCTCGAACGGCTCCTGCGCTGCGAGGACGTCGAGCGCCTGGGTGACTTCGGCACGCGCCTGCACACCCCAGGCCGCAGCGTCGTCCGCGCCGGCTGCCACGGGCGAGAAGGCGGGGTCTTCGCTCGGTCGGGCGAGGACGGCGTGCAATTCCGCCAGCCGCCGCCCGGTCGCGCGGATGAAGGGGGTGAGGCCGCTGACCTGTTCGTCGAACGCGGCGCCCTTCTCCTCTCCATCCGGGGTGGTGGCGCCGAGCGCGCGGCGCAGTTGCTCCACCATCCAGGTCCAACCGTCGCCCTGATTGCGCACATGCCCGAGCAGCAGCGCCACAACGGCGGGCCGGCTCTCGCCGTCGAAGCGCACCACCTCGCCCAAAAGAGGCGCCGTGTTGGCATAGTCCTGCTCAGTCAGATGACGCGCCATTTCGGATTCGGGATGGATGCCGAACACGGTGCGCCGCACCACCTTCAGCACGGCTAGATTTTCAATGATGATCGTGGAATTGGACTGTTCCGCAGCGATCCTGTGCACCGGCGTCTCGGGGGGAATATCAAGGCCCGCCAGCCGGGCCGTGGGGACGAAGCGCAGGTCGCCGCCGTCGGGGATCGGCAGGGCGGTCTCGCTCCGCAGTGCCGCGACCACCGCATGGGGCATGGCATCGAGGGTCAGCGCATCGGTGAGATACCCCACCCGGCGGCCCTGGCGCACGCGGGACAGCGCGAGCTGGATTACCAATGGGGCCGGCTGGAGGTCCTCCCACGCGATGGCGAGCGGCATCATATATTGCTCGGTGCGCCCGCCCACCTCGACATCGATGGCGGCAAGCAGCAGTTCGGAGCGGCCGGCGACGGCCGGCAGCGCCAGGGACCAGGCGATGCGCACGGCCCCGAGCTTCTCGTTCTTGGAGGCAAACCAGCGGCGGCGGCCGATATAGGCTGGCAGTGCCTCGCTCTCGAGCAGGGCCTTGTGACGGTCCCGCGCGACCTCCGGCAGGCCGGAACGCAGGACCAAGGTGACGAATTCGGGCAGTTGTTCCGGTGGGGGCGCGTGCCAGCTGGGTTCGGCGACATCCTTTGCGAGATTGAAGGCATAAAATCCGTAGGCCGGCAGCGTGAGCAGATAGGGCAGGCGTCCAACGGGGGGGAAGGGCGTTCCCCCGACCATCTCCACCGGCACGCGATGCTCGAACTCCACCAGGTCAACTTCCACTGCCTGCAAGGTCTGCGAGAGATTTGCGACGCAAAGGAACGTCTCATCTTGGTATTCACGCAGATAAGCCAGAACCTTGCGATTTCCGGGATACAACAGACGGAAGGTGCCGCGGCCGAATGCACTGTGCCGCTTGCGGATGGCCAGCACCCGTCGCGTCCAGTTGAGCAGTGAATGGGGGTCGCGCAGTTGCGCTTCCACGTTCAGCGCATAATAGCCATAGAGCGGATCCTGGATCGGCGGCAGGACAAGGCTTTCCGGATCGGCGCGGGAGAAGCCACCGTTGCGGTCCGGCGACCATTGCATGGGCGTGCGCACGCCGTCGCGATCGCCGAGATGGATATTGTCCCCCATGCCAATCTCGTCGCCATAATAGATCACCGGCGTTCCCGGCATGGTGAACAGCAACGCATTCATCAATTCGATGCGCCTGCGGTCGCGCTCCAGCAACGGCGCGAGGCGACGCCGAATACCAAGGTTCAGACGGGCCCGACGGTCGGCGGCATAAACGCTCCAGAGATAGTCGCGTTCGGAATCCGTGACCATTTCCAGCGTCAATTCATCATGGTTGCGCAGGAAGATGGCCCATTGGCAGTTTTCTGGGATGGCTGGCGTCTGGCGCAGAATATCCGTGATGGGGAAGCGGTCTTCCTTGGCGATCGCCATGTACATGCGCGGCATGAGTGGGAAGTGGAACGCCATGTGGCATTCATCCCCGTCTGCGCCGAAATATTGCTGGGTGTCCTCCGGCCACATATTGGCCTCGGCCAGCAGCAGGCGGTCGGTGTAATGCGCGTCGAGATGGGCGCGGATCTTTTTTAGGATGACGTGGGTCTCGTCCAGATTCTCGTTGGACGTGCCTTCCCGCTCGATCAAATAAGGCACAGCGTCGAGTCGCAATCCGTCGACCCCGGTGTCCAGCCAGAACCGCATGACGGACAAGATCCGCTCCAGGACTTCCGGGTTGTCGAAGTTCAGGTCCGGCTGGTGGGAATAGAAACGGTGCCAGAAATACTGGCCGGCGACCGGATCATAGGTCCAATTCGACTTTTCCGTGTCGAGGAAGATGATGCGGGTTCCGGCATAACCCTGGTCGTCGTCGGCCCAGACATAGTAATTGCGCTCGGGGGAGCCCTTGGGCGCGGTGCGCGCAGCCTGAAACCAGGGGTGCTGGTCCGAGGTATGATTGATGACCAACTCGGTGATGATGCGAATGCCGCGGGCATGAGCCGCCTCTATGAAGCGGCGCGCATCCTCCATGGTCCCGTAATCGGGCGAAACCCCTTCATAAAGGGAAATATCATATCCGTCGTCGCGGCGCGGCGAGGGATAGAATGGAAGTATCCAGATCGTGTCGACGCCGAGGTCTGCGATATAATCGAGTTTCGACAGCAGGCCGGGAAAATCGCCAATCCCATCGTTATTGGCATCGAAGAATGACTTGACGTGAACCTGATAGATCACGGCGTCCTTATACCAATAAGGATTGCCGCCGCTTGCCGGGTCGATCATTCAGGCCTCCCCGGACAGGCGATAGATGGCGAACGGCAGCGCCGGGTCAAGATGCTGGTGCTGGACCTTGCCGGTCCACTCAAACGCTTGATCGTGCATCAGATCTTCAACATGCACGGTGGCGTCGTCGCCCCGGCCGAGTTCCCACAACGGGATCTCGAAATCGCAGGCCTGGGCCGCGTGGGGGTCGAGATTAATGAGGACAACCAAGAGGTTGTCGCGATCCGGCGTCATCTTGGCAAAGGCCAGCACGTGGTCATTCCAGGCATTGAGGAAAAGGATGTCGCGATGGGTCCGCAACGCCGGATTTTCCCGACGAATGCGGTTCAAGCGTGTGATTTCGGCACTGATATTGCCCTCTACGCCGTAATTTCGGGCGCGAATTTCGTACTTGTCGGAAGAGCGATACTCCTCCTTGCCCGGCACCGGGTCCGCTTCGCACAGCTCGAAGCCGGAGAACATGCCCCAGAGCCCGGAGAGGGTGGCGGCAAGGGCCGCACGGGCGAGGAAGCCGGAGCGGCCCGAGGTCTGGAGATAATAAGGGTTGATATCAGGCGTATTGACGAAGAAATGGGGGCGATAAAAATCGCTTACAGGCGGAGCTGCAAGATTTGTCATATATTGGACCAGCTCGGCCTTCGTGTTCCGCCATGTAAAATAGGTATAGGACTGGGAAAAGCCAATCTTCGCCAGGCGGTGCATGATCTTCGGCCGAGTGAAGGCTTCTGCTAGGAAGACCGCGTCGGGGTGGCGGGCGCGCACGTCGGCGATCAGCCATTCCCAGAACGGGAACGGCTTGGTGTGGGGATTGTCGACCCGGAACAGGCGCACCCCCTGGTCAATCCAGTGCAGCACCACGTCGCGTAGCGCCAGCCAAAGGTCGGGGATCGCATCCTTGGCGTAGAAGTCCACGTTGACGATGTCTTCGTACTTTTTCGGCGGGTTCTCGGCATATTTGATGGTGCCGTCGGGGCGCCAGTCGAACCAGCCGGGGTGTTCCAAGAGCCAGGGATGATCCGGGGCGCATTGAATGGCGAAGTCGAGCGCAATCTCCAGCCCGTGATCCTTCGCGGCCGCGAGCATGCGGCGAAAATCGTCCAGCGTTCCCAGGTGGGGATGCACGGCTTCATGGCCGCCGTCCTTTGAGCCAATGGCATAGGGGCTGCCGGGGTCTTCGGGGGCGGGGGTCAGGGTATTGTCGCGCCCCTTGCGGTTTTTTGCGCCGATCGGGTGGATCGGCGGGAAGTAGAGCACGTCGAAGCCCATGTCGCGGATGCGCGGAAGGTCCGCGATCACATCGTCGAAGGTGCCGTGACGCGTTGGATCTCCCGATGTGGACCGGGGAAAGATCTCGTACCAGCTCGCGAACGCGGCCCGCTCGCGCTCTGCGTCCACCGGCAGATTCACGGGATGGCGTACCGCGAAGGGGCGCACCTCGCTCGCCGTCAGGATCTCCTGGGTCTCCTCCGAAAGCAGCAGGTCGCGGATCGCGTCCGGGCCACCCTCGGCGAGGCGCCGCTTGAGATCCGCGATGCGCCCGCCGGCCGCGCCCGTAGCTGAGGCGGCGGCCACCAGCGCCAGGCCTTCCTGCAGTTCCAGATGTACGTCCAGGCCCGCCTTCACCTTGACGGAAAGCTCATGATGGTAGCTCGCATAGGGATCGCGCCACGCCTCGATGGTGAAGAGGTGGCGGCCGAGCCGCTCCAGGGGAAAGGCGGCGGCGAACCGGTCGTTGCCGAGGGGCGCCATGCGCACCTCGCGCCAGACCGGATCATCGGCCGGGCGC
Organism: Roseixanthobacter psychrophilus; assembly: GCF_043195195.1. Lineage (NCBI taxonomy): Bacteria > Pseudomonadati > Pseudomonadota > Alphaproteobacteria > Hyphomicrobiales > Xanthobacteraceae > Roseixanthobacter > Roseixanthobacter psychrophilus. Next base: position 131,010 of record NZ_JBAFWT010000002.1, read on the forward strand.
CAGAGCAGCGCCACGGCGATCCAGTCGTGACCGTCCGTCACCACGTCTGCCGTCACGGTGATGCTTTCCCCGACCATGCGGCGCACCGGAAAGGCCCCGCCATCCACCGCCGGAAGGACGTTCTCGATGGCGAGGCGTTGGGCGCGCGCGGCTGTGAGGGCGCCCCGGCGCCCCAGGTCCTCGAGTAGCACGGGCTGAGGCCGGAGGGCGGTCAGGCACGTCACCGCTCCGGGCGACAGCGACAGGACAGTGGAGGTGTCGAAGGGCGTCCCATCGGGTGCGTCGAACACGGCGAAGCCGTCGGTGTGGGGCATCACCATTCCACCCGCAACCTGCGCGGGCCGGTCGAGACGCGCATTGGCCAGTACCAATTCGGCGCCGTCGCCATGCGCCGTCTCGCGCAGCAGCGCGGCGACTGGGGCGCCGGGCGGGGAGATGAGGCGCCAGGGCGACCTAGCCTCTACGGGGCGTGCGAGCCTGCCGTTGGCGGCGATGATCGCTTCGGACAAGTCGAACAACGCATGTTCATGCGCGAACGAGAGATCGGTGGGGACCGATTGGCCCGGGTCGAGCGGATCACGCGCGCCATATTCGAACCCGGCAGGCATCAAAAGCCCGTCGCCTAGCGCTGCCGCCGCTTCCAAAGCGCGGCGATGGGCAAGGTCGAGGGCTGTCGCACCCGGCTCGGCCACCAGGCGGGGTGCGAACGGCGCCTCGGGAAAGGCGATGATGCTACCGAGGCGCTGGAGCACCGCCATTTCTTCCGCAAGCCAGGGCTTACGGAAATCCCACCAGGCCAGCGAGCAAAACCCGCCGTCGAAGCCGGCCGGCAGCAACGCCTCGATCTCCGACCGTGTCAGGCCGGGGGTCCAGGCATGAAACTGGGCGTCGTCGCTCACTGCGCGACCGGCGGCGATGATCGTGTGCCAAACCTCGGCGGGAACGCGCTGGGGGGTATCGCAGCGGAAGCCCGCGATGCCGGCATCAACCAACGCGGCCACCAAATCGGCGAAATAGGCGCCCACCGCAGAGGCCACCGAGCGGTCGGCAAAATTCACCAGGGCCCCCTCGCGTGCCGGTGGCCGGCGCGGATCGGGTGCATCCGGGCCGGGATCTTGCGGGACGAACCAGGACGGCTCCATGGCGGGCAGAAGTCCATCGCGAGCCATGCGGTCGACCACCAGATCGAGGAACAGGTCCAGGCCGCTTTGGCGGGCGTGGTCGGCGAGCGCTGAAATGCCATCGAGCGCGTCGCCCTCATAGGCGAAGCGGGCGTTCAACCGGTCGTGGTCGGCACTGAGGAAGACGTTCGATGCCCGCCCGGCAGCGAAGGGCGAAGCCAGCGCGATGGCATCGAAGCCGAGACCCGCGGCATGGGTGCAGACGGCCGCGAAATCGGCCAGCGGCAGGGGATCGATGAAATACAGGCGAGGTGGCAGGTGGCCCTTGAGTGAACTGGAATAGGTTGCACGCGGTTCGGAGAGGATCAGCATGGGGCTCGTCACTGCGGCGGGAGGACGGGAACAGGTCTCCCGCCGGCATGGCACCGGCTGAGCCCTTCCTTGACGCAAACGCGGGAGAGCAATCGAGGTTCCCCCTATCCCCCGCTTCGAACGGGCGAAATAGCGCAGACTTGGCGGGAGCGGCCGCACGCACCATACGGGAACTGGCGCGGATCGCCTCCGTTGTGCAGGACAGATGGGCCGTCCGAGGGGTGTCATGCCGCGGTCGCGGCAGTCGGTTCAACTTCCCGGGCGACCCAGCGGGAGAAAGCATCCATGGACGCGGTGATCGGGGACGCGGCGACGAAAGCCGGGGCGAGCCAGCGCAACGCACCCTGGTGGCAGCGCGCCGTCATCTATCAGGTCTATCCCCGCTCGTTCCAGGACGGCAACGCAGACGGCGTCGGCGACCTGCCGGGGCTGCTCTCGCGCCTGGATTATCTCGCCGAACTCGGCATCGACGGCATCTGGCTCTCGCCCATCTTTCCCTCGCCCATGGCGGACTTCGGCTATGACGTGGCCGATTATGTCGGCATCGACCCGCTGTTCGGGACGCTTGAGGATTTCGACAGGCTGGTGGAGGGGGTCCATGCGCGCGGGATGAAGCTGCTGCTGGACCTTGTGCCCAACCACACCTCGGACGAACACCCCTGGTTTCGGGAAGCGCGGGCGTCTCGCGACAATCCCAGACGCGACTGGTACATCTGGCGCGATCCGGCGGCGGACGGTGGCCCGCCGACAAACTGGCTCTCGGAATTCGGCGGCAGCGCCTGGGCCTTGGATTCGGCCACGGGGCAATATTACTACCACGCCTTCCTTGATCGGCAGCCGGACCTCAACTGGCGCAATCCCGAGGTCGTGGAAGCGGTTCACGAGGTGATGCGCACCTGGATGCGGCGCGGGGTCGACGGCTTCCGCGTCGACGTCATCTGGCACCTGCTGAAAGATGCCGATTTCCGTGACAATCCGGAAAATCCCGCCTTTGCGGAGGGGATGAATCCCTATGCGCGTCTGCTGCCGGTGCACACGACCGATCTTTTAGAGGTGCATGAGGTGATCGCCGGCCTGCGCGCCGTGGTGGATGAGTTTCCTGACCGGTTGCTGATCGGCGAGATCTATCTGCCCGTCGAGCGCTTGGTGGCCTATTACGGCGCTGACCTCACGGGCGTGCACCTGCCGTTCAATTTCGCGCTGCTCGATACGCAGTGGAACGCACGGGCGCTGGACCGGCTCATTACCGCGTATGAGGCTGCATTGCCCGCCGGGGGCTGGCCCAACTGGGTGTTGGGTAATCACGACCGCCCCCGCATCGCGAGCCGTGTCGGTCCCGATCAGGCACGGGTCGCGGCGATGCTGCTGCTGACGCTGCGCGGCACGCCGACGCTCTATTACGGCGATGAAATCGGGATGGCGAACGTCCCCGTTCCGCCCGAGCGGATACAGGATCCCTATGAGAAGAACGTGCCCGGCCTCGGCCTCGGCCGAGATGGCGTGCGCACGCCCATGCAATGGGATTCAGGCCCCCATGCCGGCTTTTCCAAGGTCGATCCCTGGCTGCCTGTGGCGGCGGATTTTACCGAGGTGAACGTGGCCGCCCAGCGCGGCCATGCCCATTCGATGCTGACCCTCCACCAGCGCCTGCTGGCCCTGCGGCGGAGCCGGGAGGAATTGATGCTGGGTGCCTATCGCGCTCTGGCGGCCGAAGGCGATCTGCTTTTGTATGCGCGCGCGCTGGAGGGGAAGGGGCAGGTGATGGTGGCGCTCAATCTCGGCGCCGATCCCCTCGCCGCCACCTTGCCGGGCGTCTCGGGTACGCTGCTTCTGTCCACGTTCTGTGACCGCGAGAACGAGCACGTTTCCGGCGAGATCACGTTGCGGGCCAACGAGGGGGTGATGGTCGCGATGGAGGCCGGGGTGATGTTGCCGCGCTGAGGCGCCCGGAACCCCGAAGAAAGTCGCCGGGGCGGCTATTGCGCCGCCGGGGCCATCGTTTCCAGTTCGGCGCTGACTTCGATCCAATCCTCTTCGGCCCTCGCCAGAGCTTCAACCAAATCGCCACGGGTCTTGTTCAGGCGGGCGGCATCGTTGGGGAACTTCTCGATCTTGGGATCGGCCAGCCGCTTGTCCACGGCCGCAATGTCCTTTTCCAACTTGGCCACCTGGGCTTCGGCATCCTTCAGGCGCTTGCGCAGGGGAGCGAGTTCCTCGCCATCGTCGTCCGCCCCCGCGATGCGTTCCTTCTTGCCATCGCCGGTCATGCGCCCGTTGGATTTGCTGAGCACCTCGCGGCGATACTGGTCGAGATCGCCATCATAGGGCTTCACCGTGCCGCCGCCGACCACCCACAGTCGCTCCGCGCAGGCTTCCAGCAGATGCCGGTCATGCGAGACCAGGATCACGGCGCCGGGAAAATCGTTGATGGCGTTGATGAGCGCCTCGCGCGCCTGGATGTCCAAATGGTTGGTCGGCTCGTCGAGAATCAGCATGTGCGGGCCGTTGAAGGCCGCAAGGCCAAGCAGCAGACGCGCCTTCTCGCCGCCCGAGAGGGACGACACCTTGGTGTCCGCCGCGGCACCGGAAAACCCCATCTCGGCCGCGCGCGCGCGCACCTTCGCCTCGGGCGCGTCCGGCATCAGCTTGCGCACATGCTGGGCGGCGCTGTCGCCGGGGATCAGTTCGTCAAGCTGGTGCTGCGCGAGATAGGCCACCTCCAGCTTGTCCGCGCGCACCACATTGCCCTTCTGCGGGGCGAGGCGGTCCGCCAGCAGCTTGGCAAAGGTGGACTTGCCGTTGCCGTTGGGTCCGAGCAAAGCGATGCGGTCGTCCTCGTCGATGCGCAGGTCGAGATTGCGCAGGATCGGCTTGTTCTCGACATAGCCGACCTCAACCCGGTCCAGCACGACGATCGGCGGGGAGAGCAGCTTCTCGGGATGGCGGATGGAGATGGCGGCCTGGGTCTCGCCCACTTCAGCGGCGAGCGGCTCCATCTTGGCCAGCGCCTTCATGCGCGACTGCGCCTGCTTGGCCTTGGAGGCCTTGGCGCGGAAGCGCGCCACGAAGGCTTCCATATGGGCGCGCTGACCCTCCTGCTTCTTGCGGGCCTTCTGGTCCAGCAGCAGCCGCTCGCGCCGCTGGCGGTCGAAGGCGGTGAAGCCGCCGCGATAGAGGGTGAGCTTGCCGTTGAAGAAATGCAGGATGTGATCGACGCTGGTGTCGAGCAGGTCGCGGTCATGGCTGATGAGGATGACCGTGCGCGGATAATTCGCGAGATAATCCTGAAGCCACAGCGTGCCTTCCAGATCGAGATAATTGGTCGGCTCGTCCAGCAGCAGCAGGTCCGGCTCGGTGAACAGCAGCGCCGCGAGCGCGACGCGCATGCGCCAGCCGCCGGAGAATTCCGAGCAGGGGCGAGCCTGCGCGCTCTCGTCGAAGCCGAGGCCGGCCAGGATGCGCGCGGCGCGCGAGGGCGCAGAATGGGCGTCGATATCCACCAGCCGGATTTCGATCTCGGCGATCCGGTGCGGGTCGGTGGCGGTCTTGCTTTCCTCCAGAAGGTCAGCGCGTTCGGTGTCGGCAGCGAGCACCCGCTCCAGCAGGCTGTCTGGGCCGGAGGGTGCCTCCTGCGCGACGCGACCGATGCGGGTGCGGTTGGGCAGGCGCACCGCGCCGCTTTCCAGCTCCAGCTCGCCCACCAAGGCTTTGAACAAGGTCGTCTTGCCCGTGCCGTTGCGGCCGACCACGCCCACGCGCGCATTCTCGGGGATGGCCGCCGAGGCGTGGTCGATGAGAAGGCGCCCCGCGATACGGAGCGAAATATCGTCAAGAACGATCATGATCCCGCCTTCTCGCAGGCGCGAAGGCGAAGGGCAAGAAAAAGCGCATTCCAACCTGCACAGCACTGCAGCGCGGTTCCGGTTCGGGCGCGGGGAGGCAGTCCGGCGGCCGGAACCGCCGCACTGCCGCGAAGGTTCAAGCTCGTGGAGGTCGCACGCAAATACCGCACCGTCCTTCCAAACCTCCTCGTGGGTATCGCCAGCATGAACAGTTTTGTGCCTTCAGATCTCCTCCCCGATGCGCCCCGGGGCCATGCGATGCCGTTCGGCGCGCAATTGGAGGCAGGCGCGGTTCGGTTCCGCCTGTTCGCGCCGGTCCAGCAGCGGGTGTTGCTGGTGCTCGACGAGAGGCATGTCCTGCCTATGCATCGGATGACGGACGGCTGGCACATCTGCGTGACCGATGCCGCCGGCGCGGGTACGCGCTATCGTTTCCAACTTGAGGACGGGCTGCTCGTGCCGGACCCCGCCTCACGCCACCAGCCGGAGGATGTCCACGGGCCGAGCGAAGTGATCGATCCCGCCCGCTATGCCTGGCGAGATAGCGACTGGCGCGGGCGGCCCTGGCACGAGGCGATCGTGTATGAACTGCACGTCGGCACGTTCACCTCTGAGGGTACGTTTCGGGCGGCGACGGAGCGGCTCGACGACCTGGTGGAGCTGGGTATCACCGCCGTCGAGATCATGCCGGTTGCGGATTTTCCCGGCGCCCGGAACTGGGGTTACGACGGGGTGCTGCTCTATGCGCCGGACAGTTCCTACGGCCGGCCGGAGGATCTGCGGGCGTTCGTCGACGCCGCCCATGCCCGCGGGCTGATGGTGATCCTCGACGTGGTCTATAATCATTTCGGCCCGGACGGGAATTACCTGCACGCCTATGCCCCGTGCTTCTTCACCGACCGTCACCAGACCCCGTGGGGCGCCGGGCTCAATTTCGATGGGCCAAACAGTGCCGTGGTGCGCGATTTCATGGTCCATAATGCGCTCTATTGGCTCGATGAATTCCATATGGACGGGCTACGGCTCGATGCCGTGCACGCGATCCTCGACGACAGCGCCGACCCGTTCCTGGACGAGCTGGAGCGGCGCGTCAGGGCCGCTGGCGGCGACCGCCACATCCATCTCATTCTCGAAAATGAGGAAAACGACGCGCGCCTTCTCGAGGGCGAACCTTCCACGCAGTTCACTGCGCAATGGAACGACGATCTGCATCATGTGCTGCACACGGCCATCACCGGCGAGTCGCAGGGCTATTATGCCGATTATGCCAGGGACGCCGGGAAGCTGGCGCGCAGCCTGGCGGAGGGGTTCGCCTTCCAGGGCGAGCACATGCCGTATCGCGGCTCGCAGCGCGGTGCGCCGAGTGCGCACCTGCTTTCGACCGCCTTCATCGCATTTCTCCAAAACCACGACCAGATCGGCAATCGCGCGTTCGGCGAACGCATCACCGCCTTGGCCCCGTCCGAGGCGGTGCGGGCGGCGGCGGCGATCTATCTGCTGGCCCCGCAGATTCCCATGCTGTTCATGGGCGAGGAATGGGCGGCGCCCCAGCCGTTCCTGTTCTTCTGCGCCTTCGAGGGCGATCTTGCCGAGGCGGTGCGGACCGGCCGGCGCGCCGAATTCGCGCGCTTCCCGGCGTTCCAAGATCCCGACATGCGCGCACGTATTCCCGATCCCGTCGCCCAGTCCACCTTCCTCGCCTCGAAGCTCGAATGGTCGGACCGCGACCGCCCGGAGCATTTGGATTGGCTGCACTGGTATCGCAACGCCATCGCCGCGCGGCGCGAGCACATCTGGCCGCTGCTGCCACATCTTTCCGGCGAGCGGGCGACCTCGCGCCTCGTGGGGCCTGCCGCGCTGGAGGTGGAATGGCGGTTGGACGACGGGCGCCGGCTCTGCCTTGCCGCCAATGTCGGCGCCACCTGGCAGGATGGGTTTTTCCCGCCCGCCGGCACTCCCATCCTGAGCGAGGGGGCCTTTCAGAAGGGCCAAGCCGCCCCTTGGTCAGTGCGGTGGAACCTAGATGCGCCTCAGGCGCCGTAGATCCAGCCGTAATGGTCGACCAGCCGGTCCCCGGTGAGGCGGAGCACGGCATCGCGGGCGAACTTCGCGGGGCCGGAGAGGTGATACACCGTGCCGTTGGTCCGGGCATCGCGCTGGATGCGGGCGGTGCGGGGCTGGCGGGCTGCCTCATAGGCGCGCAGAGCCTGGGTGACGGAAGTGGCACGCCGCAATTCGATTGCGAGCGCCGCCGCATCCTCGATCGCCTGGGCCGCACCCTGCGCGAGGAACGGCAGCATGGCATGAGCGGCATCGCCCAGCAGTGTGACACGGCCCGAGCCCCAGCGGGGCAGGGGGTCGAGATCGTACAGACCCCAGCATTGGAACCCAGGCGCAGCGGCCAGAAGGCGGCGTACGGGCTCGGCCCATTCGGAGAAGGCGGCATGGACGGTGCTTGCGTCGCCCTCTTCACTCCAGCGAGTGACCGGCCGGGTCTCCTTCACCACCGCCACCACATTGATGGCGCGGCCCGATCGCACGGGATATGTAACCAGATGCGCCTCTGCGCCCAGATATAATTGCACGACGTTGGGCGCGCGACCCTGCTCCACGGGAATGGTGGAGCGATAGGCGACGCGCTCGGCAAACACGGGGCTCGCCGCAAGCCCGATCTGCGGCCTGACCGCCGAGCGGATGCCGTCTGCGCCGACCAATATGTCAGCTTCCAGCGGCACCGCCTCTCCGGCCCGGTTGGCGAGGGCGGATGCCTCGTTCTCTCCAGCTTCGACGCCTTCCAGGCGCGCGCCGAGCAAGATCTCGGCGCCGGCCGCGTATGCGGCCTCGCTGAGCACGCGATGGAGGTCGGCCCTGTGGACCACAAGGAAGGGGGCACCGAACCGGGCGGTTGCGGCATCGTAGGGGCAATGGGCGATCACCGCGTCGCTGCGGCCGTCGCGCACTTCCAGTGCGTCGGGGGCGATGGCGACCGCTTCCAGCGCGGGCAGGAGATCGAGATCGCGCAGCACGCGGGTGGCGTTCGGCGTCAATTGGAGTCCGGCACCCACTTCCTCAAGCGCCTCGGCCTGCTCCAGCACGCGCACGTCGATCCCTTCGCGGCGCAGGGCAATGGCACAAGCCAAGCCCCCGATTCCCGCACCGACGATAATGGCGCTGCGCGCGACAGGGGATGTCATGGGCGATCAGGCGGCAACCGGCCGCTGCTCCCACACGCAGCCCTCGGGCTTGGCCTCGTCGGCGTGGAGCGCCGGATTGTAGCGGTAGAGCGTGGAGCAATAGGAGCACACGGCTTCGGTCTCGTCGCCCATGTCGATGAAGATGTGCGGATGGTCGAATGGCGGCTTGGCGCCGATGCACATGAATTCCTTCGCGCCCACCTCGACGACGGTCACGCCGAGATCGTTGCAGAAATGGGGGATGCTATGGGCTGCCATGGCTATGCCTGTCCGTGTCGTCGCCGGCTGGAATCCGCGCGACATTAGCGCTTCGTTTCCGCCGCTCCAAGCGGAAAGGCCGCCCTTTTGCGGCGGTGCGTACAAAATGCGGCGGTGCCGCAAATGACGTTTTGCGATAGGTCATGGCGCCGTTTTTGCCATCTTTATGCCGCTTCTTCAGCTTAACCAGAGTGCCGATCACGAACAGGGAGGCCGCAGTATGAAGCAGTATGTCGCGCGCGGCCGTCGATCGCCGATCCCTGAAACGACCAGCCGGACCGCGTCCCGCTAGGTTCGTTCGCGCGCCCCAAAACGCGCGCCCTGATGCGCTCCGCCAGATCTTTGACGCCCGTTTCGTGCGCTTCGATCTTCCACGCGCCTGTTCCATTTCATCATCATTCGAGGCCGGTCCAGCGCCTGCGCGGCCGGAAATCACCATGTCACTTTTCGGTTCACACAAGCGCGCGGACACGTTCCGCTCGGTTTTCGCCTTTCTTTGGGGCCATTGGCGGCGCCGGCCGGTGCTGCTTGGCTCGATCATGACCGGCATGATGGTCGCGACGCTGGGCGAAGTCCTGGTGCCGATCTTCGTCGGCCGGCTGGTGGATGGCCTTGCGGCCGCGCAGGCCGGCGGAGAGGGCGCGCGGCTGCTGGCCCGAGAGGTGGCACTGAAGGCCTTTCTCGCCATCCTCGCGCTTGGCGCGGTGACGGTGGTGGTGCGCCATTTCGCCTTCATGGGCATCGTCACGCTGACCTTGCGCATGATGTCCGAGATTGCCTCTGACGCCTTTGCCCGTGTGCAGCGCTTCTCCTCCGATTGGCACGCGAATTCCTTCGCCGGCTCCACTGTGCGGAAGATCTCGCGGGGCATGTGGTCACTTGATTTGCTGAACGACACGATCGTAATGGCGTTGCTGCCCTCGCTTGTGGTGCTGGCGGGATCGGCGCTGGTTCTTGGCCTGTATTGGCCGGTCATGGGCCTGCTCGTGGGTGCCGGCGCCGTGTTGTATGTGGCCATGACGCTGCTGCTCTCCACGGCCTATGTCGCTCCGGCGGCCCGGCTTTCAAACGCCTGGGACACCAAGGTGGGTGGCACGCTGGCAGATGCGGTGAGCTGCAATGCCGTGGTCAAGGGCTTCGGCACGGAGGCTCGCGAGGACGCGCGCCTCGCCGGCGTGCTGAACAAATGGAATGTGCGGACCCGTCGCACCTGGCGCGCGGCCACCTGGAGCGGGACAGCCCAATTGGTGGCGCTGCTCGCCCTGCAGACCGGCATCATCGGCACCGCCCTGATGCTGTGGTGGCAGGGGCAGGCGAGCCCGGGCGACGTCGCCTATGTGCTCACCACGGAGTTCGTGGTGCACGGCTATCTGCGCGAGGTCGGCATGCACGTGCACAATCTTCAGCGCTCGGTCAACGAGATGGAGGAACTGGTGGAGCTGCACAAGACGCCGCTTGCCATCGCCGACAAGCTTGATGCCGTGCCGGCGCGGGTGGAGCGGGGCGCGATCGCCTTCGAGCATGTGCGCTTCCATTACGCAGGCCACGAAAAGCCGTTGTACGACGATCTCTCGCTCACCATCGATGCCGGCGAGCGGGTGGGGCTGGTCGGCCATTCCGGATCCGGCAAGACCACCTTCGTCAAGCTGATCCAGCGGCTGCACGATGTGACCGGCGGGCGGGTGCTGGTGGACGGGCAGGACGTGCGCGAGGTGCAGCAGGGGGCGCTGCGGCGGTCCATCGCGGTGGTGGCGCAGGAGCCAATCCTGTTTCATCGTTCGCTTGCGGAGAACATCGCCTATGGTCGGCCCGACGCCACGCGCGCCGAGATTGAAAGGGCGGCATCGCTTGCAAATGCCAGTGGCTTCATCGAGCGGATGCCACGCGGTTACGGCACGCTGGTGGGCGAGCGGGGAGTGAAGCTCTCGGGCGGCGAACGCCAACGGATCGCGATTGCCCGTGCGTTTCTGGCCGATGCGCCCATCCTGATCCTGGACGAGGCGACCTCCAGCCTTGATTCGGAATCTGAGGCGCTGATCCAGGAGGCCATGGAGCGGTTGATGATCGGGCGGACCACGCTGGTCATCGCGCACCGGCTCTCCACCGTGCGCTCGCTTGATCGCCTGCTGGTGTTCGACAAGGGGCGCATCGTGGAGGAGGGCGACCATGACGCCTTGGTTGCGCGCGAAAACGGCCTGTATCGGCGCCTGTTCGAGCGTCAGGCTCTCGATCTTGTGAAGGGGCTCGCCGCCTGAGCGCGATGCAGGCGGCCCTTGCGCGCGAACGGTGCCCCCGCGCGCCGAGATAAAAATAAGGGGACGGCCGATGCGCCGCCCCCTGACAAAGCCACAAACAGATCCCCATATGCTGCTTATCTGCCGTAAGGTCATCTCGCATGAAAGCGGGGGACAGGGCGGTGGATCGCGGGTGGTTCCTTTCGAGGGTGAAATGAAGATTTTCAAGCGCATGCCGGTCCTGATGGGCGTTCTCGCTCTCGCTTCGGCGGTGACATTGACGGTGGTGGATCATGCCGACGCGCGCCAAGGCGGCGGCTTCGGAAGCCGCGGGGGGCGTACCTTCCAGGCGCCTGCCAGCACCAATACGGCGCCAAGCGCGGCGCCCATTCAACGCTCCATCACGCCCCAGCAGCAGCCCGGCATGAACACCGCCGGCGCGGCCAATGCGGCGCGGCCTGGCGGCATGTTCGGCAGCGGCTTCGGTGGCGCGCTGATGCGCGGCCTGTTGATCGGTGGCCTCGTGGGCATGCTGTTCGGCGGCGGCCTCGGCGGCCTGACCGGTTTCCTCGGCCTGCTGCTCCAGGTGGCACTGGTGGGCGGCCTCGTGTTCCTCGCGATGCGCTTCTTCGCAAGCCGTCGTCAGCAGCGGCCGGCCGGAGCAGGTGCGCCGTTCCCGGGCCCGCTGTCGCGTGACAGCATGTTCGGCGGGTCGCGTCCTGCTGAGATGGGCGCCGGACAGCCGGCTGCCGGGCGCAGTGCCCTAGGCGGTCTTGGCGGCGCGCGCGCGCCGGTCCAGCAGCCGGCGCCGGTCGGCGGCGTGAAGGACGAAGTGGGGATCGGCCCGCAGGACCTCGACGCGTTCGAGCGCCTGCTGAGCGAGATTCAGGGCGCATTTTCCCGCGAGGACCATGGTGCGCTTGCGGACCACACCACGCCTGAGGTGCTCGCCGTGTTCTCCGAGGAATTGCGCGACAATGCCGCTCGCGGCGTGCGCAATGATGTGAGCGATGTGAAGCTGCTTCAGGGCGATCTCGCCGAGGCTTGGCGCGAGGGCAATATGGAGTATGCGACGGTCGCCATGCGGTACTCGATCCGCGACCTGATGCGCGACCGCACCACCGGCGCACTGGCCGCTGGCAGCAGGGACGCCGTCACCGAGACCACCGAGGTGTGGACCTTCGTTCGCCCCCGCGGCGGGGAGTGGAAGCTCTCGGCAATCCAGGACGTGTGACGTTCGATCATTTAGCTTCAAATCGACGGCCGGGATTTTTCCGGCCGTTTTCGTTTGCGCTGCCGCGTTCGCTCTCGCCTGGGTTACTGCGACAGCCTGCCGCACCTCTCTTCTTCTGGTCTTGTGGCGTTGCGCTTCCTAGATGAGGCCTATCGATCCGGGCCCCTCTGGCGCGTGCATGAAGATGCGTGCGTGATGTCGGATCTCTTCCGACATCCTTGCCGGCGAGAGTCCAAATGCCCCGTTTCGGTTTCCTGACGCCCTTTTGCGTGCCCGCTCCGGTGCCGCCTGCCCCTGTCGCGATCAAGGATCGCGGACGGGCGCGGGTGCATGTCCGTGCGCCCATGCTGCTGCTTGTGGCCCGGGCGGGCCGTATCCTTTCCCATCCCGTTTCATCCGTCGAAGGCAGGTGAGTGATCCATGGACTATCTCTTGCAACTGGCAGCCAATCCCGCCGCTTGGGTGGCCCTCGTCACGCTGGTGGCGATGGAGATCGTGCTCGGCATCGACAACCTCATCTTCATCTCGATCCTGACCAACAAGCTCCCGGCCCAGCACCGCTCGAAGGCGCGGCGCATCGGTATCGGCCTTGCACTGATCCTGCGGCTCGCGCTGCTGGGCACGGTGGCGATCATCGTTCAACTGACCACTCCGGTGTTCACTGTGTTCGGCCAGCCGTTCTCCTGGCGCGACATGATCCTGATCGCCGGCGGTCTGTTCCTGGTGTGGAAGGCCACCAAGGAGATCCACCACAGCGTCGATCCTGCGCCGCATGACGATGTTTTCGGCACCAGCAAGGTGACCATCGGCTTCAGCGCAGCTATCGCTCAGATCCTGATGCTGGACATCGTATTCTCCATCGACAGCATCATCACCGCAGTGGGCATGACCGAGCACATCCCCATCATGATCATCGCTGTGATCGTGGCGGTGAGTGTGATGTTGCTGGCGGCCGATCCGTTGGCCCACTTCATCGAGGCCAATCCCACGGTGGTCATGCTGGCGCTGGGCTTCCTCATCATGATCGGCATGACGCTGATCGCAGATGGCTTCGGGGCGCATGTGCCCAAGGGCTATGTCTACGCCGCCATGGCCTTCTCCACCGGTGTGGAGGTGCTGAACATGCTCGTGCGCCGCGCCAAGACCAAAACCCCCACGAATGGCGCCGCGGGGACCCATGCTGAGGGGCGCGCGAGCGGCCGCTGAGTCGGCGCACGCGAATTGAAAAAGAAGCGGCCCGCCTCGCAAGGGGCGGGCCGTTTGCGTTTCCCTCGGCCGGTCAATCAGTCGAAGGCCGGTGCTGCAAGCCGATGGGCGTGGGCGCGGATCTCTTCCGGCCAGGCGGCGGTGAGCTTGGCGAAGCCCGCCGCGTCTCCCGCATAGAAGGCGCGCAACGCCTCCTCGAACTGGGAAAGATTGCCGGCAAGAGCGCTCATGAAGCGATAGCAGGCCTCCTGGGCGGCGCGGCGGCGGGCAGGCGCGCTCTGGTCGCGACGTGCGGCTTCCACAAGCTTGCGCAGCGCGACTGACGCGCCGCCGGGCTGGGCAGCGAGCCAGTCCCAATGACGCGGCAGCAGTGTCACCTCACGGGCGACCACCCCGAGGCGCGGCCGGCCGGGACCACGGGCCGCTTCCACCTCAGGCGGCGCCGGCAGATCGGCATATCGCGCGGCAACCTCCTCGGGCGTGCCGCGCAAATCGAAATCCGCCGGGTGGGCGGTTTCCAGATCGAACACCAGCACCTGCTGCGTCTCGTCTTCAAGGTGCATGCGCTTCACGGCGGACGCGACCTCGGCGGCGGAGCCTTCTGCCAGTCGCCGCGGTCCGGCAAAAGCGATGAACGGCCCGGGGAAGGGAAGGGCGGGGGATGCGGCAGCGGTGCTCATGACGAATTCCTTTCGTCTCGATTTAATACCCGGGTATAATTAACTCGTCAATTGAATCCGGGTAAAAATAATTTGCGCCTCGGCACCGGCTTGCCACAAACTGCGTTTACTCTCCGAAGGGAGAAGAAGATGGCGCGAATCCTTGCCCTGTTCGGCCTGCTGGCGGCCTTCGCCGGCCTCCTGCCTTGGGCCGCGCCCCTGGCAAAAGCCGGTGTGCGCTTAGTCCAGGCACGGGACAATCCGGCACTGCTGTCCGACCTCTCTCTTCGCTCCTTCACGTCCGCCGATGCCAATACGGAAATCACCCAAGCCCTCGCGGATGACGATGGGGAGCTTGCCGCCTCCTATCTGGAACTTGCCGATGCACACGGCCTCGCTGTGTCTGCCGAGCTGCGGGCGCAGGTTGTCGCCGCCAATGGTGGAGCGGCGGCGGCCTGGCGCTCCGCCAAGAATTTCGGCGCCGGTTTCCTCACCGGCACGCCGGCAGACGTCGCCGGCTTTGCGGGCGCCGCCGCCGGCGATCTGACAGCCTGGGGCGACCTGCGCGACGCCACGCGCGAGGGCTGGAAATATGCCAATGGGGAAGCGGTGGACCCGTTGATCCTCGGTCTTTCCGTGGCCGGGCTGGCGCTCACCGCCGGCACTTATGCCACGTTCGGCGCCGGCTTGCCGGTGCGGGCGGGGGTGAGCGCGGTCAAGATTGCCAAGCGCACCGGGCGGCTTTCCGTGGGCATGACCCGCCTTTTGACCCGCGCGGTGAACGAAACAGTGGATTTTGCCGCCCTGCGCCGCGCCGGAGCGAGCCTGGACGCCACCGCGCTCAAGGGCGTGGTCCGTGCCGATGGTCTCAAGCCGCTCGCTCGGCTGATGGGCGATCTCGGCACGGTGCAGGCCAAGGCGGGTTCACGGGCCGCCGTCGCGGGTCTTGCCGTGGCTGAAAACAGCGGCGACCTCTCCCGCCTCGCGCGCCTTGCCGAGGCCAAGGGCGGGCAGACTCTGGCCATCCTCAAGACCCTCGGGCGCGGCGCGCTGGTGATCGGCTCGACGCTCCTGAAACTCGTGTGGTGGGGGCTCGCCGCCGTGGTCTGGCTGTTCGGGTTCATCGCCGTCTTCAACAGCTTCTGCGTGACCCTGGTGCGCCCGATCTGGCGCCGCAAGCGCGTGCGCCGGCTAAGCCCATTCCCCGTCGCGGCGGCCATGCGCCACGCCGCGGCTCCGCCACAGCGGCCGGAGCCGGCGTTTGGCGGCTTCGCTCGGTTTGCGGGCGCCGGCCCGGAAAACGAAGGGCTGCCCCATGTGCCTTCCGACGGTGGTGGCGGACGCGCGGTCGCCCGCTTTGAGGCGGCGGCCCGCGCCGCCGCGTCCCTGTCCGCTGTGTGAGAAATGCTCTGTAATGAGCCGGCTTAAACTGGGATAAACCATTTAGGATCAATGACCTGATTTAGGCTTGGGGAGCGGCGGAAGCTTTTGCTTTCGCTTCACCTCGGGTCGATTTAGGGTCCGTCCCGAACCATTGCTTCGGACCCCCTATGCCTCTCCTTTCCGCCGACGGCCTGGACATCGCCTTTCTGGATGAGGGCTCGGGCCCGCCGATCCTGCTGATTCATGGCTTTGGCTCCACCAAGGAAATCAATTGGGTTCATACGGGGTGGTTCAAGACCCTCATGGAAGCCGGCTACCGGGTGATTGCATTCGATCATCGTGGACATGGCGGCTCCACCAAGCTGTACGACCCCGACCTGTACGACACCCGTTTGATGGCGCAGGACGCCAAGCGGCTCCTGGACCATCTGGCGATCCCGCGCATCGACATCATCGGCTATTCCATGGGCGCGCGGGTGGCTGCGCAATTTGCCCTGGCCGAGCCCGAGCGGCTCAACAGCTTCATCATGGGCGGCCTCGGCATCCATCTGGTGGAGGGCGACGGCCTGCCGCAGGAAGTGGCGGCGGCGCTGGAGGCGCCGAGCCTCGCGGATGTGGAAGATCCGCTCGGCCGCATGTTCCGCGCCTTCGCGGACGCCAATAAGGCCGATCTCAAGGCGCTTGCCGCCTGCATCCGTGGCTCGCGCCAGACCCTGACGCGCCAACAGGTGGCGGAGATCGACCAGCCCGCCCTGGTGGCTGTGGGCACGCGCGATAAGATCGCGGGCGACGCTCACGAACTGGCGGCGCTGTTGCCGAAGGGCGAGGTGTTGGATATTCCCAACCGGGATCACAATCCCGCTGTGGGCGACAAGGTGTTCAAGCAGGCCGCGCTCGACTTCTTCGCCCGGCATGGGTGATGTGCATCGGCCGTCTCGGAACGACGGCTCGCATGTGCTAGAAATGCGTTGAAACGTGATCCACCGGGAGGCAGGAATGCCCCAGTCTTTGTTCAAGGCGCCGCATCAGTCGCTGGCGCGCATCAATACGGAGCGCTTCCAGGACGTGGTCGATCCCGTCTGGGCGCGGATCCGCAACGAGGCGGATCTCGCAGCCGAGCGTGAGCCGCTGCTCGCGGGCTTCTTGATCGGCGCGGTGCTCGGCCAGGGCAGCCTGGAGGCTGTGATCGGAGAGCGCATCGCCGCGCGGCTCGACCATGCCGAGTTGCCCGGTTCCGCCATCCGCGCGGCCTATCACGAGGCGGTCTCCCAGGACCGCACCATCTCCCAAGCGCTGCGCGCCGACATCATGGCGGTGGTAGATCGCGACCCCGCCACCACCCGCGCGCTGGAGCCGGTGCTCTATTTCAAGGGCTTCCACGCCCTGCAGACCCATCGTCTGTCCCATTGGCTGTGGTCCAATAACCAGCGCGATTTTGCCCTCTATCTGCAGAGCCGGGCCTCCTCGGTATTCACCGTGGACATCCATCCCGCGGTTCCCGTCGGGCGCGGCATCTTCCTCGACCATGCCACTGGCATCGTGATCGGCGCCACGGCGGTGATCGAGGATGACGTCTCCATCCTTCAGGGCGTCACCCTCGGCGGCACTGGCAAGGAGACCGGTGACCGCCATCCCAAGATCCGCCACGGCGTTTTGATCGGCGCTGGCGCGAAGGTTCTGGGCAATATCGAGGTCGGCCATTGCGCCCGCATCGCCGCCGGCTCGGTGGTGCTGAAGCCGGTGCCGCCCAAGACCACAGTCGCCGGCGTGCCGGCCAAGGTGGTGGGAGAGGCTGGCTGCGCCGAGCCCGCCCGCGCCATGGACCAGATGTTCGACGACAATATCTTCGCCGGCGCAGACATCTGAGCCGCGCTGTCAGTTCACGCGCATTCCGCGCTTTCGTGGCCGTCGCCTGGCGGCCATTCGACCCTTGGAGGACAAGACTTGGATAAAACGGAACTCGAGCGCGTGCAGCGCTACATGCGCACCTTGTTCGGCAATCCGCAGATCAAGGTGACCGCGCGCCCGAAGAAGACCGATTCGGCTGAGGTTTATCTGGGTGAGGAATTCATCGGTGTTCTGTTCAAGGACGAGGAAGACGGCGACCTCTCCTACAATTTCCAGATGGCGATTCTCGAAGCCGACCTCGATTGAGGCTTCGCGGCCGCGCTTTTTATAGCGCATCCCCTCCGGCCCGGCCGGAGGGTTCTTTTCGGCCTGGACCGCTTCCCACCAATCCACCTTGCCAATTGCCGGCAAGCCATTAAACCGGCGTCATATACAAAATGCCGCGCGGGGTCTTCGTGTCCTTCCTCGATATTGCAGGTGAGCGTTTCCGGATTCAGCTGGACGGCAAGGACGGAGCGCCGCCGCTGGTGCTCGCCCATTCGCTCGGCACCACGCTGGAAATGTGGGACCCGCTGCTGCCCCATCTCGCCTCCCGTTTCCGCGTGATCCGCTATGACGCGCGCGGCCATGGCCAGTCCAGCGCGCCGGACGCGGTCTATTCCATGGGCGATTTCGGCCGCGACCTTCTCAACATCCTGGACCGGCTCGGCGTTGCTGGCCCGGTGGAGTATTGCGGCCTGTCGCTGGGCGGCATGGTGGGGCAATGGCTGGCGCTCAATGCGCCGCAGCGCCTGAAACGGGCTGTGCTCGCCAACACCACCGCCCACGCGGGCCCCCATCGCATGTGGGAAGGCCGCATCAAGGCGGTGCGCCGCACCGGCACCGCGCCGATCGCCGATGCCGTGATCGAAAGCTGGTTTACGCCGAAGTTCCGCGCCGCCCATCCCGACCAGGTGGCGAAGGTGCGCGAGATGATCGTGCACACTGCGCCCGGCGGGTACATGGGCACGAGCTGCGCCATGCGTGACATGGATTTCCGCCCCGGCCTGCCGCACATCGCCACCCCTTGCCTAGTGATCGTGGGCCTGCAAGACCGTTCAACGCCGCCGGAATGGGGCGAGGCGATCGCCGCACACATTCCCGGCGCTGAACTGGTGAAGCTCGACACCAGCCATATGTCGGCTATCGAGGCGCCAGCGGACTTTGCCCGCGAGGTGATCGGCTTCCTCGGCTGAGACCTGCGGGTTTTTGTCGTCGCTCGGGGCGCGCGGAACGCGGCGTGTGATGGTATCTAGACGCTCGTCAGCTTCGCAATGGCGGCAAGGAGCCCACCATGACGGCACAGGCGCACGATCCGCACGACGGCAAACCGGTGCCGGGCCCGGCACCCGAAGTGGCGGCCCAGGCCGTCTTTCCGCAGGGGCACGAGAACCACAATCACGCCAGCCATAACCATGTCGGCCATGACCACGGTGCCGACCACGCGCATGCCACCCCGGCCCCGCACGATGACCACGATCAGTCCGCTGCGGGCGACAGCCATGCTGGTCACGGTGGTCATGGGCACGCAGGGCACGACCACAGCCATGCGGTGCCTAGCTCGCTACGGGCGTTCGCCATTGGCGCCTCGGTCAATTTCGGTTTCGTGATCATCGAGGCGATCTTCGGCCTTCTGTCCGGTTCGCTCGCTTTGCTGGCCGATGCCGGCCACAATCTCTCCGACGTGCTCGGCCTGCTCCTGGCCTGGGGCGCCGCCTGGCTTTCGCGCCGCGCACCGAGCCGGCGCCGCACCTTCGGCTACGGCCGTTCCTCGATCCTCGCCGCGCTCGCCAACGCCATGATCCTGTTGCTCGGAACCGGCGGCATCATCATCGAGGCTGTCGGCCGCTTTAGCGATCCCGCGCCGATCCAGACCGGCGTCGTCATGATCGTTGCCCTGGTGGGCATCGGCGTGAATTTCGGCACCGCCATGCTGTTCATGGCCGACCGGAAGGGAGACCTGAACGTGCGCGGCGCCTTCGTGCACCTGATTGCCGACGCGGCGGTATCGCTCGGCGTGGTGATCGCCGCCCTGGTGATTGCCCTCACCGGATGGCTCTGGCTCGACCCGGTGGTAAGCCTTGCGATCGCAGTGGCGATCATCGCCGGTACATGGGGCCTCCTGCGTGATAGCGTGGACCTCGCCATGGATGTGGTGCCGAGTGGCATTGACCACGATGCGGTGGAGCGCTTCCTGGCCGGCCGCCCCGGGGTGAGCGAGGTGCATGACCTGCATATCTGGGGTCTCAGCACCACCGATTCAGCGCTGACAGTGCATCTGGTACGCCCAGGCGCGACCATCGACGATGCCTTCCTGGCCGAGACCTGCGCCGAGCTCAAGGTGCGGTTCAAGATCGGCCATGCGGCGATCCAGGTGGAGGACGGCACCATCCCCTGCGCCCTTGCGCCAGCCGATGTGATCTAAACCACGATCCGACTGCCAAAAAGAGAAGCCACATGTCCGAAGAGTCGCTCTCCCCGTTCCGCACCCTCCTGGGTGAGGCGGGGGTGATGAGCACGCCCGATCTCACAGCGCCTTATGTGACGGATCAGCGCAAGCTCATCTCGGGACGGACGCCAGCCGTGCTGCGCCCGCGTAGCACGGCTGAGGTGCAGGCGGTGGCCAAGCTCGCGGCGCAGCTCGGCTTCGGCCTCGTGCCGCAGGCGGGTAATACCTCCTATGTCGGCGGCGCGACGCCGGATGACACCGGGCGCCAACTCGTCGTGAGCCTGGAGCGGATGAATAAGATCCGCACGGTGGACCCGCTCGGCTTCACGCTCAGCGCCGATGCTGGCGTGATCCTCGCGGACGCTCACGCCGCCGCCGCGGCGGCCGGCTGCATGCTGCCGCTTGATCTTGGCTCCGAAGGGAGCTGCCGGCTCGGGGGGAATATCGGCACCAATGCCGGCGGCCTCTCCGTGCTGCGCTACGGCATGACGCGCGATCTGGTGCTTGGTATCGAGGCCGTGCTGCCCGACGGGACGCTGCTCGACGATATGCGCGCGCTACGCAAGAACAATGTGGGCTATGATCTCAAACAATTGTTCGTCGGCGGGGAGGGGACGCTCGGCATCGTCACTGGCGTGGTGCTGAAGCTCTGTCCGGCCCCGGTCCTCACCGCCACCGCTTGGGTGCAGCTTGCCCCAAGCGCGCAACTGCCGCAGATGCTGGCCGAAGTGCGGCGAGAGACTTCCGATCTCGTCTCATCCTTCGAATATATCACGGCCAATTCGGTAGCCCTGGTGGAGGCGCTGAAGGGTTCCACTCTCGGCCTGCGCACTGGCGAAGGCGGCGCGGTGCTGTTGGAAGTGTCGTCCTCCTCGGGGCGCATTTCTCCGGAGGATCTGCTGCTTGGCGTGCTTGAGGGGCTGATGGAAAAGGGGTGGGTGGAAGACGCCCTGCTGGCCCAGTCCGAGCGTCAGCGCGCCGATATGTGGTCGCTGCGCGAGAGCATCGCCGAGGCCGAGAAGCATGCCGGCGGTTCCGTGAAGTTGGACATTTCTGTCCCGATCCCGGCGCTCCATAGCTTTCTGGATCAAGCGCGTACAGCAGTGACCGCCTACGATCCCACGCTGCTTCTGTCCGTCTATGGCCACGTGGGCGACGGCAATCTCCACTACAACATCGTGGTGCCGAAGGGCGAGGACAGGCTCGCCTTCACCCGCCTGATCGAAGCGGGGCTCGCGCACGAGCTTTACGCCATCGCGGCCGCGCTGGGCGGCAGCTTCAGCGCGGAATACGGCATCGGTCGACTGAAGCGCGATTTGCTGGAGCGCTACGGCGATCCCACACGCCTCGCCCTCATGGGCCGGGTGAAGGCCGCCTTTGACCCCACCGGCCTGATGAATGCCGGGGCCATGGTCGACCCAAAGGGCTGAAGCTCAGGCCGCGGCCTTTGAACCGCGCAGGCCGTCCAGGGCTTCCTTGGCGATGGGCGAGAGCCCTTCGCCGCCATGGTCCAGATGCTCGAAAATCTTCGAGCGCATGCGCGGGTCCCAGAATTTGTGGATGTGCTCGCGCGTGGAGGCAACGGCTTCCGCATGGTGCTGCGTGGAGAAGGCGGTCGCGATCTGGTTCGCCATGTAGACGAGGCGGTCGTTGGTGCTGGTGCTATGCGACATGTGCGGGCCGTGAGGATGCCCCGAGATCAATGCGCTCGGGATGGGTGAAGAGTTCAAACCCGTCGCTGCGCACGATCGCGGCCAGCGTGATGCCGGCCGCCTGCGCGGTACGGATGGCGAGGGAGGTCGGCGCGGAGACGGCGGCGATGACGGGGGTGCCCAGCACGGCGGCCTTCTGCACCATCTCGATGGAGACGCGGCTGGTGAGCAGGGTGATGCCGCGTGCGGGATCGGCATCGAGCTTCACCACCTTGCCCACCAGCTTGTCGAGGGCATTGTGGCGGCCCACATCCTCGCAGACTGCGAGCAGACCGCGCCCCGGCTCAAAATAGCCTGCGGCATGCACCGCGCGGGTCTCGTGATTGAGGGTCTGGGCGGGCGCGAGGGCGGCCATGGCTTCCAATATGAGGGATGCGGGAAAGACCGGCCGCGCGGTGACCTGAGCGGCGGGCTTGATGGCTTCGGCGAGGCTCTCCACTCCGCACAGGCCGCAGCCGGTTGGGCCGGCCATGGCGCGGCGGCGGGCGCCGAGCACGGCCATCTTCTCCTCGGCGATCCACATGCGCGCTTCGATGCCATCCTCCACCGCGATCACGTCGAGGCTGAGGATATCCGCCGGGCGCGCGATGATCCCCTCGGTGAGGGAGAAGCCGAGGGCGAAATCGGCGATGTCGATGGGGCTTGCCATCATCACGGCATGGGTGGTGCCGTTATAGGTGAGGGCGACCGGTGTTTCCTCCGGCACCGCACGTTCGGAGACGGTGATGCCATCCAGCCGCCACACGTCGCGGCTCACGCGCCGCACGGGCTTGGGGAAATCGGGAATTTCGGACATCTCATCCATGATGCGCGCCAACCGATGATGCTGCCATCAAGGTTGTGCCGAATGGTCCCGCGTTCAAGTGCGGCCATGCCATTGGCAACATTTCCCGCCTGTCGGGGAGAGCAAGGAAGGAAAGACCGACAAACGCGCAAGACCCGCCGCCCGATTTCCCCTTTCCCAGCCCTCTCCCGCATGCGGGAGAGGGGCCTGGGTCCAGGCGGGGAGGGCGCGTCGCGGCGCCGGTCTGCATCTCACTCCGCCGCTTCGGCGATGCGGCGGCTCTGGCGGGAGAGCTCTTCATACTCTTCCTGCCAAGCGCTCGGCCCGTTGGAGGGGGCGACCTGCACGGCCGTCACCTTGTATTCCGGGCAATTGGTGGCCCAGTCGGAGAAGTCCGTGGTCACCACGTTCGCCTGCGTCACCGGATGGTGGAAGGTGGTGTAGACCACACCGGGCTGCATGCGCTCGCTGATCACCGCGCGCAGGGAGGTGCCGCCCGCGCGGCTTTCCAGCTTCACGAAGTCGCCGTCGCGGATGCCGCGGTTCTCGGCGTCGTGCGGGTGGATCTCCAGCACGTCTTCCGCATGCCAGGCGACATTCTCCGTGCGGCGGGTCTGCGCGCCGACGTTGTATTGCGAGAGGATGCGGCCCGTGGTGAGCAGCAGCGGGAACAAGGGGCCGGTGCGCTCGTCGGTGGGTACGTATTCGGTGAGGACGAACTTGCCCTTGCCGCGCACGAAGCCGCCGATGTGCATGATGGGGGTGCCTTCCGGCGCCTTGTCGTTGCACGGCCACTGAACCGAGCCCAGTTCGTCTAGCTTCTTGTAGCTCACGCCCGTGAAGGTGGGCGTGAGGCGGGCGATCTCGTCCATGATCTCGCCGGGATGGCTGTAGTCCATGGGATAACCGAGCGCCTCGGACAGCATGACCGTGACTTCCCAATCGGCATAGCCGTTCTTGGGCGCCATCACTTTGCGGATGCGCTGGATGCGGCGTTCCGCATTGGTGAAGGTGCCATCCTTTTCCAGGAACGAGCAGCCGGGCAGGAAGACGTGAGCGTAGTTCGCCGTCTCGTTCAGGAACAGGTCCTGCACCACGAGGCATTCCAGCGCACCGAGCCCTGCCGAGACGTGGCGGGTATCGGGATCGGACTGGAGGATGTCCTCGCCCTGCACGTACATGCCCTTGAAGGTGCCATCGACGGCGGCGTCGAACATGTTGGGAATGCGCAGGCCGGGCTCGGCGTCCAGCTTCACGCCCCACAGGCTTTCGAACAGCGCGCGGGTGGCGTCGTCGGAGACGTGGCGGTAGCCAGACAGCTCATGGGGGAAGGAGCCCATGTCGCAGGCGCCCTGCACGTTGTTCTGGCCGCGCAGCGGGTTCACGCCCACGCCGTTGCGGCCGACATTGCCGGTCACCATGGCGAGGTTCGCGATCGCCATGACAGTGGTGGAGCCCTGGGAGTGTTCGGTCACGCCGAGTCCATAATAGATCGCCGCATTGCCGCCGGTGGCATAGAGGCGGGCGGCCTTGCGCACGTCCTGCGGATCGACGCCGGTATATTTGGCGACCGCCTCGGGGCTATGGCGCTCGTCGGCGACGAAGGCCGCCCATTCCTGGAACTCGTCCCAGTCGCAACGCTCGCGGATGAAAGCCTCATCCATCAAGCCCTCGGTGACGACCACATGGGCGAGCGCCGTGACCAAAGCCACATTCGTGCCCGGGCGCAGCGGCAGATGGTAATCCGCCTGCACATGCGGGGTGCGCACGAGGTCGATCTTGCGCGGGTCGGCGATGATCAGCTTCGCGCCCTCGCGCAGGCGCTTCTTCATGCGCGAGCCGAACACCGGGTGGCCGTCGGTCGGGTTGGCGCCGATCACCAGGATCACGTCGGTCTCTTCGATGGAATCGAAGTCCTGCGTGCCGGCCGAGGTGCCATAAGTCTGCGAGAGGCCATAGCCTGTCGGCGAATGGCAGACGCGGGCGCAGGTATCGACATTGTTGTTGCCGAAGGCTCCACGGATCAGCTTCTGTACCAGATAGGTTTCTTCATTGGTGCAGCGCGAGGAGGTGATACCGCCCACCGAACGGCGGCCATATTTTTCCTGGATGCGCTTGAACTCGGAAGCGGCGTATTGGATCGCTTCCTCATAGCTCACTTCCTTCCACGGCTCGTGGATGGATGAGCGGATCATGGGCTTGAGGATGCGATCCTTGTGGGTCGCATAGCCATAAGCGAACCGGCCCTTTACGCAGGAATGCCCCCGGTTCGCCTTGCCGTCCTTGTAGGGGACCATGCGCACCAGCTCGTCACCGCGCATTTCCGCCTTGAAGGTGCAGCCGACACCGCAATAGGCGCAGGTGGTCACCAGTGAATGCTCGGGGGTGCCGATCGCGATCATAGATTTTTCGTTCAGCGTCGCGGTGGGACAGGCCTGCACGCAGGCGCCGCACGAGACGCACTCGGACGAAAGGAAGGTCTCGTTCATGCCCGGCGACACGCGCGAGCCGAAGCCGCGGCCGGAAATGGTCAGCGCGAAGGTCCCTTGCACCTCTTCGCAGGCCCGCACGCAGCGATTACAGACGATGCACTTCGACTGTTCGTAGGTGAAATACGGGTTGGATTCGTCCTTGCCCAGCTTGGTGTGGTTCTCGCCCTCATAGCCGTAGCGCACGTCACGCAGGCCGACGACGCCGGCCATGTCCTGAAGCTCGCAATCGCCGTTGGCGGAGCAGGTCAGACAGTCCAGCGGATGATCGGAGATGTACAGCTCCATCACCCCCTTGCGGATCTGCTTCAGCCGCTCGGTCTGGGTCTTCACCACTATGCCGTCCGCAACCGGGGTGGTGCAGGAGGCCGGCGTGCCGTTGCGGCCCTCGATCTCCACCAGGCAGAGGCGGCAAGAACCGAAGGCATCCAGCATATCGGTGGCGCAGAGCTTGGGGATCTGGTTCCCGATCTCCATGGCCGCGCGCATGATGGAGGTGCCTTCAGGCACTTCCACCTTCATGCCGTCAATGGTCAGCGAGACAAGCTTCTCGGACTTGGAGAGCGGCGTGCCATAATCAATTTCATGCACGAGGGACATTGAGTTCCTCCTATTCCGCGGCCACGGGAAGCTTCGGTGCGACGCCGAAATCTTCCGGGAAATGGGTGAGTGCGCTGATGACCGGGTAGGGCGTGAACCCGCCGAGCGCGCAGAGCGAGCCGAGCTTCATGGTGTGACAAAGGTCGGTGAGGATCGCGAGATTGGCCTCGCGTCGATCGCCGTTGATGATCTTGTCGAGGGTTTCCACCCCGCGCGTGGAGCCGATGCGGCAGGGCGTGCACTTGCCGCAGCTCTCGTGCGAGCAGAATTCCATGGCGAATTTCGCCATGTGGGCCATGTCCACCGTGTCATCGAACACAACGATGCCGCCATGGCCGATCAGCGCATCCTTGGCCGCGAACGCCTCATAGTCGAATGGCGTGTCGAACTGCGACACCGGCATATAGGCGCCAAGCGGTCCGCCCGCCTGCACCGCCCGCACCGGACGCCCGGACGCCGTGCCGCCGCCGATCTCGTTCACCAATTCGCCGAGCGAAATGCCGAAGGCGGTTTCGAACAGGCCGCCGAACTTGATGTTGCCGGCGAGCTGGATCGGCATCGTGCCGCGCGAACGGCCCATGCCGAAATCGCGATAATACTGGCCGCCCTTGTCCAGGATCACAGGGACGGTGGCGAGCGAGATCAGATTGTTGATGACGGTGGGCTTGCCGAACAGGCCCTTGTGGGCCGGCAGCGGCGGCTTGGCGCGCACCACGCCGCGCTTGCCTTCCAGGCTGTCCAGCAGGGCGGTTTCCTCGCCGCACACATAGGCGCCGGCGCCCATGCGCATTTCCATGTCGAAATCATACCCGGACCCGGCGACATTCTTGCCGAGCAGCCCGTTGGCGCGGGCGATGGCGATGGCCTTCTCCATCACCACCAGGGACAGGGGATATTCCGAGCGGCAATAGACGAAACCCTTGGTCGCGCCAACGGCGAGGCCTGCGATGGTCATGCCCTCGATCAGGCAGAACGGGTCGGCTTCCATGATCAAGCGGTCGGCAAAGGTGCCGCTGTCGCCTTCGTCGGCGTTGCAGACGATGTAGCGCTGGTCGGCCGGCGCTGCCGCAACCGTGCGCCACTTGATGCCGGTGGGGAAGCCCGCGCCGCCGCGCCCGCGCAGGCCGGAGAGGAACACTTCTTCGACCGTCGCGGAAGGGCCGATCTCAACCGCCTTGGCAAGGCCGCGATAGCCGCCATGGGCCTTGTAGTCTTCAAGCGACAGCGGATCGATGATGCCGCAGCGGACAAAGGTGAGGCGGGTCTGCTTCTTGAGATACGGGATCTCTTCCACCAGACCGACGCAGAGGGGATGGGCGGCACCGTCGAGCAGGCCGGCATCCAGCAGCGCTTCGACTTCGGACGGCTTCACCGGGCCATAGCCGATGCGCCCGGCGGGGGTCTCAACCTCCAGCAACGGCTCCAGCCAGAACAGGCCGCGCGAGCCGTTGCGCACGATCTCGACCGAGAGTCCGCGCGCCGCGAAGGCGTCCTGCAGCTTCAAGGCGATGCGGTCGGCGCCGCAGGCGATTGCGGTGGCATCATTGGGGACGAAAATGCGGGGGCTGCTCATCGGTCGGTCTCCGCGACCAGTTCGTCAATGGTTTCGCGGTCGAGGCGGCCCACAAGGCGGCCGTCGATCATGGCCGAGGGGGCGCAGGCGCACAGGCCGAGGCAATAGATCGGTTCCAGCGTGACACGGCCATCGGTGGAGGTTTCGCCCATGGAAACGCCGAGGCGCTCCTGGGCATATTCGGCCAGAGCGTCCGAGCCCATGGACTGGCAGGCTTCCGCTGCGCAGAGCTTCAGCACATGGCGCCCCGGCGGCTCCCGGCGGAAATCGTGGTAGAAGGTGACGACCCCGAACACTTCGGCGCGCGAAAGGTTCAGGCTTTCCGCAATCATCGGAACGACGGGCTCGGGCACAAAGCCGAACGTCTCCTGAATCGCGTGCAGGATGGGCATGGTGGCGCCAGCCATATGCTGGTGCGAGGAGATGATCTCGGAGGCGCGTTCTGCGCTCCACGATTCGTAGCCGACCATCGGCAACACCCTTCCCTGGCCCGCTGGAAGCGGTTTCCTTGTGATAATTCCAGAAAGAATGGCAGCTTGCGGCGTCGGATCAAGCGAGCTGTGGGATGTTGCGATAGAACATCTCTATCGTTGGCGGTCGATGAAATCGCCGTAAGTGTTGCAATCTATCACTTGTTTGCCCCGCCCCCTCGTCGCGAGGGCCAGAGTTTTTGGTATATTGATTGCGTTTCTCTATCTTGGAGTGACCAGGGGAGATGCGTTGGCACTCTAAATGCTGCAATGCAGCATGAAGCGCAGGCGCCTGCATCTTATGGCATGCACGCTCGAGCGGCTGCAGCCCCACTCACACGGTTTTGAACAGCGCGGTCTTATAGGGGCACTTTGGGAGATCGGTTCACCGGGCGCGTCGGTGCGGTGCAAGGCGGGGAAGATAAGGTCGCGTTGCAGTGTGGCGGGCGGGATCCGGAGGACCGTCGATCTAGCACACCGCGACTGCGGCGGGACGCAAGCCCCGCGCTGGCGGAGGGCCAGGCGTTGTCGGTGGTGGGGTGGGTCCTGCGCTGCAGCCCCCCGAAGCGGCCAAAACCAGCCTGTGCCGAAAGAGCTTCAGGTCTGCCGCCACCCTCTGAGTTTGCCCGCGCGTCGCGCAGGCTGGCCGATGGTGATCTACGGAATTTGGCTAAGTGTGCGCCGTCTCGATGCTCAGACACTGGGTCTTGAGGCTGTTCCTCGACGTCACCGCCGGGGGTCTCGATCCGCGCGCGGGGCTCAGCCGAACTTGAACAGCACCCCATAGCCGCCGCGGGGGTAGTTCCACTCGATGTCGCCGGTCGGCTCTGCGATGACGCGGCAGGTGCCGCATTCGACGCAGCCGTCTACGGTCACTTCAACCTGTCCGCTTTCGGTGAGGTCATAGCAGCGCGCCGGGCAAGCCTTCAGCAGCGCCAGCAGGGGCGCGGGAGGCACGGTGTGGGGCCGCACCTTGATATGGGCGCGTCCGGCATCCACGAGATAGCGATTGTAGAAAAGCTTGTCTTCGACGCGGACGGATGGATCGCTCATCGTTCCAACTCCAGGGTGAGACGGTGTGAATTTAGTTCGATTTCAGAAGGCCGTGTTCCGCCGGGCGGTCGTTAGCGCCAAGCGCGGGCGAAGCGGAAAGCGTCGCCAAACAGGCCGAGCCACGAGCGGGCGGCCACGAAGGAGCGCAGGGTGGTCTTCTCCTTTTCCATCTTGGGCGTACCGTCGACGCGCAGAAAGTTCTGCATCGCCTTAGATACGAGCTGGGGATAGGTGAGGAAGAAGTTCTGCGACTGAACATGCATCAGCGCTGGCATGTCCTTGTATTTCTTGAGGTCCTTGATGACGAAGGAATCGTCGAGCAAGGTTTTGTAGAGCGCCAGGTTTTGCTTGGTCATGGGCTCGCGGCGCGATTTGATCTGGAAAATCGTTTCCGCGGCGATACGGCCGGAGGTCATGGCGAGGTTCGAACCCTCGCGATGGATAGCATTGTTGAGCTGGGCGGCATCGCCCACCACCACCCAGCCATCGCCATAAAGCTGCGGGATCGCCTTGTAGCCGCCCTCCGGGATCAGATGGGCGGAATATTCCTTCACTTCGGAGCCTTCGATCAGCGGCGCCACAGAGGGATGGCTCTTGAACCGCTCCAGCAGGCCATAGGGGGTCTCGCCGGACTTCTGGAAGTCCGCAACCAGGCAGCCGATGCCCAACGAGACGCACTCCTTGTTCGCATAGATGAAGCCCATGCCCGTCATGCCCCGCGAAATGGTGCCGACGGCCTCGATCACAGTTCCTTCGTCGCCCTTGAGATTGAAGCGGGCTTCGATGGTCTCGCGCGGCAGAAAGTGCATTTCCTTCACGGCCAGCGCCACATTATCGGGCTTGGGCCGTTCGCGCAGACCCGCGCGGGTGCCGAGCAGGCCGTTCACGCCCTCGGCCAGCACCACCACATCGGCATGAATCTGACCGTCCTTGCGGTCGGTCCGCACACCGATGACCTTGCCATAGGCGTCCTGCACCAGCTCGGTCACCGTGGTCTCGCACAGCACGACCGCGCCGGCCTCCTTGACCTTGGAGGAAAACCATTTGTCGAATTGGGCGCGGATGATGGTGTAGCGGTTCGGCTTTTCCTCGTTGAATTCGTCGGACTTGTAATGCAGCCCGGTGTGCGAGCGGTCGTCCATCATCCAGAAGCGTTGCTCCACCAGATGGCGCTCGAGCGGCGCCTCCTCGCGGAAGTCGGGGATCAGCTTCTCCAGCATGTCGGCATAGAGGATGGCGCCCTGAACATTCTTGGAGCCGGAATATTCCCCGCGCTCCAGTTGCAGCACTTTCAGGCCGCGCTGGGCAAGGGTCAGCGCGGCGGCGTTGCCGGCCATTCCCGCGCCAACAACGATCGCATCAAACTTTTCTTCGATCATGGCACGCTCCTCCTTCAGCTTGCGATCCGGTCGCGCGAATGGGGCGACAGGCGGGCACGAAAGGCCTCGGTCAGCGCCGGCAGGAGCCGGATCGCGTCGGTGACGATGCCCACATGGGCGTATTGGAAGATCGGCGCATTGGGGTCGGTGTTGATGGCGACGATCATGTCCGCCCCTTCCACGCCAACGCGATGCTGGATCGCGCCGGAAATGCCGGCGGCGATATAAAGTTTCGGCCGGATGGTCTTGCCCGTCTGGCCTATCTGCCGGTCGGAGGTGACCCAGCCCTTCTGGACCAACGGTCGCGAGCAACCATATTCGGCCCCGAGCACACCGGCGAGCTGGCGCACCAGCTGGAAGTTTTCCGGCGAGCCGAGCCCGAGGCCGCCAGCCACCACCACGTCGGCATAGGCGAGGTTGGATTTGGCGGAATCGCGATCCGGCATGAAGGACAGGACCTTGGTGACGATGTCATCCTCGATCATGCCAAGCGGATGGGTGATAATCCGCCCCGCCATTTTCTCAACCCGCTCCGGCATGGACATGACGCGCGGGCGCACCGTCGCCATCTGCGGCCGATAATTGAGCGTGTAGATGGTGCAAAGGAGCGAGCCGCCGAAGGTGGGGCGGGTCGCCGCGAGGGAGCCATCCGCGTCCACGTCCAGTTCGGTGCAGTCGGCGGTCAGACCGGTCAGCAGCGTCGTCGCCACCGAGCCGGCGAGATCGCGGCCGAGCGTGGTGGCGCCGAGCAGCAGGATTTCCGGCTTGTAGGTGTTGACCACGTCGGTGAGCGCCTTGGTATAGGCCTCGTTGCGATAGTCGGTCAGCAGGTCGTCGGCCACCACATAAGCAAGGTCGGCGCCGTAGCAGAAGGATTCTGCGGCGGCCGAACGCGTAGCTTCGCCCTCGGGCCCGATCACCACCGCAGCCAGCTCAACTTTAAGCTTGTCGGCGAGGATACGTCCCGCGCCCAGCAATTCCCAGGAGACGGGATGAACCACGCCGCGCTCCTGCTCGATGAACACCCACACGTGCTTGTAGGCCTTGAAGTGCTCGGGGAGCTCCTTCTTGGTTGCCGCGCGGCCTGCGGCCGGGGCGGGCGCTTTGGTCGGTTCGCTCATCGCCATGGTTCCTCGTCTATCGCTCAGTATCCGCGCGCCAGGGTCGCAAGCTCGGCTTCGAGCTTGGGCTGGCGCTTGAAGATGTCGTCGATCAAAGCTTCGGCCGGCGGGCCGCTGGAGATATCCACCATCGCCACCTTTTCCGCGCGCGGCGGCGGTGCGAACACGCGCTTCACGATGGTCGGCGACCCACGCAAACCGCATTTGGTGATGTCTTCCACACCCGCGTCCTGCGCGCTCCATTTCACGATGGTGGCGCGCGCCGCACGCAGGGCATCTTCCATGCCGCCGCGCCGGATCTCATTGGTGGCTTCCAGCATGGTGATGAGACAGGGCAGCCGGGTCTTCAGGACCTGAACGCCACCTTCCGAGCGCCGCTCGGCCTCGATGGTGCGCGCTTCCAGGTCCAGCGTATTGATCTTCGCGACATAGGTGAGTTGCAGCAGGCCGAGCCGTTTGGCTATGCCCGGTCCCACCTGGGCGGTGTCGCCGTCGATGGTCTGCTTGCCGGTGAAGATGAGGTCGGGCGCGCCAAAGGTCTCGCCGATCTTGCGCACCGCCGTGGCCAGTGCATAGGTGGTGGCCAGTGTATCGGCCCCGGCGAAGAAACGGTCGGTGAGCAGAACCGCGCGGTTGGCGCCGAAGGTTAGCGCCTTGCGCAAGCTGTCCTCGGCTGAGGGCGGACCCATGGTCAGCACGGTGACTTCGCCGCCGAACTTGTCGCGCAGGGCCAAGGCCGCTTCGAGCGCGAATAAATCGTACGGATTGATGATGGTCGGCACCCCCTGACGCATAATGGTGTTGGTCACGGGGTGGACGCGGATCTGCGCCGAGTCTGGAACCTGCTTGATGCAGACGACGATGTGCATTCGGTTGCTCCGAGCCTGTCTGACAGCCCGAAGAGGACAAACGCAAGTGTCGTACCAATTGCGATGACAAATAAAATCTAATTATATTTCAATAAGATATTCTGGAGCGTCGGATATGTCGCCGGGGCAGGTCATGTGCTGCTGACAAAACCGGGCCGTGTGCGTCGGGAATGCGACAGCGGGGTAGCGAGACCGGACGAAGCGTGTGGCAGTTCGCCAGCTTGGACATGCAAAAGCCGGCTGTCGCGGCCCTTTGGGCAGAGAGTCAGCCGGCTGGATGCGTGGTGGATCTTATTTGAGGACGTTCAGCGAAACGATGGTTTTCGGCTTGGGCGGGGCCACCGCATCCTTCAGCACCTTGAACACGCGCTGATCGATGGGCGAGGACGAGACGAAATCCGCATAGGCCTGTTCAAGTACCGTTTTGCAGCGTTCGGTCACGACCTCTTCCGGTTCACCGGAGAAATCCTCGCTCACCAGATATTGGCCCATGCGGCGCAAGATATGCAGTCGCGCCACGTTGACAACGAGGGGATCGTATTCAACGCCCAGCAGCGCGAAGAAATCCTCTGCCGAGGACGCCTTGTTCAATTGATCGAGCACGCGGGGCGTGCTGCTCGCGGATCCTGCGGAACTGCTCATCGCCTATCTCCTTCGATCACAACCTGCGGCGGACATGGCCCGCAGCCTCACGGCGCCGTCTGGCATGCCTTGGGAAAAGCAATCGGCGTGCCATTCTCAAGAGATGGAGATAAGCGATTGATTGATTGAGATTTTCTAATGCCGGGTGATGTCGCACTTGCGACACGATCTGCGACACGACAAGGGCCGTACCGGGGCCGCGCCAGTGAATCTGCCAATTGCCGCAGGGGTGAGCCACAGGCGCCGATGGCGTAGCGCATCAGGGCCGTTTGCGCAGCCGCACCACCACGTCGATTCCCGAAACTTCGAATCCTTCGGGGATCTCGGGCAGCCTCCCGATGACAACACTGTCGTGCGGGATATCGCACAATATGTTCTCGCCCTCGATATAGAAATGATGATGCCGGCTCGGATTGGTATCGTAGAATGCGGTTGCGCCATCGATGCCGATGCGTCGAAGAAGGCCGGCCTCAGTGAAATGGTTCAGTGTGTTGTAGACCGTGGCGAGCGACATCGGCACGCGCGCTTTTTGGGTTTCCTCGTGCAGAATGCCGGCGGTGATGTGCCGATTGCCTTTCGAGAACAGCAGCCTACCGAGCACAATGCGCTGACGTGTCGGCCGCAGGCCAGCGCGCCGCAGCATGCCGCTGCAATCGATCCAGGAACGATCTTCCTGTTTGCTGCGGCGCCACATCAGCCGCAGTTCCTGATCCAAGTCGAGATCTGCCGGCTCGCAGGATTGGGGGGCGTGCATGTCTTCCATCGTACGCTCCAGGGTCAGGAAGGTTGGGAGGAAGCGGGGACGGCGTTCGCCAGGTCCGCTTGCGCCATGGTGCGACGGCGTTCCGCCATCCGGCTCTCGCCGCTCTCGTCACTGAAGCAGACGGCGAAATCATTGCATTGGGTGCATACCGGCGCGGCGCACATGACGAAGCCGTCGTCCTCGCACAGCATCCGGTAGAGTAGTCGCTTCCAACGCATGTTGTTTGTGTTGCGCGCGGCAACAGAGGCAAAATGGCGCGTAATAAGCCGGGTCAACTCGGAGCGCGTGCGCAGGCCGAGATCCTCCCACAAATGGTTCGGCTCCATTGCTCGGCGGGCGATCATCGCGGCGAGCCAGCGGGTGGTGTCGCAATCGGAGGAGGATTTCGCACGCAGCAGGTCTCGCACCATGGCGATCTCTTCATCGGGTGGCGCGTCGGTTTGCGTCCACCACATCGCGGCACGAGGCCGAGCGCGGGGAAACCAATGTGCGAGCAAAGCGGAAAGCTCGGCCTGGGAAAGGCCCGCGTGCTCCGCCACGGGTCCGCCCTCCATGGCGGCGGCGGCAAGAATCGAGGCCAGGATGTGCCGGTCGAAGCTGATATCGTCTGCGATGACGGCCTCGTTCGGCGATATGCCGGTCAACAGGCGATAGGCCGCGATGCCTGGATGTTCGCCGGCATCCCGCCCCGGCAGGAGCTGTGCCAGGGGACGCAGGAACCCGAGGGCCGGGTCGATCATATCCTCTCGCGATGCCGTTAGGGTCACGTTGCGCTCCAAAGGCCGTCGGTGAGCCCTCTCGTGGTCGTCTCCGGCCCGGTTCGCGGTGCATTGGATGCACCGGCTGCTGTTATTTTTAGAGGTGTGATGCCGGCCCCGGTGGGGCCGGCATCTTGAGAAGTTGCCTCAGGCGGACATTGCGGCGAGTTCTTCGGCGGTCTTGCCGACGACGCTCTCGTCCACGGCCTTCATGATGCCGTGCTCCATGAGCATGTCTTCCAGCTCGTCCATGGTGATGGGGGTCGGGATGATGCCCTTGCCGCCGTTCGCATGGATCTTCGTGGCGAGCGAGCGGTAATGGCCGGCCTGCACGCTGTCGGGAGCATATTCGAGCACGGTCATGCGGCGCAGCTCGGCGTGCTGCACGATGTTGTCGCGCGGCACGAAGTAGATCAGATGGGTGCCGAGCTTCTTCGCCATGGCTTCCGCCAGTTCCAGCTCCTTGTCGGTCTGGCGCTCGTTGCAGACGAGCCCGCCCAACCGCACGCCGCCGGAATTGGCGTATTTGAGAATACCCTTGGAGATGTTGTTGGCCGCGTACATGGCCATCATCTCGCCGGACATGACGATGTAGATTTCCTGCGCCTTGTTCTCGCGGATGGGCATGGCGAAACCGCCGCACACCACGTCACCGAGCACGTCGTAGGAGACATAGTCGATGTCTTCGTAGGCGCCGTTCTCCTCCAGGAAGTTGATGGAGGTGATGACGCCGCGACCGGCGCAGCCGACGCCGGGCTCAGGCCCGCCGGACTCGACGCAACGGATGTCGCGGTAGCCGACCTTCATGACCTCTTCCAGCTCCAGGTCCTCGACGCTGCCGGCGGCAGCCGCGAGGCTGAGGATGGTGTCCTGCGCCTTTGCGTGCAGGATGAGGCGGGTCGAATCCGCCTTCGGGTCGCAGCCGACGATGAGGATCTTGTGACCCATCTCGGCCAGGGCCGCGAGCGTATTCTGGGAGGTGGTCGACTTGCCGATGCCTCCCTTACCGTAAAATGCGATTTGTCGTAGTGACGACATGATAGGTTTCCTTCGAACCGATTGCCAATGACCACCACGCTCTTGGCGTGTGTGTTCCTCGCTCACAAACAGCTCGCCGGTTACGGGAAGGAGCGCATCGCTCGTCGTCGCGTCTGCGTGCACTCAGCCCTCACTCGCCGTGCAGAACTTCTTCAGCAATCCGCGTGCCAAGCCGAGATATTCTGTAATCGACTGATTTTTAAACGAAAAATATGAGAGAATGCTTGTCGCTCACTGTGTCTTGAATCGGACAGCAGCCCTTTCGCTGTCACAAACGAAACAAGAGCCTGGTGCGTCGCGGGGGCCCGCAAGCCCGCGCGAACCCGCACGAATACAGGGCTCGGCCATAAGGAACGGAACTTGCTAGACCTCGGGATGAAGCGCGGCCCCAATCGAGCCGTGACACGCAGCGAGGGTGACATGCAAATTGGTGTCGAAACATCAAAGGCCGTGGATCAGCGGCGCGTGTTCGTTGTCGACCAGGACGAGATCACGCGCGCGGCGCTGCAGTTCATGCTGCACGACGAGATTGAGACGCATGAACTCGCCACCCCGGAAGAAGCCTACGAGAAGGGCGTCGGCTGGCTGAAGCCGGATGTGGTTCTGCTCGGCGTCTCCTTCCTCAGCGAGCGCGGCACTGATCTGGTGGCAGACCTCAATGCCAAGTTTCCCGGCGTGCGCATCCTCATCGTCTGCGAGAAGGCGCAGGAGGCCACAGCCGTCGACGGCATCAAGGCCGGCGCCCATGGGGCCCTGGTGAAGCCGCTGACGCTGGAGGCGGTGCGAAAGAAGGTGGATACGATCCTCGGCCGCGGCGGCGCGCAGCCCATCGTTCAGCTTGGCTTCATGCGATAGGAGTGGCCGTGACCGCCATTGTCTTCTTTCAGAAGCCGGGCTGCGGCACCAATGCGCGTCAGATTTTGATGCTGGAGCGCGCCGGCTATCGTGTGGAGGCGCGCAACCTGCTGACCGAGCCATGGACGGGGGAGCGCCTGCTCGGCTTCTTTGGCGAGACGCCGGTGCCAAGCTGGTTCAACCCGGCCGCGCCGCGCATCAAATCCGGCGAGATCCTGCCGCAGATGTTGGATCCGGCCTCCGCCCTCGCCTTGATGCTGGCGGACCCGCTGCTGATCCGCCGGCCACTGGTGGAGCAAGGTACCGCGCGCTGTGCCGGCTTCGACCGCGAGCCGGTCACCTCTTGGCTGCGGGATGACGCGGCTCTGAGTGCTGCCCAGGGCTGCAGCCGACCGGACGTGCCGGGCGGGTGCACCGAACCCGCCCAGTCGGAAGCGGCGTCGCAGCCATGAACGTTGCGGCCCTTGAGGCGATGAGCCCGGCGGAGGTGACCCTCGCCTATCACGCGCGCACCAAGCACACCCTTCCCCGCTACGCGCCGGGACCGGAGACGCTGGATTGGGACTCGCAGCCTGATCCCTTCCGCACTTTCGCAGATGCGCCGCGTATCCTCTTGCCGCTCGGGGCGCATCTGCTGGCGACCCGGTTCGGTGAGATCTATGGAACGCCGCCCGCACCGGCGGAGCTGGACCTTCAGGGGCTCGCCCTGCTGCTTGAACTCTCGTTCGGCCTTGCCGCCTGGAAGGAATTAGGCCCGGACCGCTGGGCGCTGCGCTGCAACCCCTCCAGTGGCAATCTCCACCCCACCGAGGTCTATGCGCTCACCGCCAATATGCCGGGGCTTTGCGACGGACTGCACCATTATGTCAGCCGCGACCACACCCTGGAGCAGCGCTGCCGCGTGACGGCGCTGCCCGGCGCCCGGCAAGGGCTCTGGATCGGCCTGAGCTCGATCCATTGGCGCGAGGCCTGGAAATATGGCGAGCGCGCGTTCCGCTATTGCCAGCTCGATATCGGCCATGCCCTTGGCGCATTGCGCTATGCGGCGGGTGCGCTGGGCTGGACGGCGCGAGTGGTCGAATGTGATGCTGCAACCCTTACGGCCTTGATGGGACTGGATCGCGCCGGTGATTTCTCCGGTGTCGAGTCCGAGGATGGCGATGTGCTGGTGGCGATCGAGCCGGGCACAGGAGCGGGCTTGCCCGCCGCAGCGCCGTGCGACCTCGGTCTTGCCCAGGGGGAGTGGGGCGGCCGTGCCAGCCTGCTGGACCGCCGACCACTGTATCGCTGGCCCGTCATTCCCGAGGTGGCCCGGGCGACGCGAGCGTCCGGCAAGCCGTTCCATCGCAGCGTCGCCCAAAAGGCGTTGCCGGCCCTCACGCACGAGCACGAGGCGCGGGCCGCTGATATCCTGCTGGGCCGGCGCAGCGCCCAGCGCTTCGACAGCCGGTTCGAGCTGCCGCTCACCGTGTTTTATCGGCTGCTAGATGCCCTGCTGCCACGGGCCGCTGCGCCTTGGGATCTGTTCGAGCCCGGCGCGAGCCTCCACCCGGTGTTCTTCGTCCATCGCGTGGCGGGGCTTACCTCCGGTCTTTACGCGCTGCCGCGTTCCGCTGAAGGCGGAAAGGCTTTGCGGACAGCGCTGCGTTCAGATTTCACCTGGGAGCCGGTGGGCGGTGCGCCTACCCATCTGCCGCTGGTGCGGCTCGTTGAAAGAGACTGCCGGGGCGTGGCGCGCACCGTGAGCTGCCATCAGGCCATCGCCAGCGACGGCTGCTTTTCGCTCAGCATGCTGGCGGAATTCGAGCATGCCGTGCGCGCCGATCCATCCTGCTATCGGCAACTCCATTGGGAGGCCGGGCTTTTGGGTCATGTGCTGTATCTGGAGGCAGAGGCGGCGGGCGTTAGGGGCACCGGGATCGGCTGCTTTTTCGACGATCCCGTGCACGACCTGCTGGGCCTTACCGGGCTGCGCTTCCAGGCGCTCTATCATTTCACCGTCGGGCGCCCGCTGGGGGACGACCGCATCACCACAGCGCCCGCCTATCCAGGGCGGCCGCTGATTCCCGCGCGAGAATAGACCATGAAACAGCGCATCCCATTCCGCCGCATTGGAGCCGAGGAGACGCGGGTCCTGCTGGACCGTCATCCGCTGATTCTCGATGCGCGAGATCCTGTTTCGTTCGGCGAAGCCCACATTGCGGGTGCCCGCCGCACTGTGTTCGCGGAGCTTGGACCGACGCTGATGCAGACGCCGAAAGACAAACCCATCCTGATCTATTGCTACCATGGCAACGCCAGCCAGGAGTATGCCCAGACGTTCTCGGACTTCGGCTTCAGCGAGGTCTATAGTCTCGATGGAGGTTATGAGGCGTGGCGGAGCCACGCGCCCGCTGGCGCTCGGTCGCTCGCGCCCGAAGTGAATGCCTTCTTGCATTCGCAAGGCTTTCCGCTGGACGATGTGACGAGCGTGGGTGCCAACGGAATGACGCCCTTGATGAAGGCGGCCCATCTTGGTGCGCTCGACATCGCCCGGGCACTTGCCGCGGCCGGTGCCGCGCTGGATGCCCGCAATTCCGACGGAAATACCGCCCTTTGGCTCGCCTGTGTCGGCCGGCATTTCGAGATGATCGACCTGTTGGTCGAATTGGGCATCGATCTCGACAATCGCAACGACAATGGCGCCACGGCCCTCATGTACGCCTCTTCCGCGGGCCTTGCCGGTGTGGCGGAGCGGCTGCTGGCGCGCGGCGCGGACGTTTCCCCGGAATCCTTGGATGGGTATACCGCGCTCGATCTCGCTGGCACGGTCGAGTGCCTCACGTTGCTGCGCCAAGCCGCGAAGGTGCGAGAAAAGGTTGTGGCCGCGGCCTATTGAAAACGAATCCGGGGGAGCACCCCGCCGCAGGGCGGCGGGGGCAAAGTTCATCGCACGCTCAGGCCACCCCGGCGGCGACACCCTTTTCCGTGAGAAGCGTCGCGAGTTCTCCGGTCTGGAACATCTCGCGCACGATATCGCAGCCCCCGATGAACTCGCCCTTGACGTAGAGTTGGGGGATGGTCGGCCAACTGGAATAGGCCTTGATGCCTTCGCGGATATCGTAGTCGGCTAGGACGTCGACGCTCGCAAAGGGCACTTCCAGCCGGGCGAGGATCTGGACCAGCGTGCCGGAGAAACCGCATTGCGGCGCCGCCGGAACACCCTTCATGAAAAGGACGATATCATCGGCGGCGATAATGCCGGCAATGCGTTCTGCGGTGGAATCTGCCATGATCTTTTCCCTTCCTAATCGAATGACTTGACCCGCCCGGCGGGACGCCGGCCCGAGTCTTTGTGGCTGCCGTCAGGCAGGAACAAGGGTTTCAAGCGCCAGGGCATGCAGGGCCCCGCCCATGTGTCCCTGGAGCGCGTCGTAGATCATCTTGTGCTGCTGCACCCGGCTCTTGCCCCGGAACGCCTCGCAGGTGACGCGGGCGGCGAAATGATCGCCATCGCCGGCGAGGTCCACGATGACGACGTGCGCCTGAGGAAATGCCTCCTTGATGAGGCGCTCGATCTCCGTTCCGACCATTGCCATCGTCGTGTTCTCCAGATGTCATCGCCTCGCCATTGCAAGGTTCAAACCATCTGAACGCGCCTCCGCGTCGCGACGCCGTTGCTGGGATTTCGAGCCGAGACGGCGATCATATGGGGGATGCGGCCCAGGGGCGGCCGACATTGTGCGCGACGGCTGTCGCATTGACGACAGAGGCGCATTTGCGACATCGACAAACGTGCCGACCCGCCGTCGTGCTCAACACAGCGCGGCGGGCGCCGCCGATCGACTCTGCGGTGTGTAGGCGGCCCGGCTCTTGCTTGCGGAGCATCGAACCTATGCGGACAGTGGCCGGTCGATCCGGCCACGCCTGCTTGAGCGAGCTATCGATGATCGATCCCTTCTCAGACCGCGACCCCATCAATTTCGGCGATCTGCCTGCTGGCATCGATGCCTTGCTGCAACAGGGTGTAGCCGCCTATCGGCAGGATCGCCTGCGCGCCGACGGGCTTTTCCGCCAAGCCCTGGCGGCGGCACCCGGCGAACTCCCGATTTATTTCTGCCTCTATAAGATCCACACGTATCAGGGAAATCTGGACGAGGCCCAGGCTATCGCGGAAAGCGGGCTTCGCGAGGCCGCGCGCCAAGCCGGCTGGGATCTGGATTGGCGCCAGTGGCGTCCAGAGCGCAATTTGCCCGATGGGGCGGGACGGTTCGCGCTTTACACATTGAAGGCGCTCGCCTTCATCCACCTGCGGCAGAACCGGCCGGATCGTGCCGAGGAGATTCTCGCATCCCTGCGCCAGCTTGACCCCACCGGCGCGGTCGGCTGGACGGTCATCGAGGCGCTGGCGCAGGGGATCGCCTGAGACAACGTGCTGGCATCGCGCTTGCACCTTCTCCGCTGTCATCCATCCCCGCATTGGATGGCAACGACCACAGTGCAGGAACCGCATGGCTAAAACGATCGCATGACCAACGAATACGCTCGCATACGCAAGATTTTTTTGAGGATGATTGCGGATTGCGCAGACGGACCGCGGGTTATGTCGAGTCCCCGCCATGTTTCATTGCCGCCAAGGTTGGGAAGCCAACAGGGCGGCCGGGCAGCTTGAGGGGTGACCGGGCAGATGGCACAGCTCGATGAGCACACGGGCGCAGAACTCCTGGTCAATCCCGGCCAGGATGCCCTGATGGACGAAATTATTGCGGCGCTGCGCACCGTATTCGATCCGGAAATTCCTGTGAACGTCTATGACCTGGGATTGATTTACCGCATCGCTCCCACGCTCGATGGTCATGTCGAGATCGACATGACGTTGACCGCCCCGGGATGTCCGGTTGCCGGCGAATTTCTCGGCTGGGTTGAAAAAGCGGTTGCGGGCGTGGACGAGATTTCCAGCGTCAAGGTCAATCTGGTCTTCGATCCGCCCTGGGATAGTTCGCGCATGTCGGAAGATGTGCAGCTCGAACTGGGATTGCTTTAGCCCCGGATCCGCGCGGTCGGACAGGCTTTGCGCGGCCGAAAGTCTTCTTCTGAGGCAAGACGAATCCAAAAGCTCACGCAACAAGAAGCGCAACATCTGGGCCTCGGCCTGGCACCTTTTCCGTCATCCGAATAATCGGGCTGGGCGGTTCAAGCATGTGATGCGCACGCCGAATTGGCGTCGCGCGGCAATCGAGGATGCCATGATCGAGCTAATTGCTTCCGACGGCCACGCCTTTTCCGCCTATCGAGCCGACCCTGTGGGCGAGCCCAAAGGCGCGGTGGTGGTTCTTCAGGAATTGTTCGGGGTGAATGCGCACATCCGCAAAATCGTGGATGATTTTGCGTTGCGGGGCTATGTCGCGATCGCGCCTGCCCTGTTCGACCGCGTGCAGCCGGATGTCGCGCTCGGCTATGACGAGGAGGGCTTTGCCGCAGGGCTGGCGCTGCTCGAACAATTGGACGACGAGAAGGCGTTAAATGACGTCCAAGCCGCCGTGGAGGCCGTGAAGGACACTGGCAAGGTTGCGCTCGTCGGCTATTCCTGCGGTGGCTATCTTGCCTATGCTGCGGCCAACGCGGTCACTGGCATCGCCTGTGTCATTGCTTATTACGGCCCCGGAATTGTCGAGGCCTATGGGGAAAAGCGCAAGGTTCCGATCTTGCTGCATTTCGGCGAGAAGGATCCGCTGATCCCGCTTGAGCAAGTTGAGCAGTTTCGCGCCTCGCGTCCAAACGTCAGCGCCTTCACCTATCCCGACGCCACCCATGGCTTCAATTGCGAGGAGCGCGGCAGCTATCATGCGGCCTCTGCCCAACAGGCCCTGGAGCGGACGTTATTCTGGATTGCCCAGTTCGTTGAAGGTCAGACGCCGCTCCTGATGAAAAATTCGGGCATGTACGCGCAGGCGAAGGTGGAAAAGAAAAAGAGCAAGAAGAGCGCCGACGACGATCTCGGTCCCCCCTTGGACTGATGCATTCGCTCTGGTGCGGGCATGCGCGTTCGGTGCGGGGTAGGCGAGGGTGATGATGAGCGTCATCAAGGCTGAGTTCGGAGTTGAGAAGCGCCAGGCGGCGCGCCGCCTGCGCACGTTGCTGAGCCTCAGCGCTTTGCATGAGGCGAATGTGCGGGCCAACCCTGTGCCCTATCTCGAACGGGCAAGCGAGCGCATTTATCAGCTTGAGAAGGTGCTGTTCGAGGCGGCACAGGCCGCGCGGCCGCCGCTGGACGAAGGCATGGCGCAGGATCTGGTCAGCGTGGATCGGCGCGTCCATGACGGGCTGATGGCGTGCCGCGATATTGTGGAGGCCGCCCTGATCCTGCTCGCCGCGGAAGAGGGTGAAAGCTAAAGCGCCCGCCGATCACAGTGCCCCGCGCCTGATCGGACCTCGCTCCAAGCTCAGCCATCTTGGATTTTCATCGCATTGGAGAAGCAGAATGTCGCTTGAGGGTTTCTTTGTGGATTGGAATGGCAATGTGCGCACGACGCAGGATCCC
Source organism: Roseixanthobacter psychrophilus (assembly GCF_043195195.1). NCBI lineage: Bacteria > Pseudomonadati > Pseudomonadota > Alphaproteobacteria > Hyphomicrobiales > Xanthobacteraceae > Roseixanthobacter > Roseixanthobacter psychrophilus. The sequence goes on from NZ_JBAFWT010000002.1 coordinate 173,475, forward strand.
GGCGGCGGCTATCTCTGCGAGTCCGATCCGGTGGCACGCTATGTGGCGATCACCACCAAGGGCGGCACCCTCGTGCATGAGGCCACCTTCTATCGCAGCCTTGCAGACATTGAGAAGGCGGGCATCAAGGCGGCACTGGTTCCGGGCTCCCATCCCTGGGGCCAGCGCGACGAAGGATTCTGATCGCTGATCTGAGGCGGAGCTCGTCCTCTGGATGAGGCTTGCCGATGGGAGATTCACCATGAGGGGAGATTTGCCATGATGCCGACGACCATCCTCATCGACGAGGCGCCTCGATGCGTCGTACGCCCCGTCGATACCAAGGATCTCCAGCGCTTTCTGCGCAACGGCAAGGCGTTTCTGCTCGCGGACCAGCCAGAAGGCAAGATCACCCATCGGCCGGCCGACGAGCCTGAAATATCGCGCTGGCACAATGCCCTGGCTTTGCATAAGGCGTGGGGCGGGGCGGACGAGGACTTCTTCGGCGTCCCGCTCTGAAGCCCGAAGCAAAGTTCAAGGGCGGGCGTGACCGGAATCGTGGGGATTGTCGGCCTGGTTGCGCATCCAGTCCGCAAGCTTGGTGAGCGCAGCGTCGATCTCCTCCCGCGCGTCGGCATCGGCGACCGTCTCATTGAGCGCACCACGCATGCAGAGCAGCCAGGCGTCGCGCTCGGCTGAACCGATCTTGAAGCCCATGTGGCGCTGGCGGAGACGCGGATGGCCGCGCTCGGCGGAGTAGAGCTTGGGGCCGCCGGTCCATTCACATAAATAGCGCTTGAGGACATTCTTTGTGGTCGCGAGGTCCGGCGCGTGCATGGCACGGATCTCCTGCGCCTCCGGCAACTCGTCCATGCGGCGGTAGAACGCCTCCACGAGCCGGTCGATGACGACGGCGCCGCCGACACGCTCAAACATCGAGATTTCAACCGCGACGTCAGACATGGCTCACCTCCAGATTCTGGCCTACGGGCGGCGCCTGACGGCCCGAGAGGGCAAGCTGCAGCAATTCCGCATCCGTCACCGGCAGCGAGCATGTTTCGCCGATGCAGACATAGGCTGTCGCCTTTCCGCTAATGCTTTCTTTGCCTTGCGTGGGATGGCCGGGCGGCGGCTGCGCTCCGTGTTCGAGCACCCGCAGCACGAGGTTCGGGATGCAGCAGGCGCGCACCGCCTCCAAAAGCTCGGCCGTGCCCAATCCTGCCCGGATGACGATCTGGACGCTGTTGGCAAACCCGTCGAGCCCCGAGAGGAAGGCCGCGAGCGGGATGGCGTTGCGTGCCACCTCGCCGGCAAAGGCGCCGATTTGCCGCTCGGCCCGGGTGCGGTAGGCGGGTTTTCCGGTCAGCAGGAACAAGGTCGACAACACCTCCACCATCATGCCGTTGCCGGAGGGCGTTGCATGGTCGAAGGCATTTCGGATGCGCGTTATCAACCCTGTGGCCTCTTGCGAGGTCAGGAAATAGCCGCCGCGTTCGGCGTCGAGGAAATTGTTTTCCAGAAGCTCCGCCCAAGTCTCCGCGCAGGCGAGGTAATAGGGGTCGCCGGTCGCCTGGTTCAAGGCCAGCGCGGCGCGGCTCATGGCGGCGTAATCATCGAGCAGGCCAGGATAGGTGCGGCCCTCGCACCAGGAATGATGCAAACGGCCCTGGGCGTCGGTCATCTGGGCGAGGATGAAGGCGAAGGCCTCTTTTGCTGCAGCGATCCAGTCCTCCCGTTGGAAGGCGCCACCGGCGAGGCAAAGGGCGGCGATGGCAAGGCCATTCCAGTCCGCCAGCACTTTGTGGTCGCGCCTGGGCCGGACCCGGCCCTCGCGCACCGCGAGGAGCTTTTCGCGCGCTGCCGCAAGCTGAGCCTCGATCGCGGGTTCGGCAAGGTCCGGCTTTTCCGAGCGGTTGAGAATGCTGCGCCCCTCCCAATTGCCGATCCGGTGCACATCGTAATGCGCTTTGAACACCGGCGCCTCGGGGCCGAGCACTGCCTCCACCTCGGCGGCGGTCCAGACATAAAACTTGCCTTCTTCATGCTCGCTGTCGGCATCGAGCGCGGCTGCGAAGGCGCCGCCGTTGACGCGCATTTCGCGCAGCAGGAACGTCACGGTCTCCGCAACCCGCATGGCGTAAAGCGGGTTGCCCGTCTCCTGCCAAGCCCAAGTGAGAAGCTCGACCAATTGGGCATTGTCGTAGAGCATTTTCTCGAAATGCGGGACCAGCCAGGCATTGTCCGTGGAGTAACGCGAATAGCCGCCGCCGAGGTGGTCGTAAATGCCACCTTGGGACATTCGATCCAAGGTCAGCAGGACGGCGTCGCGCAACTTGGCCTTCCCAGTGCGCTTGTAGCCGCGCCATAGCACAGCAAGCACAGGGGACTGGGGAAATTTCGGCGCCTGCCCGAGGCCGCCGTCCACGGGATCGATCAATTCGGCGAACTTGACGCAGATCTCGTCAAGAATCTCGGGCGTCAGCAAATTGTCCGGCGGCGGATCGGAAAGCCGGAGCAGGCCCTGGCGCAGGACCGTGGTGTTCTTCTCCACGGTCTCCTTCTGCTCGCGATAAACCTTGGCCGTGCGGGCGAGAACGTCGCGGAAGGCGGGCCGTCCATAGCGGCTCTCAGGCGGGTAATAGGTGCCGCCCCAATAAGGCTCTCCCTGCGGGGTTAGGAACATGGTGAGCGGCCAACCGCCGCGCCGCCCCAGCAGCGTGAGGGCGTTCTGATAGATCAGATCAAGGTCTGGCCGCTCCTCGCGATCCACTTTGATGGGAATGAAAAGTTCGTTCATCAACGCTGCAGTATCGGCATTCTCGAAACTTTCCGCGGCCATCACGTGACACCAATGGCAGGCGGCATAGCCGATCGAGAGCAGGATCGGTTTGTCGGCGGCCTGCGCAGCCGCGAGCGTCGCCTCGCTCCACACATGCCAATCCACCGGATTGTCCTTGTGCTGAAGCAGATAGGGGCTGGTCTCGCCCGCAAGTTGGTTCATGGGACGTCTCTTTTCGCGGGTCGTCTTCGCCCTATGGGGCCAAAGCAATTAGCTCGCCAAAACGGATGTTCGTAAAAAAGCGTCTAATCCATCGTCGTTTGATGGATTGATGGGGGTTTGCGAATGAAATCCGACAGGGGAACGACAGATGATGTCGGCCTAAAGGGAATAGTCTGCGACACGAATATTTCCGAGACGCCTATTCATCGAGGCTCGGCAGCAAAATGACCTCCGCCGGCGCGCCAGGGCCGTGGTCCTCGACGAAGTCCAACGTATCGACGCGGGACAGCCCGCCATCGGTTTCGATCAGCACCACGGCATCGCGTGGCATCTGCATTAGCGCATCGAGCAATTGGGCGACTGTCATGGCGATCCGCGCTCCCCAGGGTCGCGCGCCGGATCAGCGTCTTGTACCGGTGCGCCGTCTTCATCGAATGCCAGCGCTGCCGGATCCTCGTCCAGCATGACGATTTCGGCCCGTTTGAGGCGGCCATTGGCGTGGTATTCATAGCGGTGGGACAGTTCCACCTCGCCATAGACCATCTTGTCAAAGCCACGCAGTGCGCCGGCCGGATTGAAATAGGCGCGGATGAAAGTGTTGCGATTGGAAAGCGCCGCAGCTTCAATCCCATTGACCAGCGTGAACGGCAGTTTCACGCCGGTGTAGGAAACGAAGTATCGGCACTCTTCCTGCGCCTGATCCGCCATCCGCATGCTCTCCCTGTGTCCCGTCAGTCCGGGTGAATCATAATTTCCATGGTTTCATCGAGGTCGGTGAAGGGGTCGGGAAAGCCGTCATCCTCCACCAGTTCGATGCCGCACACACAGACCTCGCCGTCCACGACGGCCAGCGCCAGCGGCTCCAGGTTCTTGCCCTTGCAAGGGCCTTTCACGCACGCGCCCGTGTCGATCTCGAACGTTGCGCCGTGCCGGCCGCACCGAAGGAACTCCCCGTCTTCTGTGAGGAATTTTCCAGAACCGATATTCAACCAACGTCCCTCGTGCGGGCAGACATTGGCATAGCCGAAATAATCATTGGTCAGGGTGCGTACGACGAAGATGGGGAAAGGGCGTGTCTCCCGGTTCTCCCCGGTCTCCACGATGCGCGACAGGCGAAACGACTTCACGCTGCCGACTTCGATGCTGGATGTCTGGCAGATGACGAAGACCTCGATTTCCCCTGGCGACATCCTCAATTCCTTGTCTTGCGACGCGTCCGTCCCGTCGTCGCGCGAATGATGTGCTTCGGTCCAAGAAAGCGCCTCGGTCCAAGCACGCGCGTCAAATCGCGGACAGCGTCCGTGCCCCCTGCAGGGTCGGATAATTTTCGCGAAGGAGCCTCTCCAGTTTGCGGCACAGGGCTGTGTCGGAGGCCGCTCCCGGTCCCACGAAATCTGTGCCTTCGTCCCAGATTTCGAAGAAGCAGTGCAACTCGTCTTCATGGGCCGCGTCGGGGATCACGGTGAGGTCGTTGAGACGGGCAATGCCGTCGGCCGAAACCTCCAGCCGCCAGCTGCGATCGTCGGCGACCGACGCAAGGAGCGCGCTGACGTCCGCGGTGGTCCATGTGGTTTTCAGATCAAGAGCCATGCTCGTCCCTGTCGCAAACGCGACGCTCCCGGTCGGACTTCCCTCACAGGTGCATCCTGCGGGGGAGAATGCCCCGATATTTGCATGAAGCATGCCGGGAGAAGGCCGTGTGGCGTGTGCCCGCCAGCCTCCGAGAAATGGTGAGATGCCGCGATGGCGATGATGAAGCTCTACATGACCCCTGGATCTTGCTCCACGGGCGTCCACATCCTGCTGGAGGAGTTGGAGGAGGTGTTCGAGGTCGCTGTCGTGAACCTGCCGGCAGGCGATCATTTCAAGCCGGACTATGTCGCGATCAATCCAAAATCCACCATTCCGACCCTGGTGCGCCCGGACGGAACCGCGCTCACCGAAGTCCCGGCGATCGCCTTCTGGTTGGCCCGCAGCCGCGCGCGCGGGCGGCTGTGGCCGGAGGATGTCGAGCTTCAAACGCGCCTACTCGAGGCCATGGCATACGTGGTGGGAACCATCCACGGACAGGGGTTCGCACGGATCTTCGCGACCACAACGTTCGCCCGCTCCGCGGCGGATCATGAGAGCGTACGGGAGCTCGGCCGCGAGATTGTGCGCAAGGGCTTTTCCGTTCTCGACGAGACATTGGGCGCTGGCCCCTATCTCGCCGGCTCCTTCAGCGCCGCCGATCCAATCTTGTTCTATGTGGAATTTTGGGCCGACAAGACGGGCATAGACCTGCCGAAAAACCTGCTCGCTCATTATCGGCTCATGCTCACCCGCCCCGCGGTCTCGGGGGTGTTGCGGGAGGAGGGCTACAACATCTCCATGCTGGGGCAGCAGGTGGCGGAGGGGGTGGCCTGACGCGCATGGTTCTTGCTTTGGGAACCGCAGGGGCCCTAATCCCTTGAAGGAATTGTCATGAGCCAGATGTTCATCGTGGAAGAGCGCAATCAAGACGACATGTCCCGCAAGGCTGGGATCTATCTCTATGGTGATACGCGGCTCTGGCTGGATGGCGATGTGGTGCATCGTGCAGATGGCCCCGCCATCATTGGCCCCGATGGGGTCGAGCGCTGGTACATTTACGGCAAGGACATGACCCGGGACGTCAATTCCTTTTTCTTCGAGAACCACTGGCCGGCCCAGAAGGGCCTCGACACAGCCGAAAAGATGGCGTCGTTTCAGGATCAGTTTCTCAAACTGGGATGATCGTGCGGTCGATGGGCCGCGATGACCTTCACCGGAAGAGCAACCTCCAGGGAAGAGCAACCCGCTGCTGTTTGGGGAACACTCGACCGCAGGGCAATTTCCCCAGCCGGCATCACCGTCAGCGCTACCATCGTGGACCCTGTGCCATCCTTGCCCGGATCGTGGCAGGTGGCCCGTGCTATTGCCTTCCTGGCCATGTCCGCCTGATGCACCATGGCACAGTGTCGCCGTGGACGGTCGCGCGGGACCCCCCGCGTCCCCACGACCTCGGCAAAGAGCCGTTGAGCTTTTGCCGACAGTCAGGGACGCGGCGACGTATCCGGCTGAAGGCCGGACGACAACACAGGGCGGTAATAAGGGGCGGCCCCAAATCTTGGTGCCGCTCAGAAGATGCGTTGGTCGCGCGGCGCTATCACGCTGCGGTGGACGTGACTTCGGCCTTCAACGCTTCGAGCTTGTCCTGATCAATCCGGAACAGCCCGCGCCCACCTGAGAAGGTCTGGTAGACATCTCCGGCGCGGTCGCTCAGCAGGTTGAACCAATCCTGCGGGGTCAATCCCGCCGGACGATCGCTGACCTCAACCACCGAACCGTTCGGCACGAACCGAACATGGATCATGATCTTTTCCATTGTTTCCTCCATGCCGGTCAGAAGCCGGAACCGAAGCCGAGAAGCTCAATCTTGATATTCTCGGTGCCCAGAACCTTCGTCTGGCAGGCAAGCCGCGACTTGGAACCGACGCCGACGATGGAATCGAGCCGCTCGTTCTCCTCGCGGGCGATCTTGGACACGCCCTTGCGGCCTTCCTGGACGAAGATGTGGCAGCTGCCGCAGCTCGCCTTGCCTTCGCACTTGTGGGGGATCTCGATCCCCGCGCCCATCAACGCGGCCAGCAGGGTCATGCCTTCCACCACTTCGAATGTCTTGTCGACGGGCATTACGGTAAGCGTGGTCATTTCTTCTCTCCTGAGCTTGCGGTGTTAAGTTTTAAAAAGGTGATCCTAGCCGTTCTCAGTAGATCGCCGCCCCGGCGCCGACATTGATGGACGCATCCTTCATTGTGGCGACGATGAATTCGATCTGGTCCTCGGTAAGATGGGTGTGGAACGGGAGGGCCACCGCGCGGTCTGACAGCTTCTCGGTTACGAGCAGGTCGCCTCGGCGGTAGCCAGTGTCGAGGTAATGGCGCTGAAGGTGCAGGGGATTGCAGTATCCCGCCGCCTCCACATCCTCCACCCGCAAGTCTTCGACGATAGCGTCGCGACTGGAGCGAGAGAAGCGGTTGCCAAGATGAACAAGATACAGGAACCAGTTCACCTCGGTGACGTCCGGCCCTACATAAGGGTCCTTGATGCCCTCGAACGAGGCGACGTGCTTGTAATAAAGATGCTCGATCATCCGCCGCCGCTCAAGGATCTCATCGATGCGCTTGAGCTGCGCGAGGCCAAGCGCCGCGGAAATATCGCTCATGTTGGCCTGATAGGGCGCCGAGCCGGTGACCACCACGGAGCCGCGCTCTTCGAGGCCGTGGGCTCGGTGCCGGCGCACCGTCACCGCAAGGTCGATGTCGTCGGTCACCAGCATGCCGCCCTCTCCGCAGGTGAGGGCGGAGGGTTGGGAAAAGTCGAACACCGACATGTCGCCGAATGTGCCGACCAATTGGCCCTGGTAGCGCGAGCCTATCGCCTCCGTGGAATCCTCCAGCAGTGCGAGGCCGTGCCGTGTCGCCAGCTCCCGCAGGGCGGCCCAAGCGGCAGGGTGGCCATTGGTGTTGGCGGCGATGATGGCGCGCGTCTGCGGCGTGATCTTCGCTTCCGCCTTCTCCGGCGCCAGCGTTCCGGCCCAATAATCGATCTCGGCGAAGACCGGGCGGGCGCCGGCGAGGCTGATGGCGTGGGCTGTTTCCCGGAACGAATAGGACGAGGCGATCACCTCCGCTCCCTCGCCGATGCCATGCGCCTTGAGCGCCAGCAGAAGACCGATGGTGCCGCTCGGCACCGCGATCGCGTACTTGCGGCCAAGATAGGCCGCAAACGCGGTCTCGAAGGCTGTGACCCCAGGGCCGGCGGAGAGCTGTGGGGCGCGCATGGCGTTGTCCACCGCCTCGATCTCCGCGAGCGTGATATCGGGATCGGAGAGGGGGATAAGCTCGTTCGCGTCCTCATCGACGCAAGGGTCCGCTAGATCTTGTGAGAGGGCGGGTCCGTTCATGGCTGCGCCTTGCGGGTTGCCAGCACGATCCCGGTCGCGCGCGCGGGGTCGGCGGTGATCTGCACGCAATGGTCTGCCGCGTCCAACAGGTGCACCTCGAACCGTGGATAAATGCGGAACGGCGCCTCGGTCACGTCGGAGGCATCGCATCTCGTCCATGACAAATGCGGAAAACGCCCTCGCAAGTCGGCGAATACCTGAGGGCCCACATCTGCGACGGAAAGTATCTGGTCGATCTGCGTCAAGTCGTCCGCTTTCAGCGCCATGTCCATGATCCTGTGTTCGAGATCCGACAATTAGAACTATGCAAGATCATTGCCAGAATGTGCGCTCTTCATCGATGTTGAGTTGGTCCAGGACCGAATCCAGCCGGATATGGACGCTGTGCAGCTCCCAATTGCCCGACCGGTGGTTTTTCCAGAACAGGCGCCAGGTGCGCCCCTCGGACTCAAATAGAAGGAGGGCGACGTCGATGATGCCGCCCTCCGCGTCGATGTTCCGGGAGCAACAGGGACTGGCGATCCGATAGCCGCCCTCGACATCCTCAACGCTCGGTTCGACATAGCGATAGCGTTTGCGGGCCTTGAGGCCGCGCGCGATGCGTCTGCGGTCCAGCTCATTGGGGTGAGGCGACCGTGCAGCCGACAGGGTCTTGAGAATTGCCGCATTCATGGCCCAGCTCGCGCGCAAGAACTCGCGCCGATCAGCTTGCATTTCAGCTGATCGGATGACGATTTCTCGATCAATGGTCTAGAGGCGGCCGCCGATCAGGTTCGGTTGACTTGATCGGATCCGGCTCTAGAGCGGAACGATTTCTTCTTCCAGACAGCCGACCACCAAATGCTCGCCGAACTCGACGAGATAGATCGGCATGTTCGCCTCAGTGTGTGTCCCGACCTGAACAATCTCACCGGCGGCGCCGATGCCGACCAGCAGTGCTTCGATCGGAGCCTGCGGAAACGACCCGTCGTTGTGAAGGTCGACGGTCGCCTTCACACGCTGTCCCCATTGGTATTTCGGCAGCCTAGGCTCAATCACGCTGTGGATCCTCCGGGCAGTGGAATGTCCGCCATGTCGTCGCGGGAATGGACTGGCTCCAACTCCTTCTTCTTCATGCCGACGCGGTTTCCGCTCTCCATGAATTCGACGCCATAGATATAAAATTGCTGGAGGAACGTGCCGATGCTGACCACGTATCCTTCCTCGCCTTTTTTTGCGAGGATGTCGCCGATCTCCTTGCCGGCATAAGTACCGTCGTTGCGTATGGTCCGTTTTGCCTTCACCTTCTCGCCGAAGGAAAAATAGGGCGGAGCCGTAATCTCGACGACGTCACTGTCTCGAACAATGTTGCTCATCGCGGATACTCCATTGATCGACCTTGGTTCTCCGTCGTGCGCGAGCGCGCCATGTCCTGAACGAACGTGTCGTCATCCTCGGCAAGTTCGGCGATGTCCTCTACCGCGATCTGCCGCGCCACTTCGTAGCGCACGCGCCAATCCGGATCGTGCCGCAGGCGGGGCAGAAGGTCGGGGGCGAGGCGCTGGGCAACTTCGAGGCGTACCGCCGCGTCGGCATCGTCCGCCATTTGCAGCAGCCAATCGCGCGGCAGGCGCTGGGCGACGATCTTGCGCACCTCGACTTCAGGATCGTCGATCATGCGGGAAAGCAGAGGGGGGGCGACACGGCGCGCGATGACAAGGCGCACGTAATAGTCGCTGTCGTTCATCATCGCGATCAGTTCGGCGTCGTCGAGCAGAGACACGATGCGGATGCGGACCTCGCGATGCGGGTCATTGCGCAGCGGCAGGATCAGCCGTTTCGGCAGCCGGCGTGCCGCGTTCCAGCGCACGGTTTCCTCGGGATCTTCCAGCAGCGGCTGCAGCACAAACGGGCTAGCATGCTTGGCGGCAATTGCCCTCACCTCGAAATGGGGATGGGTCACATAGCCATTGGAAAGGCCGGGATTCCAGTTGAAGAAGCGATCGATGCGACGTGCGTACCGGTCGTGCACGCATGCGTGCTTCAGGCGGCACAGGCCGGCGCCGAGCAGATCCTGATGCGAGCAGGCGGAGCAGTCGATCTCGTTGCCCAACCAATCGCGAGCCTCGTCGATCTCATCCTTCATCGTCCTGCCCTATGCGTTCGAGAACATCGAGCAACACTTTCGCGCCGACCTTATCGCTAGGATCGAGCTGGATCAGCTTGGTGACAGCGGCGTGCCCTTCCTCAAGATTGCCGAGGCGCATCTGGAGATAGGCGTAGCCTTTGAGCGTAAAGAGAAAGAAGCGCGGCAGCATGGCCTCGTACCGGCTGAATTCGGCATCACCCGCCGAGACCTCCTGCCATCGGGCCGGCAGGTTGTTCTCGCGGGCCGCCTTGTCTAGGCACTGCTTTGCCACGGTGAGAGCCTCCGCAAGGCGCCCTTTGTAGAAATAGAAGCGATAGAGGCCGATCAGCACCGCGGCATGGTCTGGCGCGAGCGCCTGGGCCTCCCGCAGATGCCGCTCGGCCACTTCATCGAGGTGATAGGAAAGCCCAGCCTGATGAAGGTGCGCCTCGGCGGCAGGTGGAAGCCCCCCGCCGAGGAGTGCGCCCGTCAGCACGGCATCGTCGAGGACGCCGGGAACTGAGCCCGGCGCTCCCACTTGGACCATGTCGTGACTTGCGGTCTGCATCATGACCCAGCCCTCTTACGGCGACGTCTGTTTAGCCGTGCGAGCTGCACGAGCGGGCCTTGGGATCGTGGAAAACGAGCCCTGTCTGGGCTGGTGTGTCCGCGAAATCGATGGTGACACCGTCGAGCAACTGGCGGCTTTCCGCCGGCAGGAAGAAGCGCACGCCATTGCGCTCCACGATCGCGTCGCCGGAAGCCGGCGAGGGTACCACGGCGATGTCCGCGGAGAGCCCGGAGCATCCGCCGGGCGATACCGCCAAGCGGAAGCCGCTGGTGGCCCCACCGTCGGCGCGCAGCATGAGGCGAACGAACTTTTCGGCCGCCGGCGTGATGGTAAAGTTCATGAGGCTCTCCTCAGGCCGGGGCTTGGTAGCGGGGATAAGAGGTGTCGATGACGCAGGTGTCATCGACCGGGCACACTGCAGTGCATTGCGGGGCGTCGAAGTGACCGATGCATTCGGTGCACTTCTTGGGGTCGATAATGAACGTTCCGTTCTTCTCCCGGATCGCCACATTCGGGCATTCGGGTTCGCAGGCGGAACAGCTCGTGCACTGCGAGGCAATGATCTTCAGGGCCATCTTAAGCTCCTAGAGGTCTTCGATTTTCGAAAGTTCACGCCGCAGTGATCAGGGCGCCCTGACGGATCTCGGCATCGCCGCGCTCGACATGCTCGATCTCGCCGCTGTTCACCTTGTCGAGGTATGCCTTGAACCAGGCGATAGCCGACTTCTCGATGAACTCGTGGGCGTACTGGTCCACCGGGTCGATGCCGGCCTTCTGAAGGTCGCCCTTCGGGCAGCCACCGATCTTCGCCACGAACACCGCATGGCAGTCGTTGATGGCGCGGATCACGGTTTCGAGGCTGTCTTCATCGCCGTAGCCGCCCTGGCAATAGAGGTCCACGCGGCGGTGGCCGACGAATTTGGCGCCAGCGGTCGAGAGTTCGTAAACCTGGAATTCCTTGGCGTGGCCGAAATGCTCGTTGATCAAGCCCGAGCCCTTGGTCGCGACCGCGACAAGCAGCTTGATGTCGCTCTTTTCGCCGGCGAGCGTCGTCAGCTCTTCCTGCTTGGCGGCAACCTTGGCGACGCGCTCTTCTTCCACCATGGCCTGATAGGCCTTGCGGCTGTCGAGGTCGTAATTGACCTCCATGGCCATGATCTTGTCGGTGGTGAATTCCGCGCTGCGATCTTCACCCAGCAGACCCACCGCGTCGGCGCGGCACTGCCGGCAGTGGCGCATCATGTTCATCTCGCCCTCGCAGCTGTCCTGCAGGGCTTTCAGCTCCTGTGCGGTCGGACCGCGCTGGCCGGTGAGGCCGAACACGGTGCCGTGCTCGGGCGCCGAGATGAGGGGCATGATGTTGTGCAGAAAGGCGCCGCGGGATTTCACGGCCTTGTTCACTTCCACCAGATGCTTGTCGTTGACGCCCGGGATCATCACCGAGTTGACCTTGCACAGGATGCCGCGCTCGGTCAGCATTTCCAGCCCCAGCAACTGGCGGTCGGTGAGCAGCTTGGCGGCTTCCACGCCGGTGTAGCGCTTGTGCTTCCAGAACACCCAGGGATAGATCTTCGCGCCGATCTCCGGATCCACCATGTTGATGGTGATGGTGACATGATCGACGTTGAAGCCGGCGATGGTGTCCACATGGTCGGGCAAGGTGAGCCCGTTGGTGGAGAGGCAAAGCTTGATGTCGGGCGCAGTCTTCGAGATCAGCTCGAAGGTCTTGAAGGTCTTCTCCGGATTGGCGAGCGGGTCGCCGGGGCCGGCGATGCCCAGCACGGTCATCTGCGGGATGGTGGATGCGACAGCGAGCACTTTCTTGGCAGCCTGTTCGGGGGTCAGCTTTTCGCTGACCACGCCGGGGCGTGATTCATTGGCGCAATCATATTTGCGATTGCAGTAATTGCATTGAATGTTGCAGGCGGGCGCCACGGCCACATGCATGCGGGCATAATGGTGGTGGGCTTCCTCGCTGTAGCAGGGGTGGTTCTTCACCTTTTCCCAGATTTCCGTGGGCAGGTCGTTCTGGCCTGCGGCCGAGCCGCAGCTCGCCTTGCCGCTGCCGCCCGATGTGCCGCAGCCCTTGTGTTCGGCAATCGCCTGCATGACGTCACTGACAACCGCGCCGCTTTGGGCCGCGCCGGCTTCGTGCTGTGCTGATGCGTGCATGTCCGTTCCTCGCTGATGGCCAAATTCAAGAATGTCCTGAGGAGACATGAGCAACTCGCGTGCCAGCGAGGTAAAAAATCAAAGTTTGAGCAATATCAATTTCTTGCAGATGATCGTTCGCTGTCGCCTTGCGAACACGCCTCGACGAAATCTCTGGCGGTATGTTGGAAAGATTACAGATGTCGCGGGGCTGTCCGCCTTTGGTCGGGATGGGGCTTCCGTGCCCTGAAAAACGCATCGGAGCGCCGAGGCGCTCCGATGGATTTCAGGCAGAAGGGTGAGAAAGATCAGCCACACAGGATTTCGACGGCACGCTCCAGCGGCAAGGCGATGGGGGTAAGACCCTGCGAGATGAAGAAACGCATTTCGTTTTTCGACAGCGCTTGCTGTTCGACCAGCACATAGTGCTGAGAGCCGGAACGCTTGGAGACCTGCCGCGCGTAGGTCCGCAAGAGCTGGTCGTTGAACCGGCAGCCGATGAACAGGAAATTGCGTTCCGTGCGCCGATCCTTCACGACGTCAGGAATGGGCGTCTGAATGTCAATCTCTGTCAGGACTTCCACATAATCCGCGTCGGATATCAGGAAGTTCTTGGCCGGCGCGATCGAGCCATGGGGCTTGTAGAGCAGGGTGGTCCAGCTCGGTGCCGTCGCGCGGCCGGTCTCAGCACCGGTGGCATCATAGAAGCGATACCAGCGGTCTTCGCCGATGCCGGCACGGGTGATGCCCTGCACCTCACCCCAGTCCGAGCGCTCGGCGAGCGCCGTGCGCATGGCGCCATCGTACCAGGTGTCGACGATCATCGGCAGGCCCAGCGTCGCGAGATGGCGATGCAGGGTGGTCGGTTCCACCGGGGGGGTGAAGGCCTCGGTCATCAGCGCCGTCACGGTGGAGCGGTGCTTCATGCTCTCGATATGCTGCGCCGAGGCCCAGGCATTGCCCCTGGCGCGGCGCGGCAGCGCCACCTTGGTAGCGAAGAAAGCCGCCAGGGCCTCCGGATTCATGGGGATCGAGGGCTTGGAAAGTTCCGTCAGGCCCGGGCCGAGATAGGGCACGATGGCGCCGCCGCGCAACTGCTCGGCAACCTTGGTCAGCACGGCCTCGGCATCGACGGCATTGGCGAAATCAATATGGGGAATGGGGGCGTTCATCGGCGTTCAACCTTCTTCGCCGCGCTTGCGCGCATTGATGGTGATCGGCAGCGTGGTGCCCGCCGCCATCTCCGGCAGATCGAGCACCCAGCCGTTCGCGATGCGAATCCAGCCGCCCCAAAGGGTCTCGTGCTCGAATTCCACGATCGGCTCCTCCAGGTCCTTCTTGGGCACGTAGATGGACAGGCCGGTCTCGGGCGAGCGGCGGATCATGATCTTCATGGGAAAGCTCCGTGAATGGCGATGTGTTCGGGTTCAGACGTGCCGCACCACTGTCACGACGGTGACAATGTCCGGAGTTTCGTGATGATCTCGGGCAGCACCTGTAAAACCCGGTCAACTTCATCGACCGTATTTTCACGCGAGAACGAGAAGCGAATGGCGCCGCGCAGCGCGGCGGCGGGCACGCCCATGGCACGCAGCACGTGGGAGGGCTCCATGGATCCGGACGAGCAGGCCGATCCCAGCGAGGCCGCGATGCCGGCGCGGTTGAGGTGATGCAGGATGGCCTCGCCCTCAAGATGCTCGAACGCCACGTTGGACGTGTTGGGCAGGCGGTTCGCAGTGTCCCCGAGCACCAGGCAATGGCCGATCTGCTGCACCACGCTCTGTTCCAGCCGGTTGCGAAGATCGCCCACTTGGCTGCCCTGCGCATTGATATGTGCAAGTGCCAGTTCAGCCGCCTTGCCGAGGCCGATAATGCCAGGAACGTTCTCCGTTCCGCCGCGCCGCCGCCGTTCCTGAGGGCCGCCGCGCACCAGTGGGCTGAATTTCGTGCCCTTGCGAACATAGAGGGCACCGATGCCCTTGGGGCCGTGCAGCTTGTGTCCCGACAGCGACAGCATATCGATCTGCATCGCTTTGAGATCGATGGGGATCTTGCCCACGGCCTGGACTGCGTCGGTGTGAAACAGGGCGCCGACCGCATGGGCCAGATCGGCGAGTTCGGCCACAGGAAATAGCGTACCGGTTTCGTTGTTCGCCCACATCACCGAGGCGAGCGCGGTGCGCGGGCCAAGCGCATTGCGATAGGCGTCCATGTCCAGCCGTCCGGCGGCATCGACCCCGATCAGGTGAACCTTAAGGCCCCGTGTCGCCTGCAGGTGATCGAGCAGGGTGAGCACGGCGGGATGCTCCACTGCGGTTGTAACGATCTCATCCCGCCCCTTCTGCCCATCAAGAGCGGAGAGGATGGCGGTGTTGTCGGATTCCGTTCCGCCAGACGTGAAGATGATCTCATGGTCGAAAGCCGCGCCGAGCAGAGCTTGCAGGCTCTTGCGGGCGGCCTTCAGGCCGGTTGCGACCTCATCGCCGAAGGCGTGGGCCGAGGAGGCATTGCCAAACTGCTCCGTGAAATACGGCAACATGGATGCGACGACGGCGGGGTCGGTGCGCGTCGTCGCATTGTTGTCGAGATAGATCGGCACGGAGCACCCCGATCAATGCCGCGCCTTGGCGGCGCCGGCCACAGGGACGATGCGCACCAGTTCGCCGAGGCGTTCAACCACCTTGGACTGGATGCCTTCCAGCGTCATGCTGGCCAGCTTGCAGAACACGCAGGCGCCGGTGAGCCGCACCATCACCTTGTTGCCCTCGATGCCCAGCAGCTCGCAATCGCCGCCGTCGCGCTGCAGGTTGGGGCGCACTTCTTCGATCACCGCCTTGATGATCCGCACGCGCTCGCTCTCTTCGGTGGGCTGCACCTTCAGGTTTTCGGACTCGGCCAGCATGACGTTCTCCTGGAGAGATTTTCTGCGGAAGCCGGCGTGCGCGGCAGCCCAAACGGCCCGTGCACGCCGTGGCGCGAAGCTTTGGATCAGCCGAAGGATTTGCCGCAGGAGCAACTGGACTTGGCGTTGGGGTTCTCGAACGTGAAGCCGGAGCCTTCCAGCGCCACAACGAAATCGATGGTCGTGCCGGCGAGATATTCGTGGCTCTGATTGTCCACGAAGACCTTGACGCCGTTGCGTTCGATCACGGTGTCGTCGGGGCCGGCTTCCTGCACCAGGCCCATCTGATACTTGTAGCCGGCGCAGCCGCCCGCTTCGACCTGGATGCGCAGCCCGCTGGCCGGCTCCGCAGCGGTATTCATGGCGGTGCGAACCGCGTTCACCGCACTGTCCGTCAGGTTGATCATGGTCGCCTCGCTGGATAGGACTTGTCTACTCCCCTGTTCAGCAAGTCCCATGCCAGCGGCTATAGTTTTGAATTCGCGGGAGATTTCAGATTTCGGCCTGTGGGTTTTGCGACGCGTGTCGAGTTTCCGACAGGGGTCTCGGCGTCCGAAAGAGGACGTGTCGAAGGTCGCTCCCGACGTCTGGCCCGCAGTCGCTCACGGACCGCCGGATGTCAGGCAGCACCGAGATCTATGCCTCGGAAGATCGCGCAGCGCTCGAATACGTCGAGGGTCGGGGGCACGCGCTTGTGGCGGCAATATTTCGCCACCAGCTTGGCGAGGCCCTTGATGTCGCGACCGCTGGTGGAAGGGAAGACATCCACCAGCGCGTCGAGCAGGGGCGCATCCATCGCGAGGCCGAATTGTTCGCTCATCACGGTCCAGATCCGCCGGCGCGCCGCGCTGTTGGGCGGGTGAAATTTGATCAAGGCGATGCAGCGCGAGACGATCGCTTCGTCGATATCGTCGATGCGGTTGGTGGTGAGGAACAGCAGCCCGTTGAAATATTCGAGCACCCGCAGGAATACGCCGACCACCGCATTCATGGCGATGTCGTCCTCGCGCCGCTTGATATAGACGTCCGCCTCGTCGATCAGCATCACCGCGCCCCAGCGTTGGGCCCGGGTCAGCGTGTCCTTGAGGGCGTTTTCCATGGCGGCGGCATTGAGGCCCAACTGGCCGGAATGCACCCGGTAAAGCGGGCGCTGGATGATCTCGGCGTACACTTCCGCGGTCAGGGTCTTGCCGACGCCCGGCGGACCCGCGCAGAGCACGGTGGTGCCGCCGGATTTTCCCGCCACGATGTCGTCCATCAGGAGATCCATCTCGGCGGTGAGGATGTCGATAAGGTCGGTCTGCTCCTCCGGCAACACCAGCTTTTCCCGCAGATTCGGTTGGTAGGCGTAGGGCTCCATGTCGTCGGCGTGCACCCACAGATAATGGTGCAGGTCGAGGTGGAACATCAAAATATAGGGATGGATCGGGATGCGGCTGAACAGACCGGGCCGGATCGCCGCCTTGGATTCCTCCACTTCCTCCTCGGCGTCGTAGAGATTGCTCTTGGCCGCCTTGCGCAGATATTGGCCGAGGATATCGCCGGTGACCTCCAGGGTCAGGGCGCGGGCGGTGAGGATGCTTTCGTCATTCACCAGCCGCGCGGCTCCGCCGCCTGAGGACAGCACGACAACGTCCTTGCGTGACCAATCGGTATCGCGATGGGAGGCATTGGGATCGTCGGTATAGAAGCCGGTGCCGCGACCGGAGAATTGGGCGCCATAGCGGCTGCGCCAGGCGAAATAGCGCGCCTCGGTCTCGTCATAAGCGGCGATCAGTTCCGGCGTTTCCTTCAAAAACCCCTTGGCGGCGAAGATCTCCGCCACCGTCTTGCCGGCGATGTCGCCGCCGGAAATCCGCAGGGTGGCCGAGGTGATGGCGCCTTTGGCATTGGCTTTCAGTTCGACGAAAACGCGCCCGGTCTCGTCATTGGAAGGGGGCGTGTAATCCAGGCGCGTCACCACATATGGGAGGGGGCGGCTGGCGACGCTGGCCGTGAACATCCAGCCATGGATCGCATCCTGGATCAGGTATCGCGCGATCGCCGGAACCACGGCTTCGAGGTCGTGCGCAGCAAACCTGACACTTTTGTCGTTGAACGCGCGCTGCAGCGTCGCAATCTGCGCGAGCCGCGTTTGCATGTGCGGGCCGGCCCCGCGATAGAGGTCCTGCAGGAAATCGAGTTCCGCGCTGGAGAGATGGGTAAAGGCGACCTCGACCTTTTCGCCGAAGCGCAATTGCTCCTTGAGCGGCGCCAGGGCTGGAAAGCTCGTGACCATGGCCTCGATATAGGGGCGCTCAATCTGAAGCTTCATGGGGATCTGTCGGGTTTGAAAGAATGGCACGCTCGTCAACGGGGCATGCATGGTTTGCGCCAGAGTTTGCGCGGCACGCTATTTGAATAGGTCGTCCCGACCGGCGCTCGTGCGCCGGAATCTGGCTTGAAAACCGGGGATGGTTCCATGACGACGCTTGAGAAGACGACGACGATCGAGGAGACCGCGCTCGCTCGGCTTGATCGGGAGGGCCGGCTGCTCAACGCGGTTCTCAAGGCGCCGACCAAGAAGCCGGGCCGCTTCGGCTTCCGGGGTGACATCGCCTTGAAGTTCCAGGCCCAGGTCGCCGACGAAAAGCGCCCGCCGGACTTTTCCATCGAGCAGGTGCTCACCGTCGTGCAGGCCGGCGAGCCCACTATTCCGATCCTGGTGGGCTATATCCATTCCTTCGCTTATCTCTCAGTCGCGGCCGAGGTGCTGAAAGGTCTGCTGAGCCCCAGCGGAACGTATTTCATCTTCGCCAACAACATCGATCTTCTGGCCAAATATCGGGTGGTGATCGACGGCGTTACCTTCTTCGTCCTGCCGTGCGATGAATCCACGGTTTGGAAGGAGATGATGGACCTGATGAGCATCGACAAGAACGATGTGAAAAAGCTCGATACCGCAGGAAAGTTGGATCACCTGCTGGATGCTGCACTTGGCTTTAATGAAGCCTATCCCACGATCACCTTCGAGGAAGGCGTCGCGCGCATGGAGCCGGTGAAGAACCGCAACGAGAACCGGCCCGTCTGACGGGCCGGCCGGCGATCACACGTCCTGCGGGTCTGCCTCGACCTCGTCATCCTCTTCAACAAGGGTGACCCCGGTCACGCAGATGTCGTTGTCCAGAACCGCCAGCGCCACGGGGATCAGGCTCTTGCCCTTGCAGGGGCCGTCCACGCAATTGCCGGTGCCCAGTTCGAACAGGGCACCGTGCTTCCCGCACATGATGCGGATGCCGTTCGGGTCCAGGAACTGGTTGCGCTCCCAGTCCAAATTGACCCCATCGTGCGGGCATTTGTTGACATAGCCGAACACCTGGCGGCCCCATCGCACCACGATGATGGGATAGGGGCGGCTGTTGCCGTTCTCATCCACCACCATGAGATTGAAGCCGGCCGCCCTCTGGCTTGGAATGTCGCTCATGCTGCAGATGGCGTACGCCACATTCTGATCCATATTGCCCTCGGTCATGAGGAAACTCCCGGTGCTTGCAAGTCCGCGAGCCGGACCGGTGCGGACTGGGTCTTAGCGAGAAGCAGGCGGTTGGCAGCGAGCGAGAATTCTTGCCAGGCGGCTGCGATGTCGCGCAGGATGGCCTGCACATAGTCCTTGGATAATTGATGTTCGTCAGGAAAATTCGATAAAGCGCACGATGTGCGGTTGAAGGCTATGACGTCGTCCACGAGGGCCTGCATGAACGCGCCGAACGGCTGCTGGATCAGCGGCGTGAGGCTGGAACGCCCGCGTTCGACCGTTGCGGTCCGCGTTGCGAGCGGCACATCTTCCAGTCCAACCAGTGCGTTGGCGAACACCTGCTCCACCGCGGCGAGGATCGCCCGTTGGGTGATCTGCTCGCGCTGTTGCGTGGCGAGGGCCTGCGTCAGGCGGCGGCGATAGTCGTCCAGCGCGAGATCGCCCTGCAAGGCCACCCAGGCGGCCCAGGCGACAAGCCCGTCGCCGCCGGTATCGTTGTTGCCGAAGGACGCCAGGGAGGCCGCAGCGCCGCTCGTGGCCCGTTCGGCGAAGCTGCGGGTCAGTGCCCTCTCGATGCGCCGTGCCGCTTCCAGGGCGCCTTCCAGATAGCCGGCGCCTGTGGTCGCGGTCTCCGACCCGCCGAAGTGCAGCCGGCCACCCCAGAGTGGACGGCGCAGCAGCGGGTTGCCCATATCGGAATGTTCTGCCACCGGCGCATCGCGGTCGCGGGTGCTGCAGGTGAAAGGCTCGTTCGCCCAATCCTGGTAATACTGAGTGCCGCCTTCGCCCGTTTCGCCGAAGAGCTGGACCATTTGGTTGTCGATCAGCGTCGGCAGGCCCACGGCGAAGCTCTCCCGCAACGGCGGCGACAGGGCGATGAAGCCGCCCAACGCCGCCTTTTCGGCGCGCCCGTCGCAGGCATCAAAGACCTCGCCGACGACCGCCTGTTCGTGGGTCACGAAGGCATTGCCGGAAAGGCCGGCCTCCCGCCACGCCGCGTGGGGATAGGCGATCATGACCTTGGCCCGCGAGGCCATCCAGGTCTCGGTGCCGCGCATGGCATCGCACAAAGCCGTGTCGAGTTCCGGCTCGAACCGAACATCCTGTTCGACAAGCCGGGGGGGCAGGGCGAGCACCACCTGTCGCGCCTCCACCGAGACCGTGTGATCGCCGACACGGAAGGTCAAGGACACATGATCTCCGCGATCCGCGACGCGGGTGAGGACATGCTCGCGATAGATCTGAGACGGCGAAAGGTTGGCGGCGAGGATGTCCACCAGGCGCCCCATGCCGTCTTCGAGCCGGCGGGCATCGCCATGCACCTGCCGGTCCGCCATCTGCTCCGCCCGCTTGTCAGGATCGCGCAGATGCAGCACCACGCCCGCGTCGTGCTGTGGGATGTTTGAGAGCCCGGCCTCGGCGATCAGGCTGCTGACAAGGGGTTGGCTCTGCGGCCAAAACCATGTGGGACCGAGGTCCATGGCTTGGCCACTCGCCTCGTCCGTCACCGAGAGGATGCGTCCGCCGAGCCGCGCGCGGGCTTCGAAAAGCGCCGCCTGACGTCCCTGTCGGGAGAGGCTGTGCGCCAGGGCGAGGCCGCACA
Source organism: Roseixanthobacter psychrophilus (assembly GCF_043195195.1). Lineage (NCBI taxonomy): Bacteria > Pseudomonadati > Pseudomonadota > Alphaproteobacteria > Hyphomicrobiales > Xanthobacteraceae > Roseixanthobacter > Roseixanthobacter psychrophilus. The sequence continues at coordinate 194,269 of NZ_JBAFWT010000002.1, forward strand.
GCCCGCCCCCGATGATCGCCGTATCCAGCATGGCTTGCCTACATTGTTCGTCTCGCAGAAGGCTCTTGCAAGATTCGCGCAACATCCAAGGCAGGAAGAAAGTGGCTGTCCGGCTGCGGCATCGCGGGATCCCACGCGGGACATCAACTGGCACAAAACTTGATCTGTCCTTCTGCAACGCGCCTGTGTTTGGAGACCGACATGAACGTTGCAGAAGAATTTGCCCAAGCGTCCCTCGAAGAGGTGAAGGCGGCGCTGGCCGGGGGCACCTTGACCATCTATTCCGTCGCCCGCCCGCTCACCGCCGATCGGCCGGTGGAGCGCAGCGGCATTCTCACGACCTTCACATTCGCGTCGCCCGCTTTCGGCCCTGAGGACGAGGGCGTGGAAAAGCCCCTGTTCGTGGTCGATGCAGTGCCCGCGGTTACCGTGGGAACGCCTGGATTTGCAAGGGCGCGCACCGCCGACGGCAAGGTGGTTGCGGATTTCTCCGCCGGCCCGGGCGATCGTGAGATCAAGTTCGCCGAGGTGTCCTGTTCGGTCGGGGCGCCGGTGCGTGTCGCGTCCTTCAGGTTCGTGTCGGAAGGCGGCTGGCCGGAGCGGCCGGACTATTACGATTCCCATCCCCAGCCCGGATATTCCATGCCCCGCGTTCTGTGAGGCAGTAGCGAGATGAGGGCGACACCGGGCCTTCTGGCCCGGTGTCAAATCCACGACAGCGGGTCGGCTTTCCGACAGGGAGATCAAGTGCATGACCTCGGACACGCCTGAAGGACTGGTGAGCACCGAATGGCTTGCCGCGCATCTTTCGGATCCGAACCTTCGGATCCTCGATTGCACCTGGCATCACACCAGCACGAATCTGGATGGACGCACCCAATATCGCGGGCGCCATCTCCCCGGCTCAGTGCATTTCGATATCGATCATGTGGCCGACACGTCGAGCCCGCTGCCGCACATGCTTCCTAACGCAGCCGATTTCGCCAAGAAAGTCGGGTTGATGGGGGTCGGGACCGGCGATCTGGTCGTCGTCTACGATCGCTTGTACGGCGGTTCCGCTGCTGCCCGGGCCTGGTGGATGTTCCGCGCGTTCGGTCATGACAATGTGGTCATGCTGGACGGGGGCTTTGGCAAGTGGGTGAAGGAAAAGCTGCCGACGGAAATGTCGCCGGTGCGCCCGGAGCCCCGCGCCTTTGAGGCGGCTCTGCGGCCCGAGTTGGTTCGCAGCATGGGCGAGGTCCGCGCCAACCTGCGCACGGGTGCCGAGCAGCTCATCGACGCGCGCGGTCCCGGGAAGTTTGACGGGACGCAGGAAGATGTCTTCCCGGTGAAGAAGCTCGGCCATATTCCCAATGCCATCAACATTCCCTGGGCCGATCTGATCCACCCCGAGACCGGTGCCCTGCTCGGTCGCGAGGCCTTGGCGGCGCGGTTCGCGGCGGCGGGCATCGACCTTGGCCGGCCGATCGTCACCACCTGCGCCTCCGGCATTTCGTCCTGCGTCTTGGCGCTCGGGCTGTATCTGATCGGCCAGTCCTGCGTCGCTGTCTATGACGGCTCGTGGGCGGAATGGGGATCCGTGGAGGACACGCCGGCGGCAGCGGCGGTTGCGGCATGAGCCGCCACCAACTGGGCGAGGCCAAGCCATGAGCGAGCAGACAGGTGGACCCGGCATTATCCTGGAAGGGGAGGAGTATCAGCTCCGCGCCGAACCCGATGGTGCCGCTTTCGTGCTGCGGTTCAAGACCGACCACATGACCGCCCATCTCGCCGGTGACGATGCGGCGAGATTCCGCAGCGATTACAATGCGATCCGCGAGCAATATCCCGCCTGGAAGGCCGATCAGGCCCTCGCCCAGCTCTGGGATCAGGGCGGTTATGGCTGGCTGGCAGAAGCAGAGGAAGGCACATCATGACCACCCTCATCAAGACGACCTTGGATGGCCGGAAGCTTGAAGTGATCGGCCTCGCCATCTGCCTGGACGGAGCCTTGGAGGCGTTCGAGTTGATCGAGGTGAAGGATCATCCGAACCGGCGCGCCATTCTCGCCGCCGTGCCGGACGCCACCCACACGGCGGGACGGCTGCCCTTGACGCAGGCGGAGGTCGATAAGGTGTTGGCGGCGTTTGCAGAAGCGGAGGCGGAAATCCTGGCGAGCCCGGCGGCGATCAATGAGCGATTTCGCATCGCCGCCATGTGGAAGGCCCGCGAGCAGGGCATCGAATAGCCTGCCGCAGACCACCCGTTTCGGAAGAAGAACAGCGGTTCAAACCCGGATAACCCAGGTTGAACCGCGAAGTTCGCCGATATTCCGCAGAACTTCAACGCGCGAGATGGGCGAGCACGAGTTGCGCCACCCGCGCGGGCTGTTCGACGCAGGGAATGTGCGAGGCGTCGGCGATCAGCTCAAGCTTCGCCCCCGGGATGGCGGCGGCGAGTTCCTCGGCGGATGCCGGCGGGGTGGAGGGGTCTTGATCGCCGACCAGCACCAGGGTCGGGGCGGAGATGTCCTTCGTCGAAGGCCGCAGGTCCGCATCCCGTACCGCCAGGGCGCAGCCGACATAGCCGTCGAGGGTGGTGCGGGCGACCATGTTGACATAGCCGCGCACGATCTGCGGCGCGCGGGCGCGGAAGCCCTCGGTGAACCAGCGGGCCATCACGCCCGGCGCGATGGCGGCGAGCCCGTCGCGGCGGATGCCGGCGACGCGGTCGGTCCATACCGAGGCCGGTCCGATCAATAGCGCGGTGTCGCAGAGGATGAGCCGGTCCACCCGCTCCGGGGTATGGGCGGCGAGGTGTTGCGCCACCATGCCGCCGATCGAGAGGCCGCACACATGGGCCCTGGCGATGCCCAGCGCATCCATCAGCGCCAGCGCGTCACCGGCCAGGGCTTGGATGGAATAGCCGCGGGCGGCGTCGGGCAGGGGGGTGGCATCGGTCAGGCCATGGCCGCGCATGTCATAGCGCAGCACGCGGAAATGGGCGGTCAGGTCCGCCATCACCGGGTCCCACACATGGAAATTGGTGCCGAGCGAATTGGCGAGCAGCAGCACCGGCGCCTCCGCCGGGCCTTCGAGCGCGTAATGGGTGAGGATCTCTCCGGCGAGGAGGAAGGGCATGTCCGGCGGTCTCCAGGAGGTCACGCAGGTCAGAGCGTGGCGATGGGGGTGACGGGAGAGCCCGCCGCGCCGGGCAGGCGCAAGGGCGGGGCGGTGAGCAGGAAGCGGCTGCGGCCGCTCGCCCGCAGATAGGCGGCAAGATCGCCCAGCCACCACAATTCGCCGAGCGGCAGGCCGAGCTTGAACAGGCAATGATGGTGCAAGGGCATGGCGGCCTTCGCGCCGCGCCCAAAGGGCCGCGCCGGCAGTCCCTCGACCGCGTAATTGTCGGTGGCGAGGGCGGCGATCTGGCTGTCGCTGATCCATTGGAGCAGGCGCTCGTCGCGCCCGTCGAGGACCGCGCAGGCGTTCGCCAGCACGGCGGCGTCGGGCGCCCCGTCCATGCGCATCACCACGCCGGCAAAGCCGGTGTGGAGGCACAGGATGTCGCCGGGTTCCACGCTCACCCCATCGGCGTCCATCACCGACATGAGGTCGTCATAGGTCACGAAGCGCCGCGCCTCGCCGAAGCGGGCGAACAGGTCCACCAGCACGCCCCGGCCTTGAACCCCATGGGCGGCGGCGTGCTCGATGCCCAGCTTCAGGGCGCCGAAGGCGCGGCCGGCGGCGGCGGTCTCCCGCACGCCGAGCACGTCGGTGCCGGCGCGGAAGCCGTTGTAATAGACCGGCTCGGGCGTGCCGTTGCCGTCGGCGTCGAACAGCGCGCCCACATGGACCAGCGCATCCCATTGGGTGGAATATTGCAGGGCGATTTCCACCTTGTCGTCGCACACCACGTCCAGCAAGCCGGCCTCGTCATGGCACAGGCACTGGTTCCAGCGGGGCTTGTCGGCGGGGCCGGTGGGCGAGAGCACGGGCGGCCCGCGCCGTGGATTGAGCGCCTTGCCGCCGGGCCGGTCGAGCGGCAGGCTCAGGCAGAAGGTGCGGCCCTCGCGCACCTCGGCGATGCCCTCCCGCACCTTCTGGGGGGTTAGCAGGTTGAGCCGGCCGAGCTGATCGTCGGGGCCGAAATCGCCCCAGGTGGAGCCCTCGGGGCGGCGGACCCAGCGCGGGTTCGAAGGCATGATTGTTTCCTCGCTCACGGTTTTGCGCAGATCCGCCCTTCAGACGGTGGCCTTGCCGACAGTGACGCCGCCGCACACGGCCAGTGTCTGGCCGGTGATGAAGCCGGCCGCGTCGGAGAGGAAGAAGCCGATGGCCTCGGCCACATCCTGCGGCAAGCCCACGCGGCCCACCGGGATGCCCTCAACGATGGCGCGGGTGCGCGGGGCGTCGGGCGGGTTCGCCGCCGTGAACAGCGGGGTTGCGATGGGGCCGGGGGCGACCGCGTTCACGGTGATGCCGTCCTTGCCCAGTTCCAGCGCCCAGGTGCGGGTGGCGCCCAGCAGGCCCGCCTTGCTGGCGGCATAGGCGGTGCGCAATTCCTTGCCGTAGGCGGCGCGGCTGGAGACATTGACGATGCGGCCGAAGCGCGCCGCCCGCATGGAGGCGAGCAAGGCCTGCGTCGCCTGAATGGCGGTGCCGAGATTGAGCCGCATGACGGCGGTGAAATCGGCGCTGCTCGTCTCATCGAGGGTTGCCGGCCGCACCATGCCCACATTGTTGACGAGGCGGGTGATGGGGCCCTCCGCCAGCGCCGCGGCAAGGGCGGCCGCCGTTTCGGCCTCGTCCATCATGTCCACGGCGATGAAGCGGGCGGCAAGATCGGCGGGGGGTGGCAGGCGGTCCAGCACCACCACGTCGCGGCCCGCCGCGATCTCGTGCCGGGCAACGGCAAGGCCGATGCCGCCGGCGCCGCCGGTCACCAGGGTGCGGTCCATGCTCATGCCTTGGGCGGCAGATAGCTGACGCCGGCCACATAAGCCTTGCGCCAGCGGGTGATGGAGACGCGCTCGAACAGGCCCGCCTTGAAGAACGGATCGGCGGCGATGAAGGCTTCCGCCTCCGCGCGGGTCTCCAATTCCACCACATAGAGCCCGCCGCCGGCGGTGTTGCCGTCATCGTCCAGCTTGGCGCCGCAGGCCAGCAGGAGCGGGGCGTTCTCGGCGAGGAAGTCGAGATGCGCGTCCCGGGTCGCGGCGCGCAGGTCCAGCGTGCCGGGCTTGTCGAAGGTCTCGATGATATAAGGCATGGGTGCTCGCCTCAGGCTGCGTGGATCTTGATGCCCGCCCGGCGCTGCAAGTCGTCGAGGCTGAGCCCCGGAGCGAGGTGCCGCGCCACGAAGCCGTGGGGCGCGATGTCCAGGACCGCGTGGTCGGTATAGACACGCGAGACGCAGGCGAGCCCGGTGAGCGGATAGCTGCAGCGCTCCACCAGCTTCGACTCCCCCTTCTTGGTCAGCATCTCCATCATCACGAACACGTTGGAGGCCCCCACCGCGAGATCCATGGCGCCGCCCACGGCGGGAATGGCGTTGGGGTCGTTGGTGGCCCAATTGGCAAGGTCGCCATTCTCCGCGACCTGGAAGGCGCCGAGGATGGTGATGTCGAGATGGCCGCCGCGCATGATGGCGAAGGAGAGGGTGTGGTCGAAGAAAGCCCCACCGTCGAGCAGCGTCACGGGCTGCTTGCCGGCATTGATGAGGTCCATGTCGATGGCGTTGGCGCCGGGCTTCGGCCCCATGCCGAGGATGCCATTTTCGCTCTGGAGCAGGATTTCCTTATCCTGCGGCAGATAGTCGGCCACGAGTTCCGGCATGCCGATGCCGATGTTGACCACCGCGCCCTCGGGAATGTCGGCGGCGATGAGCTGCGCCATCTCGGCGCGGGTCCAGGGGACGAAGTCGGTTGCGATATCGCTCATTGTGATGTCGCTCATTGGAAGGCTCCCGTGCCGATGGCCACCACGCGGTTCACGAACACGCCGGGGGTGATGATCACCTCCGGATCGAGGCTGCCGAGGGGCACGATCTCCTGCACCTGCGCCACCGTCACCTTGGCGGCGGTGGCCATGACCGGGCCGAAATTGCGCGCCGTCTTGCGATAGACGAGATTGCCCCAGCGGTCGCCCTGCCACGCCTTGATCAGGGCGAAATCGGCCTTGATGGGATATTCGAGCACATAATTACGCCCCTCGATCTTCCGTGTCTCCTTGCCGTCGGCGATCGGCGTGCCGTAGCCGGTGGGGGTGAAGAAGGCGCCGATCCCGGCCCCGCCGGCGCGGATGCGCTCGACGAGATTGCCTTGCGGCACCAGTTCCAGCTCCACCTTGCCCGCGCGATAGAGCGTGTCGAACACGTGGGAATCCGCCTGGCGCGGAAACGAACACACCACCTTGCGCACCAGCCCCGCCGCGAGCAGCGCGGCAAGGCCCGTGGTGCCGTTTCCGGCATTGTTGGAGATGATGGTGAGGTCCCTCGGCGCGCGCGCGATCACCGCCTCGATCAGTTCGTGCGGCATGCCGGCGCCGCCGAAGCCGCCGACCAGGATGGTCGCGCCGTCGGGAATGTCGGCCACGCAGCTTTGCGTGTCGGGTCTCGTCTTGTCGATCATGATCGGGGCAGGCTTCTCAGAGAGAGGAAGGGTGGCGCGCCAACGGCGTCACGTTGATGTCCATGAACGGGAACAGGGGCAGCGAGGCGAGCAGGGCATGCAGCTCGTCCACGCTCTCCACGTCGAAGATGGAGATGTTCGCGTAGCGGCCCGCGATGCGCCACAGATGCACCCATTTGCCCTGGCGCTGGAGGTCCTGCGCATAGGCCTTTTCCGCCGCCTTGATGGCCTCGGCCTTCTCGGCCGGGAAATCGTGCGGGATGTTCACCTTCATCTCGACATGGAACAGCATGGTGCGGGCCTTGTTCTGGGAGGAAGGGGACGCCGGGCAAATGGCCCGGCGTCCCCTGGCATCACTTCTTGACCAGTGGGCAGGTGCTCTCGCTGAGCGGCTGGAATGCCTCGTCGCCGGGGATGACGCGGACGATCTCGTAGAAGTCCCACGGACCCTTGGAGGCTTCCGGCGTCTTCACCTTGGCGAGATACATGTCGTGCACCATGCGGCCGTCTTCGCGGATCTTGCCGTTGCGGGCGAACATGTCGTCGATCGGCAGTTCGCGCATCTTGGCGATCACCTTCACGCCCTCGTCGGTGCCGGCGGCCTCGGCGGCCTTGAGATAATGCAGCACCGAGGAATAGACGCCGGCCTGCACCATGGTGGGCATCTTGCCGCCCATGCGCTCGCCGAAGCGCTTGGAGAAGGCGCGGGTCTTGTCGTCGAGATCCCAATAGAAGCCGGTGGTCAGCACCATGCCCTGCGCGGCATCAAGGCCAACCGACTTGATGTCGGTGAGGAACAGCAGCAGCGCGGCCAGCGTCTGCCCGCCCTGGGTGATGCCGAATTCACGCGCCTGCTTGATGGTGTTGATGGTATCGGCGCCGGCATTGGCCATGCCGATGATCTGCGCGCCGGAAGCCTGGGCCTGGAGCAGGTAGGAGGAGAAATCGGCGCTGTTGAACGGCGCGCGCACCGCGCCCTTCACCGTGCCGCCCTTTTCCTTGACGATCTTGGCGACCTGCTGTTCCAGGTCATGGCCGAAGGTGTAGTCGGCGGTGATGAAATACCAGGATTTTCCGCCGCCGCTGGTCACCGCATTGCCGGTGCCCGCCGCGAGCGAATAGACGTCATAGGTCCAATGCAGGCCGGTGGCCGAGCAGGCCTTGTTGGTGAGCGCCATGGAGGCGGCACCGGAATTGATGTCCACCTTGCCCTTTTCCTTCGCCACGTCGCGCACCGCGAGCGCCGCGACCGAGCCGTTGATGTCGAAGATGGCATCCACATTCTCGGTGTCGTACCAGGCGCGGGCTGTGGTGGAGGCGACATCGGCCTTGTTCTGGTGGTCGGCCGAGACGAGTTCCACCGGCTTGCCGTTGATGGGCCTGCCGAAATCCTCGATGGCGAGGCGCGCGGCTTCCACCGAACCCTTGCCGGCGAGGTCGGAATAGGCGCCCGACATATCGGTGAGCACGCCCACCTTGACGCCGCCGCCGGCATATTGCGCGGCCGCCGGGGCGGCCATCATCAGGCTGGCCAGAACGCCGGCGCAGATTGCTTTGGTCTTCATGCTTCCTCCCAAGATTTCGAAGATCAGCCGAGCGTTCAGACGCGCTCGATCACAATGGCGATGCCCTGGCCGACGCCGATGCACATGGTGCACAGCCCATAGCGTCCGCCGGTGCGGGTGAGATGGTGCACGGCGGTGCCCACAAGGCGCGCGCCGGACATGCCGAGGGGGTGGCCGAGGGCGATGGCACCGCCGTTCGGGTTCACATGGGCCGCATCGTCCGGCAGGCCGAGATCGCTCAGCACGGCGAGCGCCTGGGCCGCGAAGGCCTCGTTCAATTCGATCACATCCATGTCGGCGAGGGTGAGCCCGACCTGCTCCAGCACCTTGCGGGTGGCGGGGGCGGGGCCCATGCCCATGATGCGCGGCGGCACGCCGGCGGTCGCCATGCCGAGCACGCGGGCGCGGGGCGTGAGGCCGTGCCGCTCCACCGCGACGGCGGAGGCGAGGAGCAGGGCGGCGGCGCCGTCATTGACGCCGGAGGCATTGCCGGCGGTCACCGTGCCGTCCGCCTTCACCACGCCCTTGAGGCGGGCGAGATCGGCGATGGCAAGATCGGCGCGCGGGTGCTCGTCGCGGTCGAACAGCTTGGGCTCGCCCTTGCGCTGGGGCACCGGCACCGGGACGATTTCATCGGCGAAGCGCCCCTGCGCCCAGGCGGCGGCGGCGCGGCGCTGGCTTTCCAATGCGAAGGCATCCTGCCGGTCGCGGGAAATCTGGAACTCCTCGGCCACGTTCTCGGCGGTCTCGGGCATGGAATCGACGCCGTGCATCGCCTTCATGCGCGGGTTGACGAAGCGCCAGCCGATGGTGGTGTCCTCGATCTTCGCCGCGCGGGAGAAGGCGCTGTCGGCCTTGCCCATGACGAAGGGGGCGCGGCTCATGCTTTCCACACCACCGGCGACCAGCAGATGCGCCTCGCCGGCCTTGATGGCGCGGGCGGCGGTGCCCACCGCATCCATGCCCGAGCCGCACAGGCGATTGATGGTGGTGCCCGGAACCCCGACCGGCAGCCCCGCCAGCAGGGCGCCCATGCGGGCGACGTTGCGATTGTCCTCGCCCGCCTGATTGGCGCAGCCGAGGATCACATCCTCGATCCGCGCGGTGTCGAGCGCGGGCGCGCGCTCCACCAGGGCGCGAATGATGTGGGCCGCAAGATCGTCCGGCCGAACCGCGGAAAGCGCCCCGGCATAGCGGCCGATGGGCGTGCGCACCGCGTCGCAGATAAAGGTTTCGGTCATGGGCTCCCCGGGTTCAATTTGTTCGATATGCGAACATTGATTTTGAAGTTTCATAGGAGGCGCTCAAACGGAGCGTCAAGCAGATTCGATGTTGCATTGCAGGATCGGGTTGAGGAAAAATCACATAACATGTTAAAAAACATCGATTAAAAACCGCGCGGCACCGCTCGTCTGGGCGACCGGTTGACAGCGGCGGTGGGGTGGTATTTTGTGCGTGATGCGAACGGACTGTTCGTTATACGCACGAATGGAGCGGGAATGGCTGAGGCGGAAGGCGGGATCGTCACTCTGGTGGGGGGTGGCAGCATGGGTCTGGGCTGGGCCATCGTGTTCGCGCGCGCAGGCTTCGACGTGCGCATCCACGACGCCAGCGCCGACGTGCGCGCCGCCGTCCGGCCGGGCATCGCCCAACGCCTCGCCGCCCTCGCCGATCACGGCCTGCTCGCCGCTTCGCCCGAGGCGGTGATGGCGCGCCTCTCGGTGGGCGACGATCTCGGCGCGGCGCTGGCCGGGGCGATCCATGTGCAGGAGAACATTCCCGAGCGGCTGGATCTGAAGCTCGACCTGTTCCGCGCCCTCGACGAGTTGGCGCCCGGCGATGCGGTGCTGGCGAGTTCCACGTCCTCCCTGCCGGCCTCGGAATTCGCCGCCGCCTTGCCGGGACGGGCGCGCTGCCTGGTCGCCCATCCCGCCAATCCGCCTTATCTGCTGCCGATCGTGGAGATCGTTCCCGCCCCCTTCACGGCACCCGAGGCGGTGGAGCGCACCCGCGCGCTGATGGCGCGGGTTGGCCAGACGCCGGTGGTGCTGAAGCGCGAGATCAACGGCTTCGTCTATAATCGCCTGCAAGGCGCGGTGCTGCGGGAGGCCTATTGGCTGCTCCAGCAGGGGGTGGCCGATGTCGCCGACATCGATGCCGTGATGACCGGCGGCCTCGGCCTGCGCTGGTCGCTGATCGGGCCGTTCGAGACCGCGGACCTGAATTATCGCGGCGGCATCGCCGAGCACGCGCGCCGCATGGGCGAGCGCTACCGGCAGATGGGCGCCGAGCGTGGCCAGCCGGACGTGTGGGACGAAGATCTCGTCGCCCGCGTCGCGGCGGCGCGCCGGGCGGTGCTGCCGCTCGACCAATGGGAGGCGCGCGTTGCCTGGCGCGATGAGCGCCTGATGGCGGCGCGCGCGGCTGGGCAGGGGGCGTCGGCGCATGATAATGAGGCAGCGAACGAAGGTTCCGGGGAGACGGCATGAGCACGGCGCAGGCGAGCGAGGATAAGGACTATGTCCAGTCCCTCGCGCGCGGGCTGGAGGTGATCCGCACCTTCAGCCAATACAAGCCGCGCATGACGCTCAGCGAAGTGGCCCAGCAGACCGGCCTGACACGGGCGACGGCGCGGCGTTTCCTGCTCACTCTGGTGCGCGAGGGCTATGCCGAGGTGGACGGCAAATATTTCTCGCTGCGCCCCAAGGTGCTCGATCTCGGCTTTGCCTATCTGTCCTCCTTGCCGGTGTGGGAGGTGGCCCAGCCGATCATGCGCGACGTGGTCAACACGCTCCAGGAATCCTGCTCGCTCGCGGTGCTGGATGGGGCGGACATCGTCTATGTCGCGCGCGAGCCGACGGCGCGGGTGATGACCATCGGCCTCAGCATCGGCAGCCGCCTGCCGGCCTATTGCAGCTCCATGGGGCGGGTCCTGCTCGCCGGCCTGCCTCCGGCGCAGCTCGCCGCCTTCTACGACCGGCAGAAGATCGAGCGCCGTACGCCGCGCACGGTGGCCAACATGCTGGCCCTCAAGGATGCGGTGGAGAGCGTGCGCCGGCAGGGCTGGGCCCTGGTGGATCAGGAACTGGAAATGGGACTGCGCTCCATCGCCGTGCCGGTGCGCAATCGACGGTCGGAGGTGCTGGCGGCGCTCAATGTCAGCACGCACGAGGGCCGCACCTCGGTGGAGACCATGCGCACCCGGTTCCTGCCGGTGTTGCAGGATGCCGCCCAGAGAATTTCCGCGGCCTTGCCGCAATAGCCGCCGAACGGTCGTGCGGCGTCGCCTGAACCGGATGCTCGGCGCCGGGGCGACCCGGCCGCCCGCCGGATCGAGGCCGAGGGGACATTCCCATGGTGGCCGGTTCCGCCACCGCCTCAAGCTCGACCACCGAGGACCGACGAGCCGTGGCCCGTGCTCAATCCCCGCCGCTCAGACCGCTTCCGCCTTCTCGGCGCCGTGGGTCTGGCAATTGGTGGGGCACACGCGCGCGCACGCTCCGCAGCCGATGCAGGCGCCGTCGTCGTTCATCACCATGATCTTCTTCTCGACCTCATCGTCCTCGTCGTCATCGAGGCTGATGAATTCGCCGTCCTCGTTGATCCCTTTCAGGGTCATCACATCGCGGCCGCAGACCTTGTAGCAGCGACCACAGCCGATGCACTTCTTGACGTCGATGGCCAGGAGATATTCCGGCTGCCAGGCGCGGCCGTCGCGGGTTGCGTTTGACATGATGCTCTCGACTTTCAGATGAGACTGACGGCGCCGCTCCTTGACCGGCGCCGAGAGGGTTTTTCGGGCATGCCTGACCGATGGCCCGTGAGGCAATCTCACGGGCCGCTAACGCGCAGGCTCTGGCCTTTGGTGTCAGGCGGTCTCAAGGGCCTTCAACTGGGCGCGCTTCTGCTCCAGCTCGGCGAAGGCATCGTGCGCCCGCTTGGCGACGTCGGGGATGGTCTCCCAACTGATCGGCAACTCCTCGGACAGATCATGGAGATCCATCTTTGCCGCGATCGCCTTGGCTGACAGCTTCTTGATTTCAGCCTTCAAGCTTTCCAGGTCGCTCATGGATCACCTCAATATTTCGCGACGGGTTCGAATTTCTCGATCATCTCGATGCCGGCATCGACGTGCTTCTGGCCTTCCTCGGCGAGCTTCGCGAGGGTGTCGAAGCCGAAGCGATGGACGTCGCGCAATTGCTTGTTCACAACGATCAGCCGGCCACCGATCAGCACCATGCGGCCGAAGCCCTCATGGCTCATCTTCATCATGGGCGTGATCATCACGCCGGTCGCCTTCTCGATGGAGAGGCAGACGGCGTTGAAGAACAGCTCCATGCGCCAGAGCGTATCCGGGTCGGGATCGCCGATGATCGGCAGGGCGCGGCGCGCCTCCTTATCGAGAATATAGGGTTCCAGCAGGTCGAGGTCGGCCTTGCTGTCCCAGGCACCATGGGAATCCTGCGCGCGCCACACCTTGATCAATTCCTTGATGAAGGGAGCTTCGGCGGCGGGGGTCGGGGCGAGTTCTGCGGTTTCAGCCATGGTGTTCCTCACTCATCAAAATCGAAGGTGCGTTCCTGGCCCTTGGCCAGAGCCTTGCGCAGCCAGGGGGGAGGGTTGCCCTTGAGCACGTCCTCAAGCTTCACCAGCAGCTCGGAGATTTCCTCCGGCTGGTTCACCTTCATGGGATGGATATTGTTCGCGACCACGCGCGCTGCGCCCGAGCCGCCGATCGCCGCGACATAGAGGATCGCGCAGTCCTTGATGGCGTCGATCTTCGGCCCGAGCTTGTCCTCGTTGCCGTCTTCCTTCAGGTCGCCGTCGAACTGGATGGCTTCGAGAAACTGGTGCCCCTGCGGGCCGATCTCATAGATCGCGATGTTCTTGGCCCAGCCAAAATGAGCATCGACGCGTTTCAGATCCTGGGTGGCGAATGCGATCTTCATGGGATCTTCCTTGTCTCGTCGCGCATCAATGCGTCGCGGCTGCATGGCCCGCCGCATCGTCGGTGATGCGCCAAGTGTCGGGCGTGGGTTCGTGGTTTTCCTCGTGGTCGGCAATGATGAGGTTGCTGATGTGGAAGATCGTGTCGCGCGTGCCGCGATAGCCGACGGAAAGCTGATGGCCGGCGCCGAGCCGGTCGAACATGGGCATGCCGGCGCGATAGAAGGGGATGTGCAGCCGCTCCGCCGCCTGCCGCCCGTGGGAATGGGTCACCAGCAGATCGCAGCCCCGCGCCTTGGCGAGGGTTTCCAGGTCTTCCAGATCGCCGATCAGGACATCGTCCGTCTCGACCCGCGCCAGCACCGGCGATTGGGTGGTCGTCACGGCGGCCGTCACATGGGCCCCCAGCTCGTGCAGCATGCTGCTGAGATCGAACAGCAGATCGGGTTCCGCGCCGATGGCGAGCTTGCGGCCGCCCACGTGGAAATGGGCATCCAGCATGGCGTCCACCAACTGGCCGCGCTGGCGGCGATATTTCAGCGGCACGGGCCGGCCGCTGATCTCGCTCAGGAAGGAGATGAAGGCATCGTTCGGGCCGAGCCCGCACAGGCGCTCGAACACCTTGAACGGCGTGCCGGCCTTCTTCTCCATCGCCTCGGCGGCCCGCTGCATCTGGGCGCCGATGGCGATGGTCCAGGCGGCCTGGCCCATGGTGGCGACTTCTTCCACACCGATGCCACCGATGGTGGTGGGGGTGAATTCATCGGGAATATGCCCGTCCAGCGAGCCACCCAGATCCGGCAGGAACGAGGGTTCCAGGCCAAAATCCTCAAGGATGGTGCGCACCTCCTCGATGTCGCCGGGTGTCAGGTGGCAGCCGGGCAGAACATTCACCCGCGCCGGATCGCGCCGGGCGGCGCTGCGGGGCGTCTCCACGAGCACTTCCACCATGCGGGCCACGGTCTTTTCCCAGCCGTCCTGGAACGCGTCCTTGAAATCCGGCGTCGAGACATAGACCATGGGCAGATTGGCCACTTCCGGGTTCTTCTGCCGGATCAGCTTGATATAGCCCTCCACATCGTCGCCCTTGGTCTCGGTGACGCCGGTGGAGCAGATGCCGATGATTTCAGGCTTCGTGCGCTTGTGGATGTTGAGCACCGCCTGCTCGACATTCTCATAGCCGCCGAGAACCGTCGCCACTTCGCTCATGGCCGTGGTCTGCATCGGAATGGCCTCCTTGAAGTGCCGCACGAACAGCACAAGGCCGAACGAGGTGCAGCCCTGGGAGCCGTGCAGCAGGGGCATGGAGCCGCGCAGCCCCATGAAGGCGAGCGCGCCGCCGATCGGCTGGCTCATCTTCAGCGGATTGACCGCGCAGGCCTTCTTGCCGAGTGTGACCGTGGCCATGGCGCCGCCTATTCCGCAGCCTGGAGGGTGGGGACAGCCGTCATGGCGACGGATGCGAGGATGTCGTCGATGCGCTCGGAGCAGGCTCCGCAGCCGCCGGAGGCGGTGGTGTGGGTGCGCACCCCCTCCACATCGGTCAGCCCATGGGCCGCGATCGCATCCTCGATGGTGCCGAGATCGACCGACTTGCAATTGCAGATCTTCTTCGCGCGGCGCGCGGCTTCGGCGGCCACCGGGTCCGCCGCCAGCGCGGCGGCTTCTGCATCCATCTGCGCTATGGCCACGGCTTGCCAATTGGTGCCGGCGACTTCCCAGGGCGCCGCCTTGCGCACCTGTTCCCAGATGGGATTGTAAAGCGCCTTGTCGATTTCCTCGACCAGCTTCACCATGCCCACATAGCCCATATAGGCGTGGTGGCGCTCCTGGTTGATGTCGAGCCACGGCATGGACGCCTTGAGCGCGATGAATTGCGAGCGCCCGCCCGACAACATGATGTCCGCCTTCGCGTCCTTCAGCATCTTGTACATTTCGCGCGGCGTCATATCGTCGATCATGTGGGCGTCCTGGCCCATCAATTCCTTGATGCGTTCCTTGTCTTCCTTGGTGGACTTCTTCACCGAGGTGCCGACCAGCTCCAGGCCTGCTTCCTGCAGGGCCGCCACCACCGACCAGGACTTCACGCCGCCGGTGATGAGCAGAACCTTCTTGCCCTTGAAGCGGGGCTTGTAGGAGGCGATCGCGGCCCAGGCCTTGGCCTCCTCGCGGGCGATCACCGCCTCGGTGCGGGTCATCAATTCCTCGGGCGCGCCGCGCTCGATCAGCAGGCGGGCGATTTCGCGCAGGGAGTCGCTGGAATCCTCGATGCCGTAGAAGGAGCCCTCGAAGAAGGGGATGCCATAGCGCTCCTCCATCTTGCGGGCGACATTGATCATGGCTTTCGAGCACACCATCATCGCCGCCTTGGCGCGATGGGAATAGGCCACTTCCTTGTAGCGCCCGTCGCCGGAGATGGACGAGAAGATGCGGATGCCCAATTCGTCCAGCAGCGGCTTCACCTGCCACAATTCGCCGGCCAGATTGTATTCGCCGATGATGTTCAGGTCATAAGGGGTGGTGTATTCCGGCTCCTCGGTGCCGATGACATGCTCCAGCAGGGCTTCGCCCGCGAGCTTGTTACCGAGATTCTTGGGACCGACGAAGCCGGGGGAATTCACCGGAATGACCGGCTTGCCGAACTTCTCCTTCGCCGCCTTGCAGACCGCATTGATATCGTCGCCGATCATGGCCGGCACGCAGGTTTGATAGACGAACACCGCCGGGGGGTCGTACTTCTCGATGATCTCGCGGATCGCCTTGAACAGGCGCTTCTCGCCGCCGAACACGACATCGGTCTCGTTGATGTCGGTGGTGAAGCCGGTGCGCCAGATGTTCGAGCCGGAGGATTTGGCGCCGCGATTGTCCCAGGAATTGCCTTCGCAGGCGATCGGGCCGTGGATCAGATGGGCGACGTCGGTGAGCGGCTGGAGCGCGATCTTCGCGCCATCGAAGGCACAGCCGCCGGCCGCGCCGCCGGGCTGCAATTGCTTGGTGCAGCCCTTCTTGCGCTCGGCTTCGGACTTGTTGGCATTCTTGCCGCAGCCCGGTTCGTTGAAGACGTCCTGGATCGTGGCCGATAACGACGACATGCGCATCTCCTATCCATGGAACGGGTTATGAAATGAATGAAACAAATCGGGTGGTGAATACTTTCATTGGATGCGCCCCACCGCCCGGTCGGGTGGTGGGGCAGGCTTGTGGAAACGACGATCAGCGAATGATGTCGAAGCTGTAGTCGGTCTTCGAGGGAACGTTCGTGTTCTTGTCGATTTCGTCGAAGATCTTGTCGAGGATCCAGACCAGAACGTTCATGCCGCCCTGATAGCCCCACACCGGATAGCGATGGTGGTGGTGGCGATCGAAGATCGGGAAGCCGATGCGGATCAGCGGCGTGCCGGTGTCGCGCTCGAGATACTTGCCGTAGGTGTTGCCGATCAGGAAATCCACCGGATCCGTGAACAGCAGCGAACGCATGTGCCAGAGATCCTTGCCGGGATAGACATGGCAGTTCTGGCCGAACGGCGAGGAGTCGAACAGGGCCTGGACCTTTTCCGCCCACTGCTTGTTGCCGTTGGTGGCGAGCACGTGGGTGGGTTCGGCGCCGAGCTCCAGCAGGAACGCGGCGAGGCCGAGGCAGAGGTCGGGATCGCCGTAGATGGCGAACTTCTTGCCGTGGATGTGCGCGCTGGAATCGGCGATGGCGTCCACCAGGCGACCGCGCTCGCGCGCCAGTTCCTCGGGGATTTCCTTGCCGATGATGCGCGACACCGCCATCAGGAAGGCGTCGGTGCCGGCCACCCCGATGGGATGGTTGAAGGCGACCACTTCCTGGCCGTGGGACGCGATGAAGGGCAGGGTCTTCTCGGTGCTGTATTCCTGCATCGAGATGGTGGCCTTGGCGTGGAGCGCGTTGGCCGCCTCCTCCAGCGTGGTGCCGCCGTCATACATGCGGAACTCGCCGTCGGTGGGGGTGTCCCACACGTCGCTGTTGTCGCCGAGGATGGTGTAGTCCGCACCCATGATGCCGAGCAGGCGCTTGACTTCACGCAGGTTGCCGACGGTGTAGCCGTCAAAGCCGCCGATGAAGTTGATCTTCTCGTTCGGCACGCGCTCCAGCACCGGCGCGGTGCGGGCCTTGCCGTCCCAGAAATGCTCGAAGATGCCCTTCATGACATTGTCGTAGCCGGTGACGTGGCTGCCGACGAAGGCGGGCGTATGGGCGAAGGGCACATCATATTCGGCCGGGACCGAGCCCTTTTCCTTCGCCGTCTTGATGAAGGCGTTGAGGTCGTCGCCGATGACTTCGGCCATGCAGGTGGTGGAGACCGCGATCATCTTCGGCTTGTACATCGCATAGGTATTTGCGAGGCCGTCGATCATGTTGTTGAGGCCGCCGAACACCGCCGCATCCTCGGTCATGGACGAGGAGACGCAGGAGCTGGGCTCCTTGAAGTGACGGGAGAAATGGCTGCGATAATAAGCAACGCAACCCTGCGAGCCGTGGACGAAGGGGATGGTGCCCTCGAACCCGACCGCGGCGAACACCGCGCCGAGCGGCTGGCAGGCCTTGGCGGGGTTCACGGTCAGCGCTTCGCGAGCGAAGTTCAACTCGCGATATTCAGGCGTCTTGGCCCATTCCCGCACGCGCTCCACTTCGGCCGGATCGCGTGGGTTCTCGAACATCTTCTTCTTGTTCGCCAGCATCTGCTGGTATTCCGGGCCGCGGAACAGCTCGAGATGATCGAGCACGTGATCGGCATTTTGAGTCATGGTTGTGTCCTCTTGAATGTCATGTCCCGAGCTGGCGTCCCGGCCCGTCCCGCGAGGGGAGGGCCGGGACGGCGTGAGGCTATTCCGCTGCCATCAGGGTGGGCTTGGGCACCGCTTTCCACGGCGCCTTCGTCATCTTCCAGACGGGGGAATTGATGGCCATGTCCATGTCGCGCGCGAAGATCGCGAAGCCGTCATAGCCGTGGTACGGGCCGGAATAGTCCCAGGAGTGCATCTGGCGGAACGGCACGCCCATCTTCTGGAAGACGTACTTTTCCTTGATGCCCGAGCCAACCAGGTCCGGCTGGATCTTCTCGACGAACTTCTCGAACTCGTAGCCGGTCACGTCGTCATAGATCAGCGTGCCGTCTTTCACGTAGTGCTGCGCGGTGCGCTGGTAGTCGTCGTTATGGCCGAACTCGTAGCCGGTGCCGACCACTTCCATGCCGAGGTCTTCATAGGCGCCGATGACGTGACGCGGACGAAGGCCGCCGACGAACAGCATCACGGTCTTGCCTTCGAGACGGGGGCGATACTTCGCAATGACCGCATCCATCAACGGCTGGTACTTCGCGATCACGCGCTCCGCACCTTCCTTGATCTTGTCGTCGAAATAGCTGGCAATCTTGCGCAGCGATTCCGCGATCTTGGACGGGCCGAAGAAGTTGTATTCGCACCAAGGTATACCGTACTTTTCTTCCATGTGGCGCGAGATGTAGTTCATCGAGCGGTAGCAGTGCAGCACGTTGAGCTTGGCCTTCGGAGTGGCCTCAAGCTCCGCCAGCGAGCCGTCGCCGGACCACTGGGCGATCACGCGCAGGCCCATTTCTTCGAGCAGGATGCGCGAGGACCAGGCGTCGCCGCCGATGTTGTAGTCGCCGATGATGGCCACGTCGTATGCCGTCGGCTCGAAGCGCGGGGCGGCGTCCGCGGGGATCTTGTCGAACACCCAGTCCCGGATCGCGTCGTTGGCGATGTGGTGGCCGAGCGATTGCGACACGCCGCGGAAGCCTTCGCAGCGGACCGGAACGATGGTTTTGCCTTCGTATTCCTTCGACTTGGCCTTGGAGACCGCCTCGATGTCGTCACCGATCAGACCGATCGGGCATTCCGACTGAACGGTGATGCCGTTGTTCAGTGGGAACAATTCCTGGATTTCGTCCATGATCTTGGCGAGCTTCTTGTCGCCGCCGAAGACGATGTCCTTTTCCTGGAAGTCGGAGGTGAACTGCATCGTCACGAAGGTGTCGATGCCGGTCGTTCCGATGTAGTAATTGCGACGCGCGGCCCACGAATACTGGCCGCAGCCGACCGGGCCGTGGCTGATGTGGATCATGTCCTTGATCGGACCCCAGACCACGCCCTTCGAGCCGGCATAAGCACAGCCGCGGATGGTCATCACGCCGGGAACCGACTTCAGATTGGACTTCACGCCGCAATCCGACTTTCCGGATTCATGGACATTGAGGTGCTTGGCGCGCCTCTTGGCGGTCTTCTCGGGATAGACCTCCAGGACTTCCGAGATCAGTTCTTTATTGCGAGCCTTGATTTCCTCAATGCTCTGCGTCTTTGCCAGGCTCATTTCGCTATCCTCGCTTAAACCCCGTTTTCGTGGCGGAAAACCAGCCCCTCTTCGGAGGGGCTGGGATTTGCTTCGAAAAGCCTCAGGCGGACATTGCGGCGAGTTCTTCGGCGGTCTTGCCGACGACGCTCTCGTCCACGGCCTTCATGATGCCGTGCTCCATGAGCATGTCTTCCAGCTCGTCCATGGTGATGGGGGTCGGGATGATGCCCTTGCCGCCGTTCGCATGGATCTTCGTGGCGAGCGAGCGGTAATGGCCGGCCTGCACGCTGTCGGGAGCATATTCGAGCACGGTCATGCGGCGCAGCTCGGCGTGCTGCACGATGTTGTCGCGCGGCACGAAGTAGATCAGATGGGTGCCGAGCTTCTTCGCCATGGCTTCCGCCAGTTCCAGCTCCTTGTCGGTCTGGCGCTCGTTGCAGACGAGCCCGCCCAACCGCACGCCGCCGGAATTGGCGTATTTGAGAATACCCTTGGAGATGTTGTTGGCCGCGTACATGGCCATCATCTCGCCGGACATGACGATGTAGATTTCCTGCGCCTTGTTCTCGCGGATGGGCATGGCGAAACCGCCGCACACCACGTCACCGAGCACGTCGTAGGAGACATAGTCGATGTCTTCGTAGGCGCCGTTCTCCTCCAGGAAGTTGATGGAGGTGATGACGCCGCGACCGGCGCAGCCGACGCCGGGCTCAGGCCCGCCGGACTCGACGCAACGGATGTCGCGGTAGCCGACCTTCATGACCTCTTCCAGCTCCAGGTCCTCGACGCTGCCGGCGGCAGCCGCGAGGCTGAGGATGGTGTCCTGCGCCTTTGCGTGCAGGATGAGGCGGGTCGAATCCGCCTTCGGGTCGCAGCCGACGATGAGGATCTTGTGACCCATCTCGGCCAGGGCCGCGAGCGTATTCTGGGAGGTGGTCGACTTGCCGATGCCTCCCTTACCGTAAAATGCGATTTGTCGTAGTGACGACATCAGTTTCTCCTGCGAACTGGTTGCAGCGTCGCGCTGTTGCGTGATCTGCTCGTTTCCGAACTCGTCAGCCCTGCTTCGCGGAACGGAGGCGGACTTTGCTTGTCCAGGTCATCGGCAGAAGCCAGCAACCAGTCGCCGTACGCCGATTGGATTTTGCAACTCCTGTGCCAGCAGTCGGACGCTCAAAAAAAATCAATAAAAACATGTAGATGTTCGGAAATTGGAGGCTTTTTAAGAGTTGTTTCAAACCCGACATCCCTGCAGACCAAACGACATCCTTGAATGTGCTGCGACGCGTTCCGTGATCCCGCCTTCAACGGGGCTGCGATCTGCGGCCTGAGCACGGCCCCGATGGGTGTGCCGGCGGGGTAGGGCCGAAAGGTGTGTGTCACCCGCAAAACGCGTGCGACACTAAAAATACATGCATCGGTTTTGCTTTGGCGCGACGCGGAGCGCCCGGGGCGCAGGCTTGACCCAGGTCGGACATCAGCCTGTCGCAGACGCGACACCCTGTCGGGCGCACGACAGGATCGGTCTGCCTGGGATTAGAAAATCTCAAATAAATCAGCGTCCGGATGGCTGGCACGAGGCTTGCGTGAGCCGGTTTGCGAGATGTCAGGTGACATCGCACGCGCGCTCGGGAGTCACGTTGATGGCCTATAAGATCATTGCCTCACAATGCACGGTGTGCGGGGCATGTGAATTCGAATGCCCCAATGCCGCCATCCGGCTGAAGAACGACATGTACATTATCGATCCCAAGAAATGCACCGAGTGCGAGGGCAGTTTCGAGACCCCGCAATGCGCGGCCGTGTGCCCGGTGGCCGACACCTGCGTGCCCGCCTGATGAGGTGAACCGGGGCCCCGGGCGATATGCGCCCGGTGCCGTTGGGATGTGGCGCTGGTCGAGACGGGACGCCGGATAGCCCGGCCCGTCGCCGACCGAGCCCGCACAGCTTGAAACGTGAGGAGACTAAGCGAATGGCAGCCGTACAAGAGACAGTCGAACAGGTGCGCCGCATCGACGTCGAGCAATACAAGTACGGCTTCGTCACCGATGTCGAATCCGAGAAAGCTCCCAAGGGCTTGTCGGAAGACATCGTGCGGTTCATTTCGGCGAAGAAGAATGAGCCGGAGTGGATGCTGGAATGGCGCCTCGCCGCCTATCGCCGCTGGCTGACCATGCGCGAGCCGGAATGGGCTCGCGTCTCTTATCCCAAGATCGATTATCAGGACCTCTATTATTACTCCGCGCCCAAGAAGAAAAAAGAATTGGCGTCGCTGGACGAGGTGGATCCTGAAATCCTGAAGACCTATGAAAAACTCGGCATCCCGCTTCGCGAGCAGGAGCTGCTCGCCGGCGTGGTGCGGCCGGAAGGTGAGCGGCGCATCGCGGTGGATGCGGTGTTCGACAGCGTCTCGGTCGCCACCACCTTCCAGAAGGAGCTGCGCGACGCCGGCGTGATCTTCATGCCGATCTCCGAGGCGCTGCGCGAATATCCGGAGCTCGTCAAAAAGTATCTTGGAACCGTGGTTCCGACCTCCGATAATTACTTCGCGACATTGAATTCCGCGGTGTTTTCAGACGGCTCCTTCGTCTATGTGCCCGAAGGCGTGCGCTGTCCGATGGAGCTGTCCACGTATTTCCGCATCAACGAGCGGAATACCGGTCAGTTCGAACGCACGTTGATCATTGCGGATAAGGGCGCCTATGTGAGCTATCTCGAAGGCTGCACGGCCCCGCAGCGCGACGAAAACCAGCTTCATGCCGCCGTGGTCGAGCTGGTCGCCATGGACGATGCCGAAATCAAATATTCGACGGTGCAGAACTGGTATCCAGGCAATGCCGACGGGGTCGGCGGCATCTATAATTTCGTCACCAAGCGCGGCGATTGCCGGGGCAACAATTCCAAGATCTCCTGGACTCAGGTGGAGACGGGATCGGCCATTACCTGGAAATACCCAAGCTGCATCCTGCGAGGGGACAATTCCAGCGGTGAATTCTATTCCATCGCCATTTCCAACGGCCACCAGCAGGTGGACTCAGGAACCAAGATGATCCATCTGGGCAAGAATACGTCCAGCCGCATCATCTCCAAGGGCATTGCCGCTGGCGTATCGCAGAACACCTATCGCGGCCAGGTGACGGCGCATCGCCGGGCGTCCGGCGCGCGCAACTTCACCGCCTGCGACTCGCTCCTGATCGGCGACATGTGCGGCGCGCACACCGTGCCCTATATCGAGGCCAAGAACCCGTCCGCCGTGTTCGAACACGAGGCGACCACCTCGAAGATCTCTGAGGACGTGCTGTTCTACTGCATCCAGCGCGGTCTTTCCCAGGAAGAGGCGGTGGGGCTGGTTGTGAACGGCTTCGTCAAGGACGTGCTGCAGCAGCTTCCGATGGAGTTCGCGGTTGAAGCGCAGAAGCTGATCTCAATCTCGCTCGAAGGCAGCGTCGGTTAGGCGCGAGAGCACGAAACCCCGCACAGGATAGGAATTGGCGATGACTGCGCTTCTGGAAATCCGCGATCTTCGGGCCGAGATTGCTGGGCGGAAAATCCTCAACGGGCTCGATCTCACCGTCAACAAAGGTGAAATCCACGCCATCATGGGGCCGAACGGGGCTGGGAAATCCACGCTCTCCTACGTGCTCGCGGGCAAGCCGGGATATGAGATTACCGGCGGGCAGGTGATGTTCAACGGCGAGGATCTGTTCGAGATGTCGCCGGACGAGCGCGCCGCCAAGGGCGTGTTTCTCGCCTTCCAATATCCGCTTGAAATCCCCGGCGTTGCGACGCTGACCTTCCTGCGCGCGGCGCTCAATGCCCAGCGCAAGAAGCGGGGCGAAGAGGAATTGTCCTCGCCCGACCTGCTGAAGCGGGTGCGCGAGCTGGCGAAGAAGCTCGGCATCGACCCGGAAATGCTGCGTCGTCCGCTGAACGTCGGCTTCTCCGGCGGCGAGAAGAAGCGCAATGAGACGCTCCAGATGGCCCTGCTGGAGCCGCGCTTGTGCGTGCTCGACGAGACCGATTCCGGCCTCGACATCGATGCTCTCAAGGTGGTGGCGAATGGCGTGAACCAATTGCGTTCGGAAGAGCGCGGCATGATCGTCATCACCCACTACCAGCGCCTGCTCGACTATATCGTCCCCGATGTGGTGCATGTGCTCGCGGCGGGGCGGATCGTGGAGACGGGCGGCAAGGACCTTGCCTTGCAGCTCGAAGCCACCGGCTATGCCCAATATCAGAACGAAGCGGCGTGACGGCCATGAATGTAGCAATCGCCGCCATCAAGACCGAGGCCGAAACCGGCCTCACCGAGGCTTATTCCGCCGCGCGGCAAGGCTTGCCGGGCGGCCATCTGGTTTCGGCTGCGCGCACGCAGGCGTTTGATGCCTTTGCGCTCGGCGGCCTGCCGCATCGCCGGCTTGAAGCCTGGAAGTTCACCGATCTGCGGCGCCTGATGAAGGATGCAAAGCCGTTGGCGGCGCTGCCGGACGCGGCGGATTTGGCGCGCGCTGCGCAGGCCGGGCAAGACCTGAGCGGGCTTGGGCTTCGGCGCATCGCCATTGTCGATGGCGCGTTTGCACCTACGCTCTCCGATCTTGAGGGCCTTGAGGCGGGGGTGACGATCCGTCCCCTGACGGCCGCCTTGGCGGCAGACGAGGCGGTGCTCTCCTGCGACATCGGCCCGGTGCTGCCCGCCAATGAACCGACGGTTCTGCTCAATACCGCGTTCGCAGCCGACGGGGTCGTGATCGAGGTCGCGGACGGCGTGGTGCTGGACCGCCCGTTTCATCTGCTGTTCGTGACCACCGGCGCGACGCCGGCGGCCATGTACACTCGATCGCTCGTGGTGCTGGGACAGGGCGCGCGCGCCAGCGTGATCGAAAGCCATGAAGGGCCGGCGCAGTCGGACTATCAGGTCAACGCGGTGGTGAAGATCGAGATCGGCGATGATGCCCGGCTCGACCATGTGAAGATCATCCGCGAGGGCAATGCCGCGCTCCATGTGGCGACGCTGCTGGCCGATGTGGGGGCCCGTGCGCATTTCAGCGCTTTCGGCTTCCTGGTGGGCGGCGCCGTGGTGCGCAACCAATTGTTCGTCCGCCTTGCTGGCGAAGAGGCGGTGGCCGAACTGGCCGGCGTGAGCCTCCTGGCCGGCCGCCAGCATGGCGACACCACCTTGTCGATCGACCACGCCGCTCCGGGCGGCACCAGCCGCGAAACCTTCAAGGCGGTGGTGGACGACGCGGCGCAGGCGGTGTTTCAGGGGAAGATCGCGGTGCGGCAGCGGGCGCAGAAGACCGACGCCCGCATGATGTCGCGCGCGCTTTTGCTCTCGGCGGATGCCGAGGTCTACAGCAAGCCGGAGCTGGAGATCTTCGCGGACGACGTGCAATGCGGGCATGGGGCGACCACGGGCACGCTCGACGACCAGCTTAAATTCTATCTGATGGCGCGCGGCATTCCCGCCAAGGAGGCGGAGGCGTTGCTGATCCAGGCGTTCGTGGGCGAAGTGGTAGACACCATCGCGCACGAGGGCCTGCGCGATGCGCTGGGTCTTGCCACAATTGCCTGGTTGAGCGAGCGGGGGTGAGGGCGATGCATCCGGCGGTGAGCAATGGAAGCTATGATGTGAACCGCATTCGCGAGGATTTCCCGATCCTCGACATGCAGGTGTACGGCAAACCCCTGGTCTATCTGGACAATGGCGCTTCCGCTCAAAAGCCCAAGGCTGTGCTGGAGCGGATGAACAAGGCCTATACGTCCGAGTATAGCAATGTGCATCGCGGGCTCCATTACCTCGCCAATGCCGCGACTGACGGATACGAGGGCGCCCGCGCGCGGGTCGCCGCTTTCCTGAACGCGGAGCGCACCGAGGAAATCATCTTCACGCGCGGCGCCACCGAGGCGGTGAATTTGGTGGCCCAGACCTTTGGCCGCTCGCGGATCGGGCCGGGCGACGAAATCGTGCTTTCGATCATGGAGCATCACGCCAATATCGTTCCCTGGCATTTCCTGCGCGAGCGTCAGGGCGCTGTGATCAAATGGGCGCCGGTGGACGACCAGGGCAATTTCCTTCTCGACGCGTTCGAGAAGCTCCTCACCGACCGGACCAAGATGGTGGCCATCACGCAGATGTCCAACGTCCTTGGCACGGTGGTTCCGGTGAAGGAGGTGGTGCAGATTGCCCATGCCCGCGGCATTCCGGTTTTGGTGGATGGCGCGCAGGCGAGTGTCCACATGGATGTGGACGTCCGCGACCTCGATTGCGATTTCTACGTGATCACCGGCCATAAGCTGTATGGCCCCACGGGGATCGGCGCCCTCTACGGCAAGCATGCGCTGCTCAGCGAGATGCCGCCCTTCAACGGGGGCGGGGAGATGATCCGGGAAGTGTCGCGCGAGACCGTCACCTACGGCGCGCCGCCGCACCGGTTCGAGGCGGGAACGCCGGCGATCGTCCAGGCCATCGGGCTCGGCGCGGCTTTGGATTATATCGGTTCGATCGGCAAGGAGCGGATTCGGGCGCACGAAGCCTCGCTCGTCGCCTATGC
The DNA here is from genome assembly GCF_043195195.1 of Roseixanthobacter psychrophilus. Lineage (NCBI taxonomy): Bacteria > Pseudomonadati > Pseudomonadota > Alphaproteobacteria > Hyphomicrobiales > Xanthobacteraceae > Roseixanthobacter > Roseixanthobacter psychrophilus. Next base: position 220,279 of record NZ_JBAFWT010000002.1, read on the forward strand.
TCATGAGAAGCTTGGTGAAATCAATTCCTTGCGGATCATCGGCACGGCCGCGGGCAAGGGCGCGATTGTCTCCTTCGCCATGGAGAATGCCCACGCCCATGATGTGGCAACGGTGATCGATCGGTCGGGAATAGCCGTGCGTGCCGGCACCCATTGCGCGATGCCGCTGCTTGAGCGCTTCGGTGTTGCCGCAACCTGCCGGGCCTCGTTCGGCCTGTATAACACCCACGACGAAGTGGACGCGCTGGCGCGTGCCCTGGTGAAGGCGAGCGAATTCTTCGCCTGATGGTCCCAGAGGTCGGGCCGTCCAAGAGACAGTTTTAAAATGCGCCTCTCCCCCACGGGGAGAGGTCGACAGCGCAGCGGGCGGGTGAGGGGTGCGGACGTCGAGAAGCCGCTCTTGGCCCGCTCATCCCGACCCTCTCCCCGGCGGGGAGAGGGGGGACGTGTCGATCGGAGCTTTCCGGACCGTCGCGGCCGGGCGTGTCCCGGCAACGGCCCTGGTCTTTGATCGATTCCGATGGGATCAGGGCCCGGCGCCGCCGCTGCCGATCTCCTCGATAAGGCGGCGTTGGGCGAGTTCGCGTATTTCCTCCACCTCGTCCTCGGCGAGCGCCGGCAGATGGGCGCGACCAATGCGCTCGGCCACGGCGAACCGCACCCGCATATCGGGATCGCGGAGCAGTACCGTGAGGCGTTCCGGCGTCAGGCGTTCCGCAACAATCAGGCGGACCAGGGGATCTTGGTCGCCCGCCATGGTGACGAGATGGGGCAGGCCGATCCGCCGCGCCACTTCGCGCCGAACCTCCGCCTCGCCGTCATAGAGCGCCATCACCAGGGAGGCCGGGGGAGCGCGGCGGGCCGCCGTAAGGCGGACGGCGTAATTCTCGTCTCCGAGCATGGCCACGAGATCATTGCCTTCCAGGCGCTGCGTCACCGCCACGCGGACGCGCGGATCGGGGTCCCGGCGCATGTCGCGCATGCGCGACACGGGAAGGCGATAGGCCACCATGATCCGCACGTCCGGCTCCGGGTCGTCCCGCAGCGGGCCGATCGAGAATAGGCTTGCGTGCTTTGCTGCGAGGGTTCGCACCTCGAAATAGGCATGATCGAGATAGCGCGTGGCGAGTTGGGGATTGCGCGCGAAGAAGCGGTCGATGCGTTTGCCGCGCCGATCGGCGACGCAGATCTTGCCGAGGTCGCAGCGTCCTTCCGCATGAATGTCCTCATGCGGGCAATCCTGGCAGCGCAACGGCCGCCCCTGCCAATCCATGGCCTCGAACTGTTCGACGTGCGGGACCGACGCTTCACTGACCATGGGGCGTTGCTCTTATCCTCGCGGTGCGAGACCGCCCCTGCGGAAGGGACGGCGAAAGTCGTGGCCTTTTTTAGAATCGCTTGATGTCTATGCCGTGCTTGCGCAGGGCGTAGCCGATCTGGCGGGGGGTCAGATTGAGGATGCGGGCGGCCTTCGCCTGCACCCATCCCGAGCGTTCCATGGCCTGGAGCAATTGCTCTTTCTCGCTCTGGCGCGGAGGAATAGCGGGACAGGCCTCGGTTCCGGGACAGGTTGCCGGTGCGATCGGCTCCGGGATGGCTGGGACCGCTGGGACCGCCGGGGACAATTGGGTCAATGTCTGGGCCGGCGGGATGGCATGCGGCTTGGGTGCGCTCCCCTTCCACAGCATGGCGGAGAGACATTGGCCGCTGTCGCAGGCGAAGTCGTGCGGCGTGATGACGTCGTCATGGGCCAGGGTCGCCGTGCGGCGGACACAATTTTCAAGCTCCCGCACATTGCCTGGGAAATAACAGCGCCGCAGCACCTCAACAGCCGGAGGTGACAGGCTCATCGACTGCTTGTTTTCCTTGTTGAAGCGATCAAGGAAATTCTTGGCGAGCTTCGGGATATCGCCGGGTCGCTCGCGCAGCGGGGGAAGGATCAACGGCACCACATGGATGCGGTAGTAGAGATCGGCGCGGAATTCGCCCTTGGAGACGGCTTCTTCCAGATTCTTGTTGGTGGCGCAGACGAGGCGGACGTCCACCTTCAGCGTGCGATTGCCGCCGACCCGCTCGAATTCGCCTTCCTGCAGAACCCGCAGCAGCTTGGCTTGGAACGCCGGTGAAATCTCGCCGATTTCGTCGAGAAACAGCGTGCCGCCATGGGCCATTTCAAATCGGCCCTGCCGCATGTTCAGCGCGCCGGTAAAGGCGCCCTTCTCATGTCCGAAAAGTTCCGATTCCAGAACCGTCTCAGGTAGGGCCGCGCAATTGACCTTCACGAACGCCTTGGCCTTGCGGGGCGAAAGTTCGTGAATGGCACGGGCAAACAATTCCTTGCCGGTGCCGCTTTCGCCGCGCAGCAGCACGGTCGAGTTGGAGCGCGCGACGACTTGGGCGGTCGCGATGAGGCGCTTGACCAGCGGGCTGTCGCCGACGATCCCCATGGGGCCTGCGTCCGGGGCGGCCGTGGTCGGCAGGTCTTCGGCGGGCTTTTCCTCCTTCAGCGCCTTTTCCAGGCGATGGGTCTGGGCGATCAGCCGGTCCCGGTCGCCGGCCACGAGCGTGTGCAGTCGCACCGCCTGGCCCACCAGATTCGCGACCATGGTGAGGAAGCGCACGTCCTCATCGAAGCGGAAGCGGGCGGTTCCATCCCACACCCGATCGATGGAGAGGGTTCCCATCACCTGCGTATCCGCCTTGATGGGCACGCCGATGAAGGAAACCGTGGTGTTGTCCGAGGGGGCGAAGAGGTCCTCGTGCCCGGCGAACATGGGATCGGCGGAAACGTCCTGAACCACCAGCGGCGTCTGCGTGGCGACGATCTGGTCAATGGCTTTTTGTGGCACGCGGGCGCGGATCTGGCTCGCGATCTGCGGCATCCAGCCGGTCGTGGCGACCATGTCCGGTTCGCCGGCGGAATCGAGAATGACGATCATCCCGTGACGCATCTGCAGCATGGACGACAGGACGTTCACGACATTCGCGAGCGTCACCTCCATCCGGCGCGGAGCGGTCAGGATCTTGGAAATTTCGTAGATGCCGATCAGGGCCACTTCCGGCGATGTACCCCGCGAGGGTTGCGCCAGCGGCACCCCGGGCACGGCGCCGGAGCTATGTTTCGACATGGCGAGCAAGGCTTCCCCGTTGGCGTTGCCGGACGCTCGGGGCACACGAATCTGAAAGACATCGGACATGGACGTACTCCCTGCCGCACGCGGCTCGCGAGAGGTTCGCCCTCCTGTCGGTGGTTCCCTGCGCCACGATCTTTTCGATGTGGCTGCGATTTTTTATAGACGTTCCAGGAAACACCCGCGGGCCACCACGAGCTTTGATCTATGTCAAGAAAGTGTGCCGCCGATACGCAGGTACACGATGGTCATTCCGCTGCGGCGGGCATTGCCGTCGCAGCTGCCTCCAGGGCCACCGCCGCCGAGGCGACAATGGCAGCGATCCGCACCGCGGTCTGGATCTGCGCCTCGGTGATCCCGGCGTCGCGCAGCACTTTCTCGTGGGAATCGATGCAGCGTCCGCAGCCGTTCATGGCGGAAACCGCGAGCGACCACAGTTCAAAATCCGCCTTGTCCACACCGGGATTGCCGATCACGCTCATGCGGAGCTTTGCGGGCAAGGTTTCATAGGCTTTGTTCGAAGCGAGGTGTGTAAAGCGGTAATAGACGTTGTTCATCGCCATGATGGAAGCGGCCGCCTTGGCAGCATTCATCGCGGCGGGAGACAGAACCGGTGCCGCCTCTGCTTCCAAGGCCTGCGCCACCGCAGCATTGCGCGTGGTGAGCCCGCACGCCACCAGCAGCCCATAGAGCTGCTGGGGCGAGATGGAATCCTCGCGCGTCAGGGCGGACAAGTTCAGCTTCACGTCCTTCGCGAACTCGGGAAGCTCAGCTTTGAGCGCTTCGATGCTCATCGGATCACGCGACCTTCAGCACGTCGCCGCCGACTTCGCGGTTGCAGGGACACAATTCGTCGGTCTGCAGCGCGTCGAGCACCCGCAGCGTGTCCTTGGGATTGCGCCCGACATTGAGGTTGGTGGCGTAGACATGCTGGATCACGTTGTCCGGATCCACCACGAACGTATAGCGGTAAGCCACCCCGTCCGACGAGCGCACGCCAAGCCCGTCCACCAGCGACCCGTTGGTGTCGGCGAACGACCAGATCGGCAGGCGATTGAGATCCTTGTGGTCGCGCCGCCAAGCCAGCTTCACGAACTCATTGTCCGTGGACCCGCCGAGCACGACCGCGTCGCGGTCGGCGAACTCGCCGGAGAGGCGGGCGAATTCCGCGATCTCGGTCGGGCAGACGAAAGTGAAGTCCTTGGGATAGAAGAAGATGATCTTCCACTTGTCGGGAAAGCTCGCCTCGGTGAGGGGCTCGAAGGCGGACTGGCCGTTCTCCTCGTGGAAGTTAAAGCCCGGCTTCACGCCGGTGACAGAAAAGGCGGGAAGGGTGCTGCCGATACCGAGCATGTCCGTCTCCAAAAAACGCCGAAGGGCGAATGCAACGCCGTCTGGAAAGGTTTCAAGCAAGCCATGTGCCATTCGTGTTGCAACGCGAAATGCTTCTGATTCCAATAAGGAGATTTGCGACACACTTGGCCTGTCGGCTTTGCGACACGACACTTGCGAGGACCGGTGTCAGCGAGTGTCGGAAAGCCCACCCGCGCCGCCGGGGATCGGAATCGGGCTTTCTTAACCTTTGTAAATGCAGCGCCCGCAGGATCATGATGCGGCTAAGCTTCGCCACCGCGGCGCCGCGCCCCCGAAGTTGGCACGAATGTCGCTACACGCGGTGCGACACGTCCTTAGGGCAATGAGAACATGCGCAGCGAAACCGAATTCACCCCGTCCGGGCGTGCGCCAGTGGCTGTGGTGCTCGGAACTCATGACGTCGCCTCTGCCGTGGCGCACCGTATGTTCCACGCCGGTTACGGCGTGGTGCTGTCGCGCGATCCCTCCCAGCCGGTGCTGCGGCGAAGCATGTCCTATGATGATGCGCTCGTTACCGGGTTTGCGGAGTTGGAGGGACTTCCCGCCCGTCCAGCCAATACTCTGGTCGAGGTTCTGCGCGGCTTTACGGAGCGCCATGCGGTGATGGTGACCGCCCTGGAGATGGGCGATTTGCTGTGCCTCGGCCTGATCGATGTCCTGGTGGATGCGCGCATGCGCATGCGCAGTCTGAAGGTAGATATCCGCCCGTTTGCTCGCATCACAGTAGGCCTCGGGCCGGGCTTCACCCCCGGGCGGCATGTGGATGTGGCGGTGGAGACGGCACCGGAGGCGATCGGCATTCTGCGGGACGGCACCACGCTCGCCCCCCACGGACGCTCGACCCCACTGGCGGGCGCGGGGCGCGAGCGCTTCGCGCGGGCCCCGACGTCTGGAATTTGGGTATCGAGCGCCGCGATCGGAGACCGCGTGCGGCGGGACGAGGTGATCGGCACCTGCGATGCCGTCCCGGTGACCGCCCCCTTGTCCGGGCATCTGCGCGGGCTGGTGCGCAGCGGCGCCGTGGTTTCTGCCGAGTTGAAGCTTGCGGAAGTTGACCCGAGGCTGGGTGCCGAGCCAAGCTGGCTGGGCATCTCGGAGCGTCCGCGCCGGATTGCCGAAGCGACGCTGGATGCGATCCATACGCTGGAGACCATGGGAGCCGGAGAGATCGGCGAAGTTTCCCATTGATCCCAACGTCGGCGTACCCGGGCGGCTGTTCGGGAAAAGGACCGGAACATGGATGTGGCGTGGCTTCCCGAACGGCTCGATATGCTTCTGGCCGAAGACGTCCCCCACGGCGATTTGACCACCCATCTGCTCGGAATTGGCCGCGTCGGCGCGCAAATGCAATTTCAGATGCGCGCGGCGGGTGTCGTCTGCGGCATTGAGACGGCGGCAGCGTTGATCACCCGCGCGGGGGCCGAGGCGGAGGTGCTTGCCCCCACCGGCTCCCGTGTGGCGGCCGGCGCGGTGCTCCTGCGGGCGCACGGCGGCGCGTCGGCGATCCATCGCGCCTGGAAGGTTTCCCAGACCTTGGTGGAATATCTCTCCGGCATCGCCACGGCGACCGCCGCCATCGTCGATGCGGCACGCGGCGTCGCGCCGGAAATTTCGGTGGTGACGACCCGCAAGACCTTTCCAGGTGCGAAGGCGCCGATGATTGCCGCGATCCGCGCAGGAGGGGCGGAGCCGCATCGGCTCGGTCTGTCGGAAACGCTGCTGGTGTTTCCCGAACACCGCATCTTTCTGGCTGATCCCGCGAGCGCGATTGCGCGTTTGCGACGGGCCGCGCCGGAAAAGAAGGTGGTGGTGGAAGTGGCCTCGGTCGCCGATGCGGCGGTGTACCTGCCAGTGGCGGACGTTCTCCAATGCGAGAAGATGACGCCCGACGACATCGCCAGCGTGGCACGGCTGGTCGCGGCCTCCGGGGTGCGGGTGCTGGTGGCGGCTGCGGGCGGTGTGAACGCCGCGAATGCCGCCGCTTATGCCCGCGCCGGCGCCGACATCCTGGTGACGTCCGCGCCCTATTGGGCGGCCCCGGCGGACGTGAAGGTCACCATCTCCGCTTGCTGATCTTCTGCGATCAGGCGCACCGGGCGCGGCTGTTTCCGCGCGGATCGCACATTCGGGTTCGGGGCGCGACAGGCCTGTCGCGAATGTGCCGAAAGCGTCTGTCCCGGGACCACGCTTCGCGCGTCATCTGGCACAAAGTGCCAAAGAATAGGGCAAAATCAGGTGCTTAATTCGGTGGCACGTGGTTTGCTTTGATGGGTGTGACAGTCTCAATCCACTGGGATAGCCGAGACACACCATGCTCGCGAAGACATCCATATCCGCCAAGATCCCCGAGAGCCGCGCCGGCTTCTTCACCGGCACGAGCGCCACTGCCGTCGCCCGGGACGTGTTCTTGAACGACACGACCTTGAGGGACGGCGAGCAGGCGCCGGGCGTCGCTTTCACCCGCCGGGAAAAGATCGAGATCGCCGAAGCGCTGGCGGCCGCTGGCGTGCCCGAGATCGAGGCCGGAACACCGGCCATGGGCGACGAGGAAATCGAGACCTTGCGGTCCATCGTTTCGCTGAAGCTGCCGACGCGGGTGATGGCCTGGTGCCGCATGAGCGAGGACGATTTGATGGCTGCGGTGGCCTCCGGGGTCAGCATCGTCAATCTGTCCATCCCGACGTCGGATCGCCAGCTTGCGGGCAAGCTCGGCAAGGATCGCGCCTGGGCGCTTGAGACCGTGACCCGCATCGTCTCGCTCGCCAAGACCCTTGGCTTTGAAGTGGCCGTCGGCGGTGAGGATTCCTCGCGCGCGGACCCGGACTTTCTCTGCCGCCTCGCCGAGACCGCGCGCGCCGCCGGCGCCTTCCGTCTGCGTCTGGCCGATACCCTGGGCGTGCTTGATCCGTTTTCCACGTATGCGCTGGTGCGCCGGGTTGCGGCCGCCAGTGACCTTGAACTCGAATTCCATGCCCATGACGACCTCGGCCTTGCAACCGCCAATACGCTGGCGGCCGTGATGGGTGGCGCGCGGCATGCAAGCGTCACTGTCGCCGGCCTCGGTGAGCGGGCGGGAAATGCGGCGCTGGAGGAAGTCGCCATCGCGTTGCGCCAGACGGCGCGGGCGGAAACCGGGATCCTGCCCTCCACCCTCGGTCCGCTGGGCGAGCTCGTCTCCACCGCCGCACGCCGGCCGGTGCCACGGGGCAAGGCGATTATCGGGGCGGATGTGTTCACCCACGAGTCCGGCATCCATGTGTCCGGCCTGCTGAAGGATCGCGCAACCTATGAGGCGCTGAGTCCGGAATTGTTCGGACGCGGCCACCGGGTGGTGCTCGGCAAGCATTCCGGCCTTGCGGCGGTTGAGAAGGCGCTCGCGGACCAGGGTATCGTCGTGGATGTCGCCCGGGGACGGGCGATCCTGGAACGCGTGCGGGCCTTCGCGGTGCGCAGCAAGGCCAATGTCTCGTCCGACATGCTGCTGCGGTTCTACGAGGATACCTTCACCGAAGCCGCCCTGCGGCTGCGCCGATCCACCGTCGGGAGCGCGACATGATCATGGGAACGAGCCGACAGGAATCTCCGGCCACCGTCAGCCGATCCGTGCCCGCCGTACCGCGCGTGCCAGGCCTGTGGCGCCAGATCTGCGATGATGTCGCGTGCGTGAAATCGCGCGATCCGGCCGCCCGCGCCACCCTTGAAATCGTGCTGACCTATCCCGGCGTTCATGCCGTGATCTGGCATCGCTTCGCCCATAAGCTCTGGCAGGGCAGGGGGAAGTTCTTCGCGCGTTTCCTCTCCTGGTTCGCCCGGCTGGTGACCAATGTGGACATCCATCCCGGCGCGCGCATCGGCCAGCGCTTTTTCATCGATCACGGCGCGGGTGTGGTGATCGGCGAGACGGCGGAAGTGGGAGATGACGTGACACTCTACCACGGCGTCACCCTCGGCGGGACCTCCTGGACCGCTGGCAAGCGCCATCCGACGTTGCAAGACGGGGTTCTCGTGGGTGCCGGGGCGAAGATCCTCGGCCCGATCACCGTGGGCGTCGGTGCCCGCGTGGGCGCAAATTCCGTGGTCGTGGAAGACGTGCCGCCCGGCATGACCGTGGTCGGTATCCCAGGGCGGATCGTGAAGCCGCTGTCCGAACGCCGGCGCTTGGGCGACGGGCGGATCGATCTTGAACATCATCTGATGCCGGACCCGGTGGGGGAGGCGGTGGTGTCGCTGCTGGACCGCATCGAGTTCCTGGAAATGCGGCTGAAGCATCATCAGGAAAACGGGCATGTGGCCGGCGCTCGGCCGGATCCCGAGGCTTGCCCTTCGCCCATTGGCTTGGCTCCGCTCGCCGCACAGCAGGACTCGCCGATCCAATAGTGCCGCACGGCTCCTGTTACGGCTTCAGGACGGCCAAGGCGGGGTCGCGCTCCATCCCGAGATTTTGCTCAAGCCGGGGCGCGATGCGGCGGGCTTCCGCCACCAGCGCGGCGGTAATCGGCGTGGTGGGCTCGCGGTGCGGCACCACGAGACCGATGGAATGGGTGATGTCCGGCTCGACGATCGGGATCGAGCGCACGATCGACGTCAACCCGAGCGAATCTGCCAGCATGGCCGGCATGACGCTCGCCCAATGCCCGGTTCGCACATGCGTGAACAGCACGATCATGGAATTGGATTCCAGGGTCGGCTTGGGCATGCCGCTGGTGGCGCTGAGCATGCCGTCAATGATGCGCCGGTTCTGCATGTCCGGCGTCAGCAGACACAAAGGCAACTCGCCGATTTCCGCCCAGGTGACTTGCTCCCGGTCACCATATTTCGCATCCGGCGAAGTCACCAGACGATAACGCTCGCGATAAAGCGGCACGGTATTCACCCGGCCGAGCGGCTCGTTGTCGAGGTAGGTCAGGCCGGCATCGATCTCCAGATTTTCGAGATGGTTCAGGATCTCGATGGAGGTGCGCGAGATGATGGTGAAGCGCACGTCGGGATGACGGGCGCGGAACGGCGTCGTTAGCGCCGCCACCATCGGCAAGGCGGTTGGGATAGCGGCGATGCGCAGCGGGCCGGACAGGCCGCGCTTCAAGGCATCGATATCTTGCCGCATGGCGCGCGAGTCGGCCACGATGCGCCGCGCCCATTCCAGCGTGCGCTCGCCCTCGGGCGTGAACCCCATGAAACGCGAGCCGCGCTGCACCAGCAGCACCCCGAGGGTGTCTTCCAACTGCTTGATGCCCGCCGACAAGGTCGGCTGGGTTACGCCGCAAGCCTCGCCGGCGCGACCGAAATGGCGCTCGCGCGCGAGGGCGATCAGATATTCGAGTTTGTCGATCATGCCGCCGTTTCAACGCTTACGCTGACCTAAGGTCCCGTTCCTTCGCGCGGAATGGCGCCCACCGCAAGCCACAAGCGCGTGGCGCCGCGGCAAAGTCCCCGACACGCCCCGAAACAGTGGAGGACCGACGCCGCAGAACCGATGGAACTGTGTGGTTAATGAGGCGTTCTCATGGCAGTCCTCCATGACAAACGGGAGGACGGTGTGTCTCCGATGGAGTTATGCCATGCGAATGATCGCCCGCGCTCTGCTCATCGTCTGCATGATGGTGACGCTTGTTTCCGCTTCCGCTTTCGTGGTTCTTCCCGAGCTCAATACGCCCGCGCCCAAGCAGCCCTATTACGGGCCGAGTGCGTTCGCCGCGCTGATTGTGCCGCCCGTCCCCCTCGGCTGATGTCTCATTCATCTGGAAGCATCGCCATGCGACCGGCGGCGAAGACACGTATTTCCGCTGCCGCACTGATGCTGTTGGCAGCGAGCACCCTCCCTGCAGCGGCGCAGACGTCAGGTGATTTTTTCGCCGCCTTGTTTGGCGGCATTGTCAGATCGGTGACGCAGCCGCCGCCGCCGTCCATCGTCGTGACGCCGGGGATTGAACCCCGGCGCAGCGAAGGGCGCGGCGTGGCCTATTGCGTGCGCACCTGCGATGGCAGGTACTTCCCTCTCTCGGGTGTCACATCGGACCAGGAAGAAGGGCGCTGCGCCGCGCTCTGCCCTGCGGCGCAGACCACGGTATTTCGTGGCGGCAGTATCGAGCATGCCACCGATCGCGGCGGAAGCTCCTATTCCGATCTTCCCAATGCTTTCCGGTATCGCACCAGGCTCGCCGATTCCTGCTCCTGCACCGGCAACGGGCCGCTCGGCCTGGCTTCGGTGGCGATCGAGGAGGATACCTCCTTGCAGAAGGGCGATATCGTGATGCAGGCGGATGGTCCCCGCATCTTCGCCGGCGCGCGGGGCGGGATACCCTATTCGCCCGCCGCCTTCGTCACGCCGGAGCGCTATCCCAAGATCTCCAGCGATCTTAAGCGGCGGATCGAGGATTTGGTGGTGTCGCGGGATTCCACCGGAAATCCATCCCGCTGACTGTGCCAGCGTAATTGCGGTGTCTTCGCAAACTAGCTTGCGCGCTTGCGCCGCTTGGCTCCAGTGGCTTCCGCGGGTTCGCCGATGCTCTCAACTGAAGGGACGCCGGGCAGTGCCGGCCTTTCCTCATTGGCGGCAGTCACAGCGATGGGAGCCGCGAGGGCAACCACCTGCTCCGCCAAGCCGGTCAAAGTCGTGCGTAGAAGATCGAGGTCGCCGTCACGCTCGATAGAGGCGTCGCGTTCCGCACGCGCCTTGGCAAGCGCGGTTTCCATCATGGAATGGTCCGCCCGCAGCATGTCGAGCGCCTGGGAAAGCCGGGTCTGCTGGGTTTCAGCCGCAGCGAATTCGTTGGCGCGCTGCTGGGCCAGCGCTTGAAGCACGCCGCGGCTGGCCTCCAGATCGGCCGTGCTCGCCGCGATGCGCGTTCTCAAGCTTTCCAGCTCGGCCGCCTGCGCGGAAAGCGTCGCCGCCTGCCCGGAGGCGAGGGTCTCGCTGGCGACGAGGCGCTGCCGCACGTCAGCAAGCGCCGCTTCGAGGCGCATGCGCTCCGCTTCGGCGCTCGCGGCAGCGGCCAAAGCGGCGGTGCGTTCCGCCGCGAGGGTGGTGCTGGTCTCCTCGAACTGCAGGCGGGTCGCCGCGAGATCGGCCTTGAGGCCGGCCCGCTCGGCTTCCAGCGCCGCCACGTCCGCCACCCGCGCCGCCAAAGTGGCTTCGCGCTCGGCTAAGCGGGTTGCAAGGTCGTCCGCGCGCCCGGTGGTGGTGGCGAGCGTCTCGCGGGTTTGCGAGAGATCGGCCTCAGTCCGTGCCAGTGCGGTGGAAGTCTCGGCAAGCTGCGCATTGCGCTCGATCAGCGCCGTTTGTTCGGCATTGAAGCGAGCTTCAAGCGCGCCGTGGGCGACCGAGAGCGCCTCATGCTCGGCGGTCTTCGCAGCAAGGGCTTTTTCAAGCTCCACGGTGCGCTGGCGTTGCCGCTCGATGGTGTGCGCGTGTTCGACCACGCTCTCGCGCACGGCGTCGAGCTGGAGTTCGAGGCGGCGCTGGTTCAGCGCGAAGCCGGCACGCTGCTGATCCTTCTCCGCCTGGATCTCGAACATGGAGATGGGCACCGCCGCTTCGATGCGGCGCGTGGTTAGACGCACCGCGCGATGCCAGACGGCAGGCAGCACCATTAGAGCCACGAGGGTCGCCCCGAGGACGCCCAACGCGAAATACATGATCTGCTCGATCACGCGAAACCTACGCTTTCGACTGCAATGACGTCATACATACGACGCCACAGCCCTTCGTGCCAGCGGGGGGAGCAGGCAGCGCGATCAGAATGGGTTCCAGGTGGCCTGCGGTGTGAACTTGAGATAGCCGACATTCGCGCCGAGACGTACCCCGACACCGGAACGAATGGGCACCACCACGATGTTGTCGGCGGTCAGCGCGGTCATGCCGAAGCCGGCGACGAAATAGGCGGAACCGGAAATGCCGCCGAAGCGCCGGAAGACGTCGTCCACAGTCCGCAGATTATAGACCAGAATCATGGTTCGCGCGCCGTCGCCGCCGAAATCCCAGCCGATGGACGGACCCTGCCAGAACACTTTCATGTCACCCGCGTTGCGGGTGTAGAGCGTGCCCTCGCCATAGCGCAGGCCGCCGACGAAGGCGCCGCCGCCTTCCTGGCCGAGGATATAGCCGTTCGGCTGGCCCCATTGGCCCACGGCCTTCTCGATGGAGAGCGCCAGACCGCGCGACACGCTGCCGAAGAACGAATGGCCCTTGCTCACCAATTCGTTGGTTGAATAGGGCGCGGGCTGGGAGTTGGGTTGGGCATAGCGGTTCTGGGCCGCATACTGCTGCTGCGGCTGGCCCTGGACATATTGCGGCGCCGCTTGCGGCTGCTGCGCATATTGTGCGGAAGCGGTTCCCGCGAAGCCGGCGCAGAGCGCGGACGCAGCGGCGAAGCGGAAGAAGGCGGATCGCAGAGCGGTCATGAAGGTCTCGCGCTGGGCTTTCGAGGATCGCCGCGAATCGGCAGCTTAGGTTCGCCGATGACTGTGACGCAGAAAAGGCGCGAGGCAAGGCATTCAACCCTTTAAGTCGAGCCGGAGAAACACCGGGTCGGCCCGGAGGAGCCCCGCAAATGCAGGATTTCCGCCTCGGCCTGTTCCAAAGCCGGCTTGTGGCCGGCAAACGCGCGGGGTATCAGACCGCACTCGCTCTCGCGGGCATTGCCGGCTTCGCCCTCGCGGGTGGATCGGCCGGTCTCGCCGTCTACGGATCTGCCATGTCCCTTTCCGACGCCCCCGTGAAGCTTGCCGTCTCTGCCCTCGATCTCGCAGCCCTGCTGTGCTCGCGGGTCTGCCACGATGTGATCAGCCCGGTGGGGGCCATCGTGAACGGCCTTGAGGTGCTGGAAGACGAAGACGCGGCCGATATGCGCGAGGTCGCGCTCGACCTGATCGCCAAGAGCGCGCGTCAGGCTTCCGCTCGCTTGCAATTCACCCGGCTCGCCTTCGGCGCCGCCGGTTCCGCCGGCGCCACCATCGATCTCAGCGACGCCGACCAGGTGGTGCGGGGTATGATGGAGGACAGCCGCACCAAGATCGAATGGACGTTGCCCCGCGAGTTCCAGCCCAAGAACCGGGTGAAGCTGCTGCTCAATCTGGTGCTTTTGGCCGGCACGACAATTCCCCGTGGCGGCCTGATCAAGGTGGATGCGGCACAAGGCGGGGTCGGGCAGGGATTTGTCATCACCACCAACGGCGTGAGCGCCCGCATCCCCCAGTCGGTTCAAGCTCTGATCGCAGGCGGCATCCCCGACGGCGGCCTCGATGCCCATGCCATCCAGCCCTATTATGCCGGCTTGCTCGCGCGCGATTGCGGCATCGAAGTGAGCTTCGCCATCGATGGGGAAACTGTTGTGTTGAGCGCTCTCGCGAGCTGATGCGGAGACTGCCGGCCCGTTTCATGCGGAAGTCTGAGGACAGCGCGCCCTTGTTTTTCGGCCCTGTGGGCCCATCTCTCTCAGCGCCGGTGGGGGCGCATGTCTGCCGGCGCAGCTGACACGTCGCGGGCTTCCTTAGGGCGTCCGCACCCAAGGAGCGCACGTTTCATGCCCCCTCTTTCCATTCTCGATCTCGCCCCGGTTCCCGAGGGCGGAACACCGGCCGACGCTTTGGCCCGGTCCCTTGATCTGGCGCGCCACGCGGAAAAACTGGGCTACACCCGGTTCTGGCTCGCCGAGCACCACAATATGATCGGCATCGCCAGTGCGGCGACCTCTGTTGTCATTGCCCATGTGGCCGGCGGCACCAAGACCATCCGCGTGGGGGCCGGCGGCATCATGCTGCCCAATCATTCGCCGCTGGTGATCGCCGAGCAGTTCGGCACGCTCGCGACGCTCTTTCCCGGCCGCATCGACCTGGGGCTTGGCCGTGCGCCGGGGACTGATCAGCGCACGCTTCGCGCCCTGCATCGCGATCCCGCCTCTTCCGATCGCTTCCCTCAGGATGTCCTGGAATTGCAGGCGCTGCTCGGTCCGGCGCGCCCCGACCAGACGATCCGCGCGGTGCCGGGCACCGGCACCAATGTGCCGCTCTGGATTCTCGGCTCCAGCCTGTTCGGCGCCCAGCTCGCTGCCATGCTCGGCCTGCCCTACGCCTTCGCCTCCCATTTTGCGCCGGATGCGGTGCTCCAGGCCCTGGACGTTTATCGCGAGCGGTTCGAGCCTTCCGCGCAACTGGCCAAGCCGCACGCCATGGTGGGGGTGAACGTGATTGCCGCCGAGACCGATGCGGAGGCAAAGCGCTTGTTCACCTCGGCCCAGCAAGCCTTCACCAACATGTTCCGCGGCACCCGCGGCCTGCTGCCCCGGCCGATCGACGATATCGAGGCCTATTGGTCACCCACGGAAAAGATTCAGGCGTCCGGCATGTTGGCGTGCTCGGTGGTCGGCGGCCCCGCCACAATCCGTGCCGGACTGGATCGGCTGGCGGAGCAGACAAAGGCCGACGAATTCATGGTTGCAGCCGCGATCCACGACCATGATGCGCGCCTGCGCAGCTATGAGATTCTCGCCGATGTCGGCGCCATCTCGCCTGCGGTGCCGGCTTTGGCTTGAGGCCCGCGCCAGGCTGTGGGACGCTGGCGCACACGCCGGGCGAAACGCTTGTTTTTGAATGGAGCGGGTCATGAATGACGAACCTTCGCCTTCCCCCGCAGATGCCTCCTCCAGCGATGCGGGAGCGGCGGAAACCAAGCTCACACGGACCAAGCAGCGTTGGGCCAAGGAAGGGCGGTTCCTGACCGGGCGGATCTCCCGACCCGAGGCGGACCGCCTGCCGCCCGGCCAGCACCTGGTGAAGGACTGGCCGGTGCTCGACCTCGGCATGCAGCCCTTCGTCTCGCCCATGTCCTGGCGGCTCGATGTGGATGGGCTGGTTGAAAACCCGCTGTCCTGGGACTGGAGCGCCTTCCGCGCTCAGCCGCAGACCCATGAGGTGACCGATATCCACTGCGTCACCACGTGGTCGCGCTATGAGAATGGCTGGGATGGGGTATCCACCCGCGATCTATTGGCCATGGTCGAGCCGAAGCCCGAGGCGCATTTCGTTCTGCTCTACAGTTATGATGGCTATACCACCAATCTGCCGCTGGAGGACTTCGCCGCGCCCGACGCCATCCTTGCCCATAGCTGGCAGGGAGAGGCGCTGACCCGCGAGCATGGCGGCCCCATGCGCCTGGTGGTGCCGCATCTGTATTTCTGGAAGAGCGCCAAGTGGTTGAAGCGGATCGAGTTCATCTCGGCGGATAAGCTCGGCTTCTGGGAAGAGCGCGGCTATCACGAGCGCGGCGATCCCTGGAAGGAACAGCGTTATTCCGAAGAATAAGGGGCGCGGTGCGCACTCAACTCAGAGTTGGCGGCAAGTTCAGTTGGGCGGCAAGTTCAGAGCAGCGAGAGGTTCAGATGGGTGGGAGGTGCAGCCATCTTGCCAGCGCCGTCAGCACGATATCCACCGAAAGGGCGGCGAGCACCAGCCCCATGATGCGGCGGATCAGGTTCGCGCCTGAACGGCCGATGAGCTTGAGCACATAATCCCCGAGGAAGAACAGCACCGCCAAGAGGCCCATGAGCAAAGCCAGCACGCTGACCGTCACGGCCTGATGTTCAAACATGCCGCGGTTATTGTCGGCGAGGATGACCACGGAGAGGATCGCACCCGGCCCGGCGATGATCGGGATCGCAAGCGGGTAGACGGCAAGCGAGGCTATGTTCTTGTCGGAGTCGATTTCCAGCGCCGGCGCGGCGTGGGGATCGGAAAAGATCATGCTGGTTGCGAAGATGAACAGGATGAGGCCGCCCGCGATCTGAAACGACAGAACCGAGACGTGCATGGCGTCCAGCAGCGCCCGGCCCGCGATGGCGAAGAAGACCAAAATCAGGAAAGCAAAGAAGCAGCTCAGAAGCGCGGTCTTGCGACGCTGTATGGGGGGCATCTCCGCCGTGGTCGCAACGAACATCGATAGGTGGCTTATCGGTTCCAGCACGGCCCAGAGTGTTACGAACTGGGTCAAGAACAGATCGTAATCCTCAAGCATACTATCCGCCCCATGTATCAATCGGGCGAAAGTGCAATAATTCACGCGCCAGCGCCACTCATCTGTGGGCTCTTCGCGTCAGCGGCGGGGTCGGCGTTGGGCACAACCATGAGGAAGAAGCCATGAAGTGGGTCGTCTGGGTCGGTAGTGTCCGCAAGGGTTCCTACAACGCGGCGATCGCCCGTGCGTTGCAATCATTGGCTCCGGCAGGTGTCGAGGTGGAGCTTTTGCCCTCTGTCGCGGAGCTTCCCATCTATGATGCGGACCTTCAGGCGGTGGGCTTTCCCGCCGCCGTCACCGCGCTCGGCGCCATGCTGAAAGGCGCCGACGGGCTGGTGATCGTGACGCCGGAATATAATTATTCCGTGCCCGGCGGGCTTAAGAACGCCATCGACTGGGTGTCGCGCCTGCCCGATAAGCCATTGAAGGAAAAGCCTGTTCTCATCCAGTCCGCGTCCATGGGGGTGTTCGGCGGGGCGCGGGCGCAATATCATCTGCGCCAGATCCTGGTGTTCCTGGACGCGTTCGTGATGAACGTGCCGGAGGTGATGGTCGGTCAGGCGCAGACCAAGGTGAATGAGGCGGGAGAGCTTTCCGATGCGGGAACGCGCGACTTCATCGGTGGCCAGCTGAAGGCGTTCGAGGCTTATGTCCGGCGGGTGGCGCCCTGATCCACCAGGGCGCTCAGGCGCCCTGGTATTCCGCCCAAGACATTGGCGTTTCAAATACTTTTACCGCAAACAGTGCGGGCAGGGCGGGCTTGGCGCGCTCCCAGATCCACACCGCGATATGCTCTGCCGTCGGGTTCTCCAGCCCTTCGATCTCGTTCAGGCAATAATGGTCCAACCGCTTGAGAAGCGGAGCAAAAGCGGCTTCGACGTCGAAGAAGTCGACGACGAAGCCGCTATGGGGATCCACCGGCCCGTCCAGCACCAGCTCGACCCGGTAGGAATGGCCGTGCATGCGGAAGCAGCGGTGGGTCTGCGGCACGTTCGGCAGGCGATGGGCGGCTTCGAAGGTGAAGGCCTGGGTGATCTTCATGGCATATGCTCGGTGAAAACTTAAGGGATTCCAACCATCTTGTGGGTCTGGACGCTGAGGCGCCAGCGCGGATGGTCGAGGCAATAGGCGACCGCGGCGGCGGTGTTCTCCACCCGTCGGGGGCCATCCATGGGTTGCAGGAAGAAATGGGCGAAATCCAGCCCGGCCAAGCTATCCGGCACAATTTCAGGTTGTGGATAGACCAGCTTCAGCTCCTGCCCGTGCTTCAGCACCAGATCGGCGCCGGCTTTCGGGCTGACGCAGATCCAATCGATTCCATCCGGCGGTTCCAGCGTGCCGTTGGTTTCGATGGCGATTTCGAAGCCGCGCGCGTGGGTCGCCGCCACGAGATCTGAATCCAGTTGCAGCAAGGGCTCACCGCCGGTGAACACCACATAGCGCCGCGCCGGGTCGGCACCGCCCCAGACCCGGACCAGCGCGTCCGCGAGTGCCTCCGCATCGGCAAACCGGCCCCCGCCATCCCCGTCCATGCCGACGAAATCGGTATCGCAGAACCGGCATACGGCGGTACTGCGATCCGCCTCCCGCCCCGACCAGAGGTTGCATCCGGCAAAACGGCAGAACACGGCCGCGCGGCCCGCCTGGGCGCCCTCGCCCTGGAGGGTCTTGAACATTTCCTTCACCGCATAGGACATGGGCGGCCTCTTAGCGGATTTTTCCGGGAAAGGGCAGGGGCCGGATTTTCGAAGATGAACAGGCCGGTCATTGGCATGTTCGCGTATCTTTCGCGGCATGTTCGGCGAAATTCCGCAGGACGTTCGCATGCGCCTTCGCAAACTCGGTTTGCGCCGACGCGGCTCGCCTCCCGACGGGCGGCCCCTTAAGTAAATGGCCACGGACCCGGCGCCGAAACGTCGGGTCGCAACCCCATCATGGCGGCAGGAGCCGCCCTCGGGAGACGGCCATGCAGCTCACCGGCATCCATCACCTCACCGCCATCACCGCCGATGCTCCGTATAATCATGATTTCTACACCAATACGCTGGGCATGCGGCTGGTGAAGAAGACCGTGAACCAGGACGATACCTCGGCCTATCACCTCTTCTATGCCGATGGGGAAGCCAACCCGGGCACCGACCTCACCTTCTTCGACTGGCCGGTGACGCCCGAAAAGCGCGGCACCAATGCGGTGGTGCGCACCGGCCTTCGGGTGCGCGATGCGGCGGCGCTCGACTATTGGGCGCAGCGCCTGTCCGATCTCGGCGTGGCCACGACCCCGATCGCCGAGCGGGACGGGCGGGCGACGCTGGACTTTCAGGATCGCGAGGGCCAGCGCCTCAGCCTCATCGTCGATGGCGGGCATGGTCCCGGCACGGCCTGGGCACGCAGCCCGGTTCCCGCCTCCCAGCAGATCCGTGGGCTTGGCCCCATCACCCTCTCGGTGCCGGACCTTGCTCCGACCGATGCCGTGCTCACCCATGTGATGGGCATGCGCAAGGCCAGGAGCTTTGCGGGGGCGGATGGGGTGGAGACCTTCGTCTACGAGATGGGCGAGGGCGGACCGGCGGCCGAAGTGCAGGTGCGGGTGGACAAGGGCATGGGCCCGGCGCGGCAAGGGGCGGGGGCGGTGCATCACGTGGCGTTCCGCGTGCCGACCTTCGCCGAATACGACGCCTGGGCGGCGCGGCTGCGCGAGGTCGGCGTGCCGTCCTCGGGGCCTGTGGATCGCTTCTATTTCCGCAGCCTGTATTTCCGCGAGCCCAACGGCATCCTGTTCGAACTGGCCACCGACGAACCCGGCTTCACGGCCGACGAGCCTTTGGCCACCTTGGGCGAAAAGCTCTCGCTCCCGCCCTTTCTGGAGGCGCGCCGGGCGCAGATCGAGGCCGGGCTGAAGCCGCTTGCGGCGTGAGGCTTGAGGGGCTCCCCCCTCACCCGCCCGCTGCGCGGTCGACCTCTCCTGTGGGGGAGAGGTGAGGCGTGTTGGAAAATAAACCCCCTCTCCCCGCCGGGGAGAGGGCCGGGGTGAGGGGGCAAGAGGCGCCTTTTCACCTGAGCACCCCGATCCGCGCGACGCGGTCTTGCGCAGCGCCCTTCCCCTCGGCGAAACTGAGGCGGGACAGGGGCTTTGGGGATATGACCTCTCTCGTCACACGCGCCAGAGGCTTGCGCAATGAACAGACCTCCGCCGAAGCGGTGATGTGGCGCCTGTTGCGGGGGCGGCGGTTCGTGGGCTGGAAGTTTCGCAGGCAGCATCCCATCGGCCCGTTCGTGGTCGACTTCATCTGCCTCGCCGCATCGCGCTGGTGGTGGAGGTGGACGGCGTCACCCACGATGGCCTTTCGGAGTGCGACCGCGATGGCCGGCGCACGGCGTATCTGCATGCGTGCAGGTTCAGAGTCGTGCGCGTCTCGAACCAGGATGTGTATGACAATCTGGACGGGGTCGCCGAGATGATCCGGCTGGAGCTGGAATTGCCGTTCCGCTGAGCCCCCCTCACCCGCCCGCTGCGCGGTCGACCTCTCCCCCTCGGGGAGAGGTGAAGTGCCGGCGCCTGCTCTCCTTAAGGGAGGGGTGAGGCGGGCAGAAAGATCCCCCCTCTCCCCGCCGGGGAGAGGGTCGGGGTGAGGGGCGCGCGAGCGGTGGGTTTTGTGCGGGATGCCTTTCCCCTCACCCGTCCGCTGCGCGGCCGATCTCTCCCCGTCGGGGAGAGGTGAAGCGCCGGGCCTGCTCTCCTTAGGGAGAGGTAACGCGCAGGAGAAAGACCTCCCTCTCCCCCACGGGGAGAGGGTCGGGGTGAGGGGGCCAGCACGTGCGATCGCAAGAGGAGGAAAGCCTCCCCCTCCAGGGGATCACGGGGACGGTGCCTGCTGCGCCCTGCCAACCCGGCCCGCCCGCGCTATCATGACCGCCCCGTCTTCCGAGTCGCTCGCCCATGGCCATCCGCCGCCTGCCGCCCGTCCTGATCGACCGCATCGCCGCCGGCGAGGTGGTGGAGCGGCCGGCTGCTGCGGTGAAGGAGATTGTCGAGAATGCGCTCGATGCCGGGGCCCGCGCCATCGAGGTGGTGATCGACGGGGGCGGCCGCAGGCTCATTCGCGTCAGCGACGACGGCGGTGGCATGGGACCGGACGAGCTGTCGCTCGCCATCGAGCGACACGCCACCTCCAAGCTGCCGACGGAAGATTTGCTGTCCATTTCCACCCTCGGCTTTCGGGGCGAGGCGCTGCCCTCCATCGGCGCGGTGGCGCGGCTCACCATCGCCAGCCGGCCGGCGGGGGCGCCCCATGCCTATGAAATCCGCGTCGAGGGGGGCGTTATCACCCCGCCGCGTCCGACCGCGCTCAATGGCGGCACGCGGGTGGAGGTGCGCGACCTGTTCTTCGCGACCCCGGCGCGGCTGAAATTCCTCAAATCCGACCGGGCGGAAAGCGCCGCCGCGCTCGACGTGGTGCGCCGGCTCGCGCTCGCGCGGCCGGATGTCGCCTTCACCATCGTCGCCGAGGAGCGCGGGCCCCTAACTTATCCCGCCCGCACCGCCGATGACGCCGGCCGGGCGCTGCGCATCGCCGATGTGCTGGGCGCCGAGGCGGGGCAGAATGTGATCCCCGTGCGGGGGGAGCGGGGCGGGGCGGTGCTGGAGGGCCTGGCGGGCCTGCCCACTTTCTCCAAGGCCAATTCGCTCTCCCAATATGTGTTCGTGAACGGCCGTCCGGTGCGCGACAAGCTGCTGATGGGCGCGATCCGCGGCGCTTATGCGGACCTGCTGCCCTCCGACCGCCATCCCCTGCTGGCGCTGTTCATCCGCCTCGATCCGCGCGAGGTGGATGTGAACGTCCATCCCGCCAAGACCGAGGTGCGGTTTCGCGACGGCGGCAATGTGCGCGCTTTGATCGTGCGTACCCTCACCGATGCGCTGGGGCTGCGGGCGCCGCGCACCGCCGGCAGCATGGCGGATCGGCTGGTGGCGTTCGCCCGGCCGCAGGAGCAAGCCGGCGCCATGCCCTTGCGGAGCGGCGGAGGGGGCATGGCGTCGGGGCCGGCTTGGGCGCCGCCCTTCGGTGCGCCCCGCCCAACGCCCGGCGCGCCCTATGATTGGCGGAATTCGCCGGCGCGCCCGCTGACCGAAAGCGAAATCGCGGATGGTGGATTCGCCGACGGCGGGGCAGGGGCCGGGCCCGCGATAGCGGGGCTCCAGGGCCTGCTGGATGTGGGCGCCCCCACCGCCGATGCTCGGCCCGGCGCCTCCCCCGTGGACGGCGCGGATCTGGACAAGCCGCTCGGCGCCGCGCGGGCGCAATTGCACGAAACCTATATCGTCGCCCAGACCCGCGATGGCGTGATCCTGGTGGACCAGCACGCCGCCCATGAGCGGCTGGTCTATGAGAAGCTCAAGGCCGCGCTCGCCCGCGACGGGGTGGCGCGCCAGGGGCTGTTGGTGCCGGTGGTGGTGGATCTGGAGCCCGCCGAGGCGGATCGGCTGACCGAGCGGGCTGGCGATCTTGCCGCCCTCGGCCTGGTGGTGGAGAGTTTCGGCCCCGGCGCCGTGCTGGTGCGCGAGGTGCCGGCGCTGCTGAAGGACGGCGACGTGACGCGGATCGTGCGCGATCTCGCCGAGCATGCGGCGGAATGGGACGATTCCCTGCCCCTGGAACGGCGCCTGTTGCATGTGGCGGCCACCATGGCCTGTCACGGCTCGGTGCGGGCCGGGCGCCGCTTGAAGGTGGAGGAGATGAACGCCTTGCTTCGGGAAATGGAATCGACCCCCAATGCGGGAGAATGCAACCACGGCCGGCCGACCTTCGTCAGCCTGTCGCTGAAGGACATGGAAAAGCTGTTCGCCCGCCGGTGAGGACCTACTAGGGCTAGTGGGCAAGCGGCGGCGGTAGCGGGTGGAGCGGGCGTTTCGTAAGGGGTCAAGGCCCGGCGGGACGGTGGCGAAAAAATGGCCGCCGGATGCTTCGCCGGCTGTGGATGACGTGCATAAGACGGCCGCGCGGGCGCTTGCGCCATCCACAGGCTCGCCGGCCCGGAAACCTCGCGGCCGCAAGGGCGTTAGGGGTTTATTAACAGGCTGTGGTCCACTATATTTAGTAGGCGAACGGCCTCGTTGGCCCCAAATCTGTGTTTGACGGAACCGGCAGACTCACACTAGCGTCAGCCACCTCAGCGGCGGACAAATCCTAAGGCTTCGGCCCGGACCCGACCGACGCGGTTCCCCAATCACAGCAGTCCGGCCAGGGACGGCGCACGCCGCCGTACCCGCTTTGTTGCGTACCGGTTGCGCCCTTTGAGCTAATATATGCCCCCAGGGGCGAGGAGCTTCGGTCATGCGCGTTGAACGCCGCTACACCACGGATGGACAGTCTCCCTACGCGGCCATTCCGTTCCGCGAGACGGTGAGCGAGATCCGCAATCCGGACGGTTCGGTGGTCTTCCGCCAGGAAGGCATCGAGGTTCCGGCCCAATTCTCCCAGGTCGCGAGCGACATCCTCGCGCAGAAATATTTCCGCCGCGCCGGCGTCCCCGCGCGCCTCAAGAAGGTGGAGGAGAATGCCGTCCCCTCCTTCCTGTGGCGCTCGGTGGCGGACGAGGCGGCGCTTGCCCATCTGCCCAAGGACCAGCGCGTCATCGCCGAGACCTCGGCCAAGCAGGTGTTCGACCGGCTCGCCGGAACCTGGACCTATTGGGGCTGGAAGGGCGGCTATTTCGACACGGAAGGCGACGCCCAGGCGTTCTTCGACGAGCACCGCTACATGCTCGCCATGCAGATGGTGGCGCCCAATTCCCCGCAATGGTTCAACACCGGCCTCCACTGGGCCTATGGCATCGACGGCCCGGGGCAGGGCCATTTCTATGTCGATTACCAGACCGGGGAGCTGACCGCCTCCACCTCGGCCTATGAGCATCCCCAGCCGCATGCCTGCTTCATCCAGTCGGTGGCGGACGATCTCGTCGGCGACGGCGGCATCATGGACCTGTGGGTGCGCGAGGCGCGCCTGTTCAAGTATGGCTCCGGCACCGGCTCCAACTTCTCCTCGCTGCGCGGCGAGGGCGAGAAGCTCTCCGGCGGCGGGCGCTCGTCCGGCCTCATGAGCTTCCTGAAGATCGGCGATCGCGCCGCCGGCGCCATCAAGTCGGGCGGCACCACGCGCCGCGCCGCCAAGATGGTGGTGGTGGATGCCGACCATCCCGATATCGAAGCCTATGTGGACTGGAAGGTCGCCGAAGAGCAGAAGGTCGCGGCGCTGGTCACCGGCTCCAAGATCAATGCCAAGCACCTCAAGGCCGTGCTCAAGGCCTGCGTAAATTGCGACGGCAACGGCGACGATTGCTTCGACCCGGAGAAGAACCCGGCCCTGAAGCGCGAGATCAAGGCCGCCCGCAAGGCCTGCGTCGCCGACGCCGCGATCCGCCGCATCATCCAATATGCCCGCCAGGGTTATAAGGACCTGGACCTCGCCATCTACGACACCGATTGGGACGGGGAAGCCTATCTCACGGTCGCGGGGCAGAATTCCAACAATTCGGTGCGCGTCACCGACGATTTCCTGCGCGCGGTGGAAACGGACGCCGACTGGAACCTGATCCGCCGCACCGACGGCAAGGTCTCCAAGACCATCAAGGCCCGCGAATTGTGGGAGAAGATCGGCTCGGCCGCATGGCATTGCGCCGATCCCGGCATCCAGTTCCACACCGCCGTGAACGACTGGCACACCTGCCCGGCGGGCGGCGAGATCCGCGCCTCCAATCCGTGCTCGGAATATATGTTCCTGGACGACACGGCCTGCAATCTCGCCTCGCTGAACCTGCTGCAGTTCCGCGACGCCGAGAAGCGCTTCGACGTCGAGAGCTTCGAGCATGCGGTCCGGTTGTGGACCGTGGTGCTGGAAATCTCGGTGCTGATGGCGCAATTCCCCTCGCGCCGCATCGCCGAACTCTCCTACGAATACCGCACCCTCGGCCTCGGCTATGCCAATATCGGCGGCCTGCTGATGTCGTCCGGCATCCCCTATGACTCGGCCGAGGGCCGCGCCATCGGCGGCGCCATCTCCGCCATTATGACCGGCATCTGCTATGCCACCTCGGCCGAGATGGCCGGCCAGCTCGGCACCTTCCCGGCCTATGACGCCAATGCCGAATCCATGCTGCGGGTGATCCGCAACCATCGCCGCGCCGCCTATGGCGAGACCGCCGGCTATGAGGATCTCTCGGTGCGCCCGGTGCCGCTCGACCACGCCTCGATCAAGGACGCGCGCCTCTCCGCCCACGCCAAGGCGGCGTGGGACAAGGCGCTCGACGGCGGCGCGACGCATGGCTATCGCAATGCCCAGGTTTCGGTGATCGCCCCCACCGGCACCATCGGCCTGGTGATGGATTGCGACACCACCGGCATCGAGCCCGACTTCGCTTTGGTGAAGTTCAAGAAGCTGGCCGGCGGCGGCTATTTCAAGATCATCAACCGCGCCGTGCCCGAGGCGCTGCGCGCGCTCGGCTATGGCGAAGCGCAGATCGCGGAGATCGAGGCCTATGCGGTGGGCCACGGCTCGCTCGCCCAGGCCCCGGCGATCAACCACACCTCGCTGCGCGCCAAGGGCTTCGACGATGCGGCGCTGGCCAAGGCGGAAGCCGCGGTGAAGAGCGCGTTCGACATCAAGTTCGCCTTCAACCGCTGGACCTTCGGCGAGGACGTCCTGGTGAAGTCGCTCGGCGTCGCTCCGACCCAGCTTGCCGATCCCAAGTTCGACCTGCTCGCCCATCTCGGCTTCACCAAGTCCGAAATCGACATGGCCAACGTGCATGTGTGCGGGGCCATGACGCTGGAGGGCGCGCCGTTCCTGAAGGCCGAGCATCTGCCGGTGTTCGACTGCGCCTCGCCGTGCGGCCGCATCGGCAAGCGCTCGCTCTCGGTGGAAAGCCACATCCGCATGATGGCGGCGGCGCAGCCCTTCATCTCGGGCGCCATCTCCAAGACCATCAATATGCCCAACGACGCCACGGTGGACGATTGCAAGGCGGCCTATCTGCTGTCCTGGCGCCTCGCCCTGAAGGCGAATGCGCTCTATCGCGATGGGTCCAAGCTCTCCCAGCCGCTCAACGCCCAGCTCGTGGCGGACGATGAGGACGAGGAGGATGGGGTCGAGGCGCTGGTCGCCCAGCCCGCCGCCGCCCGCACCGCCACGGTCAGCGAGAAGATCGTCGAGCGGGTGATCGAGCGCATCGTCGAGCACCGGGTGCGCGAGCGCGAGAAGATGCCCGACCGCCGCAAGGGCTATACCCAGAAGGCGGTGGTCGGCGGCCACAAGCTCTATCTGCGCACCGGCGAATATGACGACGGCGCGCTCGGCGAGATATTCATCGACATGCACAAGGAGGGCGCGGCCCTTCGCTCGTTGCTGAACAATTTCGCCATCGCCATCTCGCTCGGCCTGCAATATGGCGTGCCGCTGGACGAATATGTCGACGCCTTCACCTTCACCCGCTTCGAGCCCGCCGGCCCGGTGCAGGGCAACGACACGATCAAATACGCCACCTCGATCCTGGATTATGTGTTCCGCGAACTGGCGGTGTCCTATCTCGGCCGCAACGATCTCGGCCATGTGGACCCGGCCGAGACCGGCTTCGATGCCCTCGGCAAGGGCGTGGACGAGGGCCGGGCCCCGGCGTCCGCCGCCTCGCGCGTGGTCTCCAAGGGGCTGGTGCGCGGCAAGAACGTGAGCCTGCTGACGACCCCGCCGTCGGATCCCCGCGCGGCGGCCGACAATGTCACCTTGCTGCGCACCCGCACCGAGGGGGCGACCGCGCTCAAGGCCGAGCCGGAGCTATCCCCCGCCCTGCAGGAGGAGCCGCTGGCCGACGTGGCGCCGAGCCTTGAGATTAACGTCTCGACCTCGCTCAACTGGGGCGCGGCGCGCAAGGCGGATCGTCGCGCCGAAGCTCGCGCCAAGGGCTATGAGGGCGAAGCCTGCCCCGAGTGCATGAACTTCACCATGGTGCGCAACGGCACCTGCCTGAAGTGCGACACCTGCGGCGGCACCACCGGCTGTAGCTGAGGCGAGCGGCGCGGGGGCACCCGTTGGCTTTGAGGATGCTTCCTTTGGTTCAAAGTAACCAGGGGTAGCGTCCTCAATTTTCCGGAACGACGAGTCGGGAATCGGCAAATCGTTTCAATGTCAGCGTCGCATGCGCCGAGAGGCGGCTTGAACAGTTGCGAAGGACGCATCGTATTCGCAACGGTATCAAGCGGCAGCTTCCCGATGCTGTAATTCAGTTTTTGAATTCATCTAAGCCTCAGCGGTAGACTGAGTTATGAGTGGATCACCGCATCTCCTGACGGCAAACACGCAGTCCCCGGCGCGATGCGCCAGTCGGCGGGCAGGGCGAAGGTGGTGCGCAGGCCGAGGTCGCCGGCGGGGGTGATGCGCAAGGCGCGGCTTTCGGGGCTGCGCGCCACCCAGCCAAGATGCAGCACCCGGTCCAAAAGCGCGGAGCCGAGACGGCCGGCGAGATGCGGGCGGCGCTCGCTCCAGTCGAGGCAGGTCCGGCACAGCGGGCGGCGCGATCCACCCGCCGGCGCAAGGTCGATCCCGAAATCGCAGAAGAAGCGCTGCCCGGCCTCGGTCACGAGGCCCGCGCCGTCGCCGAGCACGACAAGATCGCGCTGGCAGAGCGCCTGCGCGATGGCCATGGCCAGCCGGCCGGCCATGTGGTCGTAGCAGGTACGCGCGAGCCGCAAAGCCTCGTCCCTGGGTCCGAGGGGATGGTGGCGCTTCGGTCCCGTGGCGGCGAGGGCCATCAGCGCATGGAGGGCCTCGGCGACCTCGGGCGAGGCCAGCCGGTAATAGCGATGCCGTCCCTGCTTCTCCAGCACGATCAGTTGCGCCGCCCAGAGCTTGGCGAGATGGCCGCTGGTGGTCTGGGCGGTGACCCCGGCGTGACGCGCCAGTTCGCCCGCCGTCAACGCCTGGCCGCCCATCAATGCGGAGAGCATGTTGGCGCGGGCGGCGTCGCCCATGAGGCTCGCCACCTCGGCAAGGGTGTTTCCGGAAACCACATTGGCCATGGTTCGAGCCTAGCGCGGGCAAGGCCGCCGGTCAGCAGGGAAAGGTTCGGCCCCGGCCGAAACATGCACGCCCCTGCGCGCGCTAGGACGGGGCAACGAAGCACCGGCATCAGCGGGACACGATGACACGACGTTCGAACCGGGCGATGGACCTTGCCCTGCTGCTCCTGCTCTCCACGGTGTGGGGCGCCTCCTACACCTTCATCAAGATCGGCGTGGAAACCATACCGCCGCTCACCCTGATCGCGGCGCGAACCGCGATCGCCGGGGCGATCCTCGCCGCGATCCTTGTTTGGCGCGGCGTGAGGCTGCCACGGGACGGGCGGAGCTGGCGGCGGTTCCTGGTTCAGGCCTGCCTGAACAGCGCCGTTCCCTTCACCTTGATCGCCTGGGCCGAGCAGACCACGCCCGCGGGGCTCGCGACGATCCTGAACTCCACCTCGCCGATCTTCACCTTTCTGCTCACAGCGCTCGTGACGCGGCACGAGCCGGTGACCTTTCTCAAGCTGTTCGGCGCCGCGGCCGGCCTGTTGGGCACATGCCTGATCGTCGGGGTCGAGGCGCTCGACGGCCTGGGACAAGAGCTTTTCGCCCAGTTCGCGATCGTCGCGGCAACGCTCTGCTATGCCGGCGCCGCGGTCTTCGGCAGGAGCTTCAAGGGTCTCGATCCCATGGTGCCGGCGGCCGGCTCGCTCATCTCCGGGGCGGCCCTTCTCGTTCCGGTGAGCCTCGTGGTGGATGCGCCGTGGACCCTTGCGCCGTCACTGATGTCGGTGCTCGCGCTGCTCGCGCTTTCGGTGGTTTCGACCGCGCTCGCCTTCGTGATCTATTTTCGCCTGCTGAACGCTCTCGGCTCCGTCGGCGCCACGGCGCAGGCCTATCTGCGGGTGCCCATCGGGGTCGCCATTGGCGTCGCGGTCCTGGGCGAGGCACTGAGCGCGACCGCCTGGATGGGGCTGGGATGCGTTGTTGTCGGGGTCGTCGCCATGACCCTGCCGGCGCGACCGCCCCGGGCAGCCCTCGCCCCCCGCGCGTGACGCGCCGGGGCTAGCGCGCGTCCATGCGGATCAAGGCGAGGCCGCTTTCGGGATCGTGGCGCTTGCGCAGGTGCGCCGGGCTTTCGGTGAGCATGATTTCCAGCGTGGGGCGCACGTGGGCCCGCGTGAGATGGCCGGCGAGGGCCGACCCGTCGCTGCGGCCGAGCACGGCATGGACATGCAAGGCGGGGGTGCCGTCGGGACCGAGCGCCACGTCGCCGGAGAAGGCGGCGACCTCCACTTGCTCCTGCACGGGGATTTGGAGGTATTCCTTACGCTCCCAGTCGAAATAGCTGAGCAGCGCCTCGCTGAACGCGCCGATGGCGGTGAACTGGGCGGCTGTCAGCTGCTCCTGTTGCGCGAATTTTTCCAGCACCGACATGGCTTCCTCGCCGGTCTCCAGAATGATCGCGTACGTTCGCAACGGGCCGTTTTCCGCAAGAAGCTTGCTCTGCATGAGGAGGGTCCTTGATCATTGACCTATGCCTTAGCAACCGAAAACCGGCGTCCGTGTTCCCTGAGACGTGCGCGGACGAGCCGCAAAAGCCGATGCGCCGGCGCCGGGGCGATGCTAATTCCAAGACAGATTCCAAGACAGATTCCTGCCAGATGGACCCGTGCGCATGAGAGACTTCGAGACCGGCGGCCGCTCGCTCGCCGTGGGCCGAAACGGCATGGCGGCGACCTCCCATCCCGATGCCACGCTGACCGCCGTGGAGATTCTCAAGGCCGGCGGCACGGCGATGGATGCGGCGGTGGCCGCCTGCGCCGTGCAGGGGGTGGTGGAGGCGGGATCGACCGGCATCGGCGGCGATTGCTTCGCGCTTTATGCGCCGGAGGGATCGACCCGGGTCGTCGCCTATAACGGCTCCGGCCGCACCCCCGCTGCGGCGACCCTCGATTGGTATCGCGATAACGGGCACACGACGATCGAGCGGCATTCGCCCCATGCGGTCACCGTGCCGGGCGCGGTGGAGGCCTGGGCGCGGCTGATTGCCGACCATGGCCGCATGAGCTTGCGGGAGGTGCTGGATCCAGCCATCCGCATGGCCCGCGCGGGCTATGGCATCACGCCGCGCGTGGCCTTCGACATCACGGGCCAGCTCGACCTGCTGCGGCGCGATCCCACGGCGCGGGCGACCTTTCTTGTGGAAGGGCAGGCCCCTGCGGTGGGCACGCTCCAGCATCAGCCGCTGCTGGCGCAGACGCTGGAGGCCATCGGCGAGGAGGGGCCGGACGCCTTTTATCGCGGCGCGGTGGCCGAAGACATGGTGGGCTATCTACGGGCGCGCGGCGGCCTCCACACGCTGGAGGATTTCGCCGCCGCAAAGGGCGAATATGTGACGCCCATCACGACCGTCTTCCGAGGCCGCACCATCTATGAATGCCCGCCCAACGGGCAGGGCGTCATCGCCTTGATGATCCTCAACATCCTCCAGCGCTTCACGCCGAAGCCGGATCCCCTGGACGCGGACAATTTGTTCATCGAGGTGGAAGCGACGCGGCTTGCTTATGCCGAGCGCGATGCGGTGCTGGCCGACCCGAGCATCTGCGCGGTGCCGGTGGAGCATCTGCTGTCCGACGCTTTGGCCGATACGCTGGCCGCCCGGATCGATCCGGCGCGGGCGGGGAAAATCACTCCGGTCCTGCCGGCGGCGGAGCATTCCGATACGGTCTATATCAGCGTCGTGGACAAGGACCGCAACGCGGTGTCCTTCATCAATTCCATCTTCAATCCCTACGGCGCCGGCCTGATGGCGCCCGGCTGCGGGGTGCTGTTCCACAATCGCGGGCAATGCTTCTCGCTCGCGGCGGGGCACCCCAATGCCATCGGCCCGCGCAAGCGGCCGCTGCACACCATCATTCCCGGCCTGGTGGCCGAGGACGGGCGCATCTGCTTGTCGTTCGGCGTCATGGGCGGGCATTACCAGGCCATGGGCCATGCCCATTTCCTGGCGAAGCTGTTCGACCACGGGCTGGATCTTCAGGCCGCCATCGATTTGCCGCGCCTGTTTCCACTGCCCGGCACCGCGACCGTGGAGATGGAGGCGCGGCTGCGCGCCAGCGTCGGCGCAGACTTCGAGCGCCGGGGCCTTCAGGTGGTCCCGCCCAACGCCGCCATCGGCGGGGCGCAGGCGATCGCCATCGACTGGGAGAACGGCACCCTGCTGGGCGGTTCCGATCCGCGCAAGGACGGCTGCGCGCTGGGGTATTGAGGCGCGGCGGTGCTTTCCCGCCGCGCGCGGTCTCGGCCGCAGAACGCAAGCTCTGCGGCGGCCTCACCGGGGGATGATCATCCCCCGGGCTCATTCCTGGGCGCTCATTCCTGGGCGATCTTGACACGCGCCTGTTCGTGCAGGGCGATCGCGTCGGGGGTCATGATGTCGCTGAAATCCTCCATCTCGTAGAGTGGGCGGATCTCGATCTCGCTCGGGCCGGACATCGGATTGGGGCAACGCTTCACCCAGTCCACGGCCTCAGCCATGTCCTTCACCTTCCATATCCAGAAGCCGGCGACCAGTTCCTTGGTCTCGGTGAACGGGCCGTCTATGACCGTGCGGCGCGCGCCGTCGAAGGCGATGCGCTTGCCGCGCGCGGAGGGCTTGAGGCCATCGCCGGCCAGCATGATGCCGGCCTCCGCCAGCTCGGCATTGAACCGGCCCATGGCTTCCACCAGTTCACTTGTGGGCATGACGCCCGCTTCGCTGTCGCCGGTCGCCTTTACCATCACCATCACGCGCATCGTCTCTCTCCTCGGCTGCGAGGCCGGGCGGCCTCTCGCGCAAGGACGACGCACTCGGCCGCCCGCCGACATCCGCCGGCAAAGATCGCCGGCGGGATCACTCCATGACGGCGGCGTGGTCGCTCGGCGCCGGCGCCGCGGCGGGCGCGCGCAGCAGCAGCACCAGCGGCATGGCGATCAGGGTCAGGATCATCATGAACTGGAAATCGTCGATATAGGCGATGATGGTGGCCTGGAGCGTGATGATCTGGTCCAGCGCCGCGCGCCCGCCGGCGAGCAGCGGGTCCATGTGCTGGTGCATCCAGGGGTCATCGAAGGCGCGGTTGAACGGCGTCACATAGGCGGCGATGTTCTCGTGGTT
This sequence comes from Roseixanthobacter psychrophilus, assembly GCF_043195195.1. Classification (NCBI taxonomy): domain Bacteria; kingdom Pseudomonadati; phylum Pseudomonadota; class Alphaproteobacteria; order Hyphomicrobiales; family Xanthobacteraceae; genus Roseixanthobacter; species Roseixanthobacter psychrophilus. The sequence goes on from NZ_JBAFWT010000002.1 coordinate 251,997, forward strand.
GACCTGCACATTGTCCGCCAGCAGCGCCGTCACATAGGCGATGCCGACGCTGGAGCCGATGTTGCGGGAGAGATTGTAGAGCCCGGTTCCCTCGCCGCGCATGTGCGCCGGCAAGGTGGCGAAGGCGACCGTCGTCAGCGGCACGAACAGGAAGCCCAGCCCCGCGCCCTGTACGAAACCCACCCACACGACCGTCCATTGCGACACGTCCGGCGTCCAGCCGGTCATGGCGTACATGGCCCAGGCGGTGAAGGCGAGGCCGACGGTGAGCAGGATGCGGGTATCCACCCGCCCGATCAGCCGCCCGACGATGAACATGCACAGCATGGTGCCCATGCCGCGCGGCCCCATCACCAGGCCGGCGGTCATCACCGGATAGCCCATGAGCGTCTGCAGATAGGGCGTCATCAGCGCCAGCGAGGCGAGATAGGTGACGCCGACGATGAAGATGAAGAACATGCTGACGGAGAAATTGCGGTCCAGGAACAGGCGCGGATTGACGAAGCTGTTCTGTGCCGTGAACGTGTGCGCCAGGAACACATAGGTGGCCGAGACGCACACCACCGCCCAGATGATGATCTCGCCGGACGAGAGCCAGTCGAGCTGCTCGCCCCGGTCGAGGAACAGCTGCAGCGTGGCGATAGCGAGGCTCAGCATGCCGAAGCCGAGCCAGTCGAGCTTGGCGGCCGCGTTCCGCCCGGTCTCCGTGACGAAGACGGTGATGCCGGCGAACGCCAGCAGGCCGATGGGCAGGTTGATGTAGAAGACCCAGCGCCAGCTCATGTTTTCGGTCAGCCAGCCGCCGATGACCGGCCCGAGCACCGGCCCCACCATGACCGAGACGCCGAACAGCGCCATCGCCGAGCCGCGTTCCTCCGGGGTGTAGATGTCCAGCAGGATGCCCTGGGACAGCGGCACCAATGCCGCGCCGAACAGGCCCTGTGCCAGGCGGAAGGCGACGATCTGCACCAGCGATTGCGACAGCCCGCACAGGATCGAGGCGATGACGAAGCCGGCAATGGCGGTGAGCAGCACCCGCTTGCGGCCGAAGCGGGTGGCGAGGAAGCCCGAGGGCGGCGTCATGATGGCGGCGGCGACGATATAGGACGTCAGCACCCAATTGATCTGGTCCGCGCTCGCCGAGACGCTGCCCTGGATATAGGGCAGCGCGACGTTGGCGATGGTGGTGTCGAGCGCCTGCATGATGACGGCAAGGATCACGCAAGCGGTGATGGCGCCGCGGTTGGCGACCAATGGGGTCGCTCCGGCGCCGGCCGTGCCCTCAGCCATGGCTCGCGCTCCCGGTGAGGTCGGAGACGAACGTGGGCAGGCCGCGCGCATGGCCGGTATCCACCGAGACCGTCACGCTCATGCCCACCCGCAGCGGCGGCTTGCCGGAGAGGTCGTCGAAATGGACGATCATGGGGATGCGCTGCACCACCTTCACCCAATTGCCGGTGGTGTTCTGCGCCGGCAGCAGGGAGAAGCTGGAGCCCGAGGCGGGGCTGATGCTCTCCACCGTGCCCTTCCACTCGACATCGGGATAGGTGTCGACCCAGATCGTCACCGGCTGGCCCGGCTTGACATAGGTCAGCTCGGTCTCCTTCGGGCTGGCGGCCACCCAGATGTTGGTGGTCGAGACGAGGCTGAAGGCCTGCTGGGCGGCATCGAGATAGGCGCCCACCTGGAGCGAAGGCACATTGGTGACGATGCCGTCGAACGGCGCCCGCACTGTGGCCTCGTTGAGGTCCCGCTGGGCCTTGTCCACGGTGGACTTGGCCTGGAGATAGGAGGGGTTCTGCTCCACCGGCTGATCGGCATCGCCGCCGAGCTGGGCCAGCGTCGCCGCCGCCTGGGCCTTGGCCACGGTCACCTTCTGGTTGGCGCTGTCGAGATTCTGCTTGGCTTGGTCGTAGGCGGCTTTGGAGGCCGCCGCGCTCGCCAGCAATTCCTCCTGGCGCTTGAAGCTGGTCTGGAAGAACGGCAGGTCGGCCTGCGCCTGGGCGATCTCGGCCTGGGCCTGCTTGTAATTGGCCTTCAGGGTGAGGATCTGGTTGCGCACCGTGCCGAGCTGCGCCTGTGCGCCGTCGAGCGCGATCTGGAACGTATCCTGCTGGAGCTGGAACAGGATGTCGCCCTTCTTCACCACCTGATTGTTGTGTACGGCGATGGATTGCACGATGCCGGCGACATCGGTGGAAATGCCCACCGTGTCGGCCTGCACATAGGCATTGTCCGTGGACATGACGCGCCCGCCGGTCACGTAGAAATAGCCGCCGACGACGAGGGCCACGGGCAGCAGCGCGAACAAAACCGTGCGCACGGTCGAGCGGCGGCTGCGGGGCGATTTGGCGGGCGGTGCCGGGGCAGGGAGCGCGGCGGGCTCGGGCGCTGGTTCGGTGCGCGCCTCGCGCCTCGTGTCGAGGCTGGCCGGCGTTGCGGTGCCCGTGGGGGCTCGAAGCACGGAGGCGGGGCCATCGATGGATTGGGCTTCAGCCATGGTTTTCCTCCTGATCGGGGCCAGGTTCGTTGGAAACGTTGAGAAGGTTCGCTTTCATGATGGCAAGCGCGTGCATCATGCGGGCGCAGTCCTCGTCCGAAACGCCGGCGAGGGCCTCGCTGCGCGTGGCCTCGCCCAGCTTCTGCATTTCGGTCAGGGTCGGTTGCGCGCCCTTGCCCATGTAAAGCAACCACACCCGCCGGTCGGTGGGGTGGCGACGTCGCTCGATCAGGCCGCGTTGCTCCAGCTTGTCGAGGAGGCGGACCAGCGTGATGGCCTCGATCTCCATCAGGTCCGCGAGGCCGCCCTGGTGGATGCCCTCATTGTGCTTGAGATAGGCGAGCGTCTGCCAATGGGAGCGCGTCAGCCCGCTGTCGCGGGCGCGCTGCTCGAACCGCTTGCGCAACAGGCGGGCCACGTCATGCAGCAGGAAACCAAGCGTGGAATGGTCCACCATCGAAAGGCTCACATATAATAAGCATGCTCATTTATTACATGAGATATAGCTCTCCGGTAGCCAGCAACAATGCCAGCGCGATCACGCTTTCTTGAGTTCTTTAATGACGTTGGGTCATATCGCGGCGGTAAAAAAGACGTCTCCGGCGGGACGGGACCCCCCGCGCGACAGCACTGCGTGTCAATGCGAGCGCGGCTCAGGCCTGGGCGAGAATCTTCGTGGCGAAGGCGCTGGCGGAGGATGTCAGCCGGTCCACTTCCTCGGGCGTGGTCGCAAACGAGGTTACGAAGCGGGCGAGGACGGAATCGGCGTCGATGCGCGCGATCCCCGAGGGCAGGCGCGGCCATTCGCTGTAACGCGCGCCCTCCGCTTGCAAGGCGGCGTGCAAAGCGCGTGGGAGGATGGCGAACACCTCGTTGGCCTGCGTCGGCATGGGGAGGCTCACCCCCGGCACCGCGCTCAGCCCGGCCGCGAGCAGCGCCGCCATGGCATTGGCGTGCCGGGCATTGTCGAGCCAGAGGTCCTGTTCGAGATAGGCGACCATCTGCGCGCCGAGGAACCGGCCCTTGGAATAGACTTGGCCGCCGCGCTTGATGCGATAATCGAACTGCGCCGCCAGTCCGGGATCGAAGAAGATCACGGCTTCGGCGCCCATGGCGCCGTTCTTGGTGGCGCCGAAGGTCACCACGTCCACCCCGGCGCGCCAGGTGCACGCTGCGGCGGTCGAATTGGATGCGCTCAGGGCGTTGGCGAACCGCGCCCCGTCCATGTGCAGGCGCAGCCCCAGCTCGCCGCAGGCGGCGCCGATGTCGGCGATCTCGCTCGCGGTATAGACAAGACCCATCTCGCTCGCCTGGGTGATCGAGACCGCCATCGGCATCTGCTGATGGAAGCCGCGCCGGAAATCCCGCCGGGCTGCTGTGATGACGGGCGCCGTCAGCTTGGCGCCGAAGCCCTCAAGGAGGGTCAACTTGGCGCCGCCGGTGAAGAATTCCGGGGCCCCGCATTCATCCGTGTTGAGGTGGGAATCGCGGTGGCAGAAAACGGTGCCGTGGGAGGCCGTGAGGGCAGAGAGCGCCAGCGCATTGGCGGCGGTGCCGGTGGTCACCAGGAACACGCTGACGTCGATCTCGAACAGATCGCGCAGCATCGCGGTCGCGCGCGCGGTCCAGAAGTCGCCGCCATAGGAGGGCATATGGCCGACATTCGCCTCGGCCATTGCCGCCATGATCGCGGGATGCACGCCCGCCGTATTGTCGGATCCGAATTCCATGGCCTTGAGTAACCGGATTTTTGAGCCAAGGCGAGACCTTGCGTGCCGGCAGCCGCGCGGTTTGCGCGTTCAAGGCCGAGCGCTTCAAAAACCCGCCGCAGCCAGGGGCTGCGGCCGCGCGCGTGGCGCGAAAAGTGAGGGTTTAGCCGAGGGCTTGCTCGGTCATCGGCTCTTCTAGAAGGATGCGGTTGCGCCCCGCCATCTTGGCCCGGTAGAGCGCCTTGTCGGCGCGCGCATAGACTTCGGCCGCGCTCTCGCCACCGATGCCGGCGGCAAGACCGGCGGAGAAGCTGTAGGCGAAGTCCGGCAGGTCCGGCAGCGGGCGGGACATCTGGATGGTGGCCAGCATCTGCTCGACCAGCAGCCGGGCCTGCCGGATCGAGGTGTCCGGGAAGACCAGGACGAATTCCTCGCCGCCGACCCGGCCGAAGCAGTCGCGCCGCCGCACCTGCTCCTGGATGCGCCGGGCGAAGTCCCGCAGGATCAGATCGCCGGCAAGATGCCCGTAATGGTCGTTGATATATTTGAAATTATCGAGGTCCAGCACGCCGACGCAACCGGGCACCCCGGCGGCGCCGGTGGGACCGCGCAGCATGTCCTCGATGCGGGCGATCACATAGCGGCGGTTGGCGACCCCGGTGAGGTCGTCGGTATGGGCGGCCTTGATGGCGAAGTCGCGGGCCTGCCGCAGGCTGCGCTCTTCCGCCCGCAGGGATGTGATGTTGCTGGCGATGCACAGCATCCAGCCGTCTTGCTGCACCGTTTCCGTCATCCAGAGCCAGCGCCCGTCCACGAGGTCGGTCTCGAAGGCGCGATAGCCGATCTTGCCCCGCCGCGATTGGGTGGAGAGCAGCCAGGCCTCGAAATCGGCGCTTCGGATGGCGGTACCGCGCCCCGCATGGAAATTCCGCCGCATGAGTTCGCTCCAGAGCGGACACTCGTCGGGCGCGACGACGAAGGCGGCGCGAAAAGCGGCGTTGGCATAACGCAGGCGGTCGCCGGTGTCATAAGCCGCCACCAGCACCGGCGTGTGTTCATACAGGTGCCCAAGCTTTTCGCGCAATTCATTCATTGGGCGCCACACTAGCGAAGCGGGGTGTCGCAAACGAGGAGGAATGACGCGCGCGTCATTTTGCGCCGCCGGCTCTCCCTGCGAGGCGGCTGGATCCGCGAGACGCCGTGCGCCTCGGCATCAGATGCGCGAGTCAAGGCGACTTTACTGAGCCGGCAAGGATTTGCGGCCCGCCGATCGCGGCCCGCCGGCCGCACGCAGACGTGACGGCCTGCGGTCTTCCGCAGCGGGACGGGCTCAGGCAGACTCGCGGGCAATGATCAGGAGAACAGCCATGGCCCTTCGCCACTTCTCTCTCCCGGCCGCGACGGCCGTGATCGTTGCCCTGGCGGGAAGCGCCGCCGCCCATCATGGATGGGGCAGCTACGACGTCTCCAAGGCCTTTACCATCGCCGCGCCGGTGGAGCAGATCGAATGGGCCAATCCCCATGCGCATCTGATGCTGAAATACCAGGGCGAGACCTGGGAAGCGACGCTCGCCCCGCTCTCGCGCATGGCGGCCCGCGGGCTTTCGCCGGATGCCCTGAAGCCCGGCACACCGGTCGAGGTGTTCGGCTATCCCTCGACGCGTACCGTCCACGAAATGCGGGCAGAGCGTATCACCGTGGGCGGCACGACCTTCGAATTGCGGTAGGCGCATGCCGGAAACCCTCGCCGCCTGGGCCTCCGCGCTCGAATTCTCCGCCCTCGGCGCCGCCGCCCGTTCGACGATGTGGCTCTATCCCTTGGCGAACCTCGTCCATATCTTCGGTGCGGCGCTGGTGGTGGGAGCGATCGCTACGTTCGACGTGCAGATCCTGCGCCGGGCGCCGGGCGCGGGGTTGGTGGTGCGGGCGGCGATCCCCGTCGCCGCCGTGGGGCTGGCGCTGCAGGCAGTGTCGGGCATGGTGCTGGTGTCCGCCGAGACCACCACCGTGATCAGGAACCCGGCCTTCCTTGCCAAGATGGCGCTGCTGGTGCTCGCGCTCGCCAATGTCGCCCTGTTCCATGCGCGCTTCGGCACCGCGCTGCGTGCGGGCGCCGGGCTGGAGCGTGCGCGCGGCACGGCGATGGTGTCGCTGGCGAGCTGGACGCTGGTTCTGCTCGCGGGGCGGGCGATCGCCTATGTCTGAATCCGGCCCGAGGCGAACCAGGGTGTCGCCGTCGCCGATCCTGCGCGAGCCGTCCGCGCAGGCCTCGGGAATCAGCGCGTCTCGACCGCGCCGCCGCGGCCGGCGAGCCAGGAGAGCAGGGGGTTCGTGTCCTGCTTGGGCTGCATGCCCGGCAGGTTCGTCACGACGATGATCCGCGTGACCTCGCCGCGCTTATAGGCCTTGAGAAACTTCGGATAGTCGTTGAACGAGATGCAGCCGTTGGAATCGCCGCGCGCGCCCATCATGTAGCTGTGGGTGAGGAAGCCGTCGCGCCCATACATCGGCTCCTTGCCGACCGGGCGCATGCGCAGCGCCTCCACCCCGTGGAACAGGGATTCGCGCATGGTCAGCTCGTAGGTGTTTGGGGGCGTCGGGCCGACCATCTTCTTGGAGACGTGGCGCGCGTCGTCGAAGGTTTCGCCGTAGCCGGAATGGGCCTCCAACCGCTCGCCGCTGGGCATGTAGACGGTCTTGCCGGAGATGTCATAGACCGCGAACCGGTCGGTCGGGCCGGGGAGGATCGACTGAGCCGCAGGCGGCACCACCTGGGGCGTCAGACGGGGCGCGGGCTCCTCGCCCATCGGCCGATCGGCGGGCGGCAGGTAGGCGAGCTGGGTGCGGGCGAGCTGCTGCAGCGGATTGCGCGGCGGTAGCGGAGCGTTCTCCGGCAATGCGAGGTCCGGGGCGGCGGAGAGCGTGGTCTGCGAGGGCAGGCCGGGGGAGAAGAGCGGCCGGACCGGGGGCAGGGGAATGCTGCGGGATGCCTCCAGCGGGGGCGCCGGGGGCAGGGCCGCGACGACGACGCGGCGCGGCACGAACCGGTCGTGCCCGGTGCCGAGCCCGGCCTCGAACATCCAGCTCGGCCCGAGCACGATGGCGCCGGACGAGCGGAAATTGCCGATGTCGGTGACCGGCTTTTCCCCGATGGCGCGGGCGGTGGCCTCCTGGACCGGGGCTGCCTGGACCGGCGCCGACTCGGGTGTCTCGACCGCGCGATTGGAGATGCCGGCCAGCGTGCGCCATTCGGCGTCGGAGGTGACGATCATGGTCGCGGCGGCAACGGCGCCCATGCCGATGAGGCACGCCCCGAAGACCAGCAGCGGCAGCCGGGCCTTGGATGAGACAGGGCTCTCGATATAGCCGGTGTCGTCATAGGGCGTGTACGTCATGATCCTCACTGCGCGACCGGATTACCACCCCGGCCTTGACCGCGGCGCAGAGCGCCGCACTGTCTTGGCCGGATGTCTGCGCCCGCGCCGAACGGCCCATGGGCTCTTGGAAACCTTGCTTGAGGGTCGCAACCGGTTGTCCGGCCACCCCCGCGATGCCCCCATAGCTACCAGCGCTTAGTAACCATTTTATTGATCTAGCCCCTTCAGGCCAACCCGCACCGCCGGTTTATCTAACCCGCTCCCCTCCCCATGCGCAAGCACAGGTCGGTTTCCCGCATTGCATTTATAGTAGAAACAATGGCTTAGCCAATTTTCCCAGCGGTGCGATCGCACCCCGGCGCGACCGGAAGCCCCGGCGCGCCCGCGTCGATCGGTCCGAGGCGGAAGTTTCGGTTGGAGGCGGGGACGCGCGGCGCCATCATCCGGCCCCATGATCGACCTGCGAAATATCGAGACATTCTTCTGGGCGGCGGCGCTCGGCAGCCTGCGGGCGGCGTCGGAAAAACTCGGCACCACCCAGCCCGCCATTTCCCAGCGCATCGCTTCCCTGGAGGCCGCCCTCGGGGTGCGCCTGTTCGAGCGCGAGGCGCGCGGCGTGAAGCTGACCGCCAAGGGGCACGAGCTGCTGTCCCACGCCGAGCGCATGATGCAGGCGCGCCATGACATGCTCCAGGCGGCGCGGGACCAGACCACCATGACCGGCACGCTGCGCATCGGGGTGGCGGAAACCATCGTCCAGACCTGGCTGCCGGAACTGATCGAGCAGGTGCATGCGGCCTATCCCGCGCTGGTGCTGGAGATCGAGGTGGACAGCACCCATGTGCTGCAATCCCATCTCATGGCCCGGCAGATCGACGTGGCCTTCCTGATGGGGCCGGTGCTGGAGGCTCGGGTCGAGAACCTGCCCCTGTGCACCTATCCCCTCGCCTGGGTGGTGAAGCCGGGAGTCGACCTCGGCCCGGGGCCGATCACATTGGACCGGGTGGCGACGCTGCCCATCGTCACCTATCCCTCCAACAGCTCGCCCTATCGCATGGTGCGCGACATGCTGATGCGCGCCGGCATCTCCACCCCGCGCATGTACGGCTGCGCCTCGCTCTCCATGGTGGTGCGCATGGTGGCGGACGGCATCGGCACGGCGGTGATCACCCCGGTCTTCCTCGGCAAGGAGCTGGAGCGCGGGGAATTGCGGCTGCTGGAGGTGGTCTGTGATCCGCTGCCGGACCTCAGCTTCACCGCGAGCTGGATCGACGGGCCGGAGAGCTATCCCTCGCGGGTGATCGCCCGCCTCGCCCAGCGGGTGGCAGGGCAGGGAAGCGCCACTCTGGAGGTATAAATTTCGCTTATACGTCGCTTCCAAACATACGATTGGACAAGCCGCGCCCCCATGCCCTGCAATGATCCGCAGAACGACAGCGCAACGCTGCGACAGAGGGATCATTGGACATGGCATCTGGACGTGCGCTTCGCGTGCGAACGACCTCCTTTGCGGACGCCCGTTCCGCATCGGCGGCTTGAGGGGTGGCGATGGCGCCGCTTCCGCCCATCGACGACAGGGACTGTCTCGCCGCGCGCCGCCGCGCGCTGCTTGAGACGGCGCAACGACAGGGCCTCACGGCGATCGCGGTGTTTGGCCATGGCAGCGCGCTCGGCACCGGCACCAAGTCTCACGGCACCTTGCGCTTTCTCAGCGGCTGGGACGGCCATGAGAGCGCCTCGCTTCTGCTGATCGCGGCCGAAGGCGCGCACCTGCTGGTGGCGAGCCCCTTCATGGTGCCGCTCGCCCGTGACCTGCGCCCCGACCTTGCGATCCACGATGTCCGCCCCGATGGCTGGGCGGCGACGCTCGCCGCCCTGCTGCCGGCGGGCGGGCGCATCGGTATTGCCGGTTTCGGCGAGATGCCGCTGAACATTCATCGGGCGCTCGGCGCTTTCGGCGGCGGGGTGCCGCTGGACGCCGAGATTGACCGCATGCGGCTGGCGAAGGACGCCGCGCAGGAGCGCCTCCATCGCGCCGCCGCGGCGCTCTGCGACGATCTGTTCGCGGCTTTGGGCGCGGAGCTTTCCGCCCGCTTGCCGGCGTGGCAGATCCAGCTCAATCTGGAGATGCGCGCGCGGCGGGCCGGCGCCGATTATTGCCGCACCTGGCTGACCATTGCGCCGCAGGCGGATTATTGCCGCTATTGGCGCGAGGAAGCGCTGGCGGTGCCGCAGGCCGGAGACCAGGTGCTGCTCGGCATCGCCCTGACCGTGGACGGTCATTGGGGCCACGGCATTCGCATGGGCAGCATCGGCCCGCAGAAGGCGGAACATTCAGCGCTGGCCGCCCACGTGGAAGCCATGCTCGCCGCCGGTCTTTCGGCGCTTGCCCCCGGCCTGCCGCTCGCCGGTGTCGAGGCGGCCATGGAGGCGGAACTCGCGCGCCGGGAGGTCGAGGCCGCATTCCCCGCGCTGCGGCGCTTTCGCGGCGGTCACGGGCTTGGCTGTTCCTATGAAGACCCGCTGCTGACGGACGCGTTCCGCCAGCATTTCGACCCCTCGGCCCCGCCGGCCGTGGCGCCCGAACTGACGCTGGCGCCGGGCATGCTGTTCGAACTGCACCCCAATCTGTTCGTCCCCGGGGTCGGCGGGGCGGCGCTGGGCGAAATGGTGCTGCTGACCCCGCACGGTGCCGAACTGCTGCTGAGATTTCCCCGCTCCTGCGTCGTGTGGGCCTGACGCCAATAAAAGCCGAACCAAAACAAATCACCAAACCAAGACCAACCAGAGGAATGGACATGAAACATCTCGCCTTCGCCGCCGCCGCATTGTTCGCCGCGACTCTCTCCGCTGGTGCGCAGGAACTGCCCAAGACCAATCTCAAGGTGGTGGGCGGCCTCAGCAACCTCACCGCCTACCAGGATTATGAGAAGCCGTTCTGGACCAAGACGATCCCCGAGAAGTCCAACGGCCAGGTGACGGCCGAGATCAAGGGCTTCAATGAAATGGGCCTCAAGGGTCCTGAACTGCTGCGCCTGATGTCCCAGGGCGTGGTCGAGTTCGGCACCGCCACCTTGTCCTATTTCGCCTCGGACAATCCGATCAACGAAGCCATCGACCTCGCCGGCCTCGCCCCCGACGTGCAGACCGCCCGCAAGGTGACCGATGCGTTCGAACCGGTGCTCGCCAAGCTGTATGGCGATGGTTCGAACGTGCGGCTGCTCGGCATTTCCACCTATCCGGCGCAGGTTCTGTTCTGCAATGCCGAGATCAAGAGCCTGGCCGACCTGAAGGGCAAGAAGGTCCGCACCTCCTCGCGCACCCAGGCGGAATTCGTCGAGGCGTTCGGCGGCTCCAGCGTCACCATGGCGTTCGGCGAAGTGGTGCCGGCGCTGCAGAACAAGGTGGTCGACTGCGCCATCACCGGCTCGCTCTCGGGCTATTCGGCCAAATGGTATGAAGTCTCCACCCATCTCGTGGCGCTGCCCATCAACTGGAACCAGCAGATCCACGCGGTGAACGAAAAGGCGTGGCAGAAGCTCGACCCGAAGGTGCAGGCGTTCCTGCAGACCAACATCAAGGGTCTCGTGAACGAGATCTGGACCGCCGCCGCCAAGCAGACCCAGCAGGGCTATGACTGCAACACCGGCGCCGCCGCCTGCCCGTTCGACGTCAAGGGCAAGATGGTGCTGGTGACCCCGAGCGAGGCCGACAAGGCGCTGCTGCGCAAGGTGCTCCAGGACCAGATCCTGCCCAAGTGGGCGGCCCGCTGCTCGGCCGAATGCGTGACGAGCTTCAACGCCACCATCGGCAAGGAACTCGGCCTGTCCGTCAGCAAGTGACGGCGCCGGCGCGGGAGGGCCGGTGCATCCGGTCCTCCCGTCCCGCCGCGTCCGTGGAGCCAGTCACATGAACCCGCCACCCCCCCTTCCCGCGCTTGCCAAAGTGCTGCGCTTTGCCGAAATCCTGTCGCGGGGCGCGGTATGGTTCGGCGGAGCGCTCACCATCGCCAGCGTGCTGCTGATTTCCTTCGACGTGCTGTGCCGCAAGTTCATCGGCTGGACCACCGGCGGCGCGGACGAGCTTTCAAGCTATGCGTTCGCCATCAGCACCTCCTGGTCGCTCGCCTTCGCGACGCTCCAGCGGGCCAATGTGCGGGTGGACGTGCTCTACCAATACATGCCGGTGCGCGTCGCGGCGGTGCTCGATTGGCTGTCCCTGGTGGCGCTCGGCACCTTCATGGGCGTGCTGACTTATTATGCCTATGACGTGGTGGGCACCTCCATCGCCCAAAACTCGCACGCCAACACTCCGCTCGCCACGCCGCTGTTCATTCCCCAGGGGCTCTGGTTCCTCGGGCTGGTGTTCATGTGCGTGATCCTCGCCATGATGCTGCTGCGCGCCTCCGTGGCCCTGGTCACGGGCGATATCGAGACGGTGAAGTCTATCGCTGGCGTGCGCTCCACCCAGGAGGAAGCCGAGGAAGAAGCCGCCGCCGGCGAGCGCATGGTGAAGGGAGACGCGGCATGATCGCGACAACGCTCGTCCTGCTGCTGGTCCTGATCGGCCTGTCGATCCCGGTGGGTGCCGCGCTCGGCATCCTCGGCCTCATCCTCGACCCGCTCTATTCCATGCTCCCGCTCTCGCGGGCCATGGGCGAACTGGCCTGGAGCACCAATAACGAGTTCCTGCTGGTCGCCATTCCGCTGTTCATCCTTTTGGGCGAAGTGCTGCTGCGCGCGGGCTTCGCGGAGCGCATGTACAGCGCCATGAGCCTTTGGCTCTCCTGGCTGCCCGGCGGGCTGATGCACGCCAATATCGGCGCCTCGGCGCTGTTCGCGGCGACCTCCGGCTCCAGCGTCGCCACGGCCGCGACGGTCGGCACGGTCTCGATCCCGCAGATCAAGCGCTACGGCTATAACGAGCCGCTGTTCCTCGGCTCGCTCGCGGCCGGCGGCACGCTGGGCATCCTGATCCCGCCGTCTATCAATCTCGTGATCTACGGCGTGCTCACCAATTCCTCGGTGCCTAAGCTGTATCTCGCCGGCATCATCCCCGGCTTGCTGCTGGCGGGCCTGTTCATGCTCACCGTCATCGTCGCCTGCATCGCCAAGCCGGCGTGGGGCGGGCAGAAGGTGAAGGCGACCTGGGGCGAACGCCTGCGCAGCCTGGTGCATCTCGCACCCCCGCTGGGCATCTTCCTGCTGGTGGTGGGCTCGATCTATGCCGACCTCGCCACCCCCACCGAGGCGGCGGCGCTGGGCGTGCTCGGTGCGCTGATCCTTGCCGCCTGGTTCGGCCGCCTGACCCTCACCATGCTGCGCGAGGCGGTGGAGGGCACCATGAAGGCGACCGCGATGATCATGCTGATCATCATCGCCGCCAGCTTCCTCAACTTCGTCATGTCGGCCACCGGGATCACCGACGCCATCACCAATTCCATCTCCGGCCTCGGGTTCTCCCCGGTGCAGATGCTGTTCGTGATCGTGATCTTCTACCTGATCCTCGGCTGCTTCATGGAGACCCTCTCCATGATGATCACCACCATCCCGATCGTGGCGCCGATCATGCTGCAGCTCGGCTACGACCCGATCTGGCTCGGCATCCTGATCATCATCCTGGTGGAGGCGGCGCTCATCACTCCGCCCGTGGGGCTCAACCTATTCGTGGTGCAGAGCCTGCGCAAAAGCGGCTCCATGGGCGCGGTGATCGTCGGCTCCATCCCGTTCGTGCTCGCCATGGCGGTGCTGCTGGTCCTGATCTCCGTCTTCCCCGATCTCGCCCTTTATCTGCCGCGCGTCTTCTCCTGAGGCGCGGCTTTCCCCTGGTCTTTCTTCGCAGGTTGTCATGGAACTGAATTTCACCGTCGAGGCCGAGGGTGCCACGCGCGCGCTCACCGTCACCCTTACCGATCTCGTGGTCGCCGGCTGGGCCGGGCGCGACATGGCCGCCATCGAGCACCATATCGAGGAGCTGTTCGCCATCGGCGTGCCGCGTCCGAGCGCCGTGCCGCTTTATTACCGCGCCGCCGAGAACCTCATGACCCAGGCCGACCGCATCCAGGTGCTGGGCGCGGAAACCTCGGGCGAGGTGGAGACCTTCGTCTTTACCGCCGATGGCGAGATGTATGTCAGCCTCTCCTCGGACCACACCGACCGCAAGCTGGAGACGCAGAGCGTCGCGCTCTCCAAGCAGATCTGCGCCAAGCCCATCGCCCGCACCGCCTGGCGCTTCGCCGACGTGGCCGGCCATTGGGACGAGATGATCATCCGCGCCTTTATCGCGGAGGGCGGCAAGAGCGTGCTGTATCAGGAAGGTCCGCTCTCGGCTTTGCGTCCGCCGCTGGACCTCATCGAAGGCTTCACCGGCGGTGCCACGACACTGCCGGCGGGCGTGGGCATGATCTGCGGCACGGTGGGTGCCATCGGCGGTATCCGCCCGGCGCCCGCCTTCACGATGGAATTGTTCGATCCGGTCCTTAAGCGCACGATCCGCCACAGCTACACCATCGACATCCTGCCGGAAGTGGCCTGACCATGACGCGTTCCCTCACCGATCTGCGCGCCGACCTCGAAACCGGCCGCACCAGCGCCCGCGCCCTCGCCGAGACGGCGCTCGCCAAGGCGCGCGATCCCGCCGGGGAGGGCGCGCGGGTGTTCACCTCGCTTTACGCCGATTGGGCGGAGAACCTCGCCCGGGCGTCCGACGCGGTGCGTCAGGCGAGCGTTGCCCGCTCGCCCATCGAGGGGCTGCCGATCTCCATCAAGGACCTGTTCGACGTCGCGGGGGAGACCACGCGCGCCGGATCGGTGGCGCTCGACGGAGCGCCGCCCGCGCGCGTCCATTCCCGTGTTGTGGCGCGCCTGCTTGCCGCCGGGGCGGTGCTGACCGGCCGCACCAACATGACCGAGTTCGCCTTTTCCGGGCTCGGCCTCAATCCCCATTACGGCACGCCGCTCAACCCGTTCGACCGTGCCACCGGCCGCATTCCGGGCGGCTCGTCCTCGGGCGCGGCAGTCTCGGTGAGCGACGGCATGGCCGCCGCCGCCATCGGCACGGACACCGGCGGCTCGGTGCGCATTCCCGCCGCCCTGTGCGGCCTCACCGGCTTCAAGCCCACGGCGCGCCGCGTGCCGCGCACCGGCGTGCTCCCGCTGTCCACCAGCCTTGATTCCATCGGCCCGATCGCGCCCACGGTCGCCTGCTGCGCGCTGCTCGATGCCATTCTCTCCGGCAGCGGCGCGGAGGTGCCCGCGCCGGCCGCGCTCGCCGGACTGCGGCTGGCCGTACCCACCACCCTCGTGCTCGACGGCATGGACGGCGCGGTTTCGGCGGCGTTCTCGCAGGCCCTCTCTATCCTGTCGGGCGCGGGCGCGCGGATCACCGAGATCGATCTGCCGGAATTCGCCGGGCTCGGCGCCATCAATGCCAAGGGCGGGCTCGCCGCCGCCGAGGCGTGGCACTGGCATCGCGGGCTGATCGCGCGCGAAGGGCCGCGCTATGACCCGCGCGTGCTGGCGCGGCTGATGCGCGGGCGGGAGATGTCTGCGGCGGACTACATCGATGTGGTCGAGGCGCGCGCCGCCTGGATCGCGTCCGTGGAAGCGCGGGTTGCCGGCTTCGACGCGCTGCTCCTGCCGACCGTGCCGGTGATCGCCCCGCCGCTCGCCGCGCTGGAGCGGGACGATGCCGCCTATGGCGCCGCCAATGTGCTGATCCTGCGCAATCCCACCGTGCTCAACTTTCTCGACGGGTGCGCCTTGTCGATCCCGTGCCATTGGCCCGGCACGGCGCCCGTGGGCCTCATGATCGCGGGGGCCGCGGGCCGCGACAGCGCCGTCCTCGCCATCGGACTGGCGGCGGAAGCGGCCATCGGCGCGGCCCTGCGCCGCTGATCCAGCAGGATATCGCCCATGATCACCACCCTGTCCTCCTCCCCTTATTCTGCGCGGCTCTCGGCGCGCGCGGGCGCGCTGCGCGGCCCCACGGCCAATGTCGCCCCGGGCTTCGTCCAGGCCAATCTCGCCATCCTGCCGCGCGAATTGGCCTATGATTTCCTGCTGTTCTGCCAGCGCAATCCCAAGCCGTGTCCATTGGTGGGGGTCTCGGAAGTGGGGGACCCCTTCCTGCCGGCCCTCGGGCGGGATCTCGACATCCGCACCGATATTCCGCGCTACCGGGTGTGGCGCTCCGGCGAACTCGTCGGCGAGCCGACCGACATCACCGATCTGTGGCGGGACGACCTGGTGGCGTTCCTGATCGGCTGCTCGTTCTCGTTCGAGGAGGCCATGCTCGCGGCCGGGCTGCCGGTGCGCCATATCGAGCAGGGCAGCAACGTGCCGATGTATCGTACCTCGGTCCAGACTCAGCCGGCCGGCCGGTTCAGCGGGCCGCTCGTGGTCTCGATGCGGCCGCTCTCGCCGGCCGATGCCGTCCACGCGGTGCAGGTGACCGCGCGCTTTCCGTCCGTGCACGGCGCGCCTGTGCATATCGGCGATCCCGCGGCCATCGGCATCGCCGACATCGGCGCGCCCGATTATGGCGATCCGGTCGAGATCCGGCCCGGCGAAGTGCCGGTGTTCTGGGCGTGCGGGGTCACGCCCCAGGCAGTGATCGCGAGCGTGCGCCCGGACTTCTGCATCACCCACGCGCCCGGCCACATGCTGGTGTGCGACATTCCCAACGGCGCACTCGCGGCCATGTAAGCCGTCGCGATGGAGAAGGGCGGACCAAAGGAGATCGAGCCGGCCCTATGGCGCGCGGACGCTGCGAGAAGATGGCCCGGCTGCCGGAGACCGGCCCCGACGATTCGCCGCACGACGGAGGCGTTCAACCGCATGCGGGGCCGCCGCGCGGTTCCGCGCGGGGTCCCAGCCTGAGCGGTGCCCTTGCGGACATGGCCTTTGCCGCAGCCCGCATCAGCCAAATGCCGTCGGGGCGCTGGTTGCCAGAAGAAGCCAGAGCAGAGCTCCGGCCGCGAGTGCGCCAAACGCCAGGCCAATGACCGCGCCGGCTGAAAAGCCGGCAATCTTTGTTTTCGTTTGCAGCCGCATGTGGGTCCCCGCGCGCTGTTGTGGCTCTGGAGACCTAACGCAGGGGTAGTCGATTTCGCCGCAATTGCCGGGCTGGAAAGCGATGCGCTCCGGCTATCGTGAAGTCGGCGGAGGCCGGATTCGGGGGCCTCAGGAGAAGGCGACCGTGCCGCGTGCGCCAAAGCGGTGCGCGCGGGCGCGGAATGTGGCGGCGGTCATACCCACATGCTGGCGGAAGCTGCGCGAGAAGGCGCTGGTCTCGCTATAGCCGAGATAGAGCGCGAGCGAAGTGATGGAGATGGAGGTCTCCGCCAGGATGCATTTGGCGATGCGGAAGCGCACCTTGTTGCGCAGGTCCATATAGCTGACGCCATGCTCGGCCAGCTTGCGCTGGAAGGAGCGCAGGCTCATGCCAAAATCGCTCGCGGCATATTCGATGTCGATGCTGGTGGAATGCGCGAGGCAGGCGGTCATCCAAGCCTCGATGCCGCAGACGAGGTCCAGCCGACCGTCATTGGTGCGGATCACCTCGCACAATTCGGTTTCGATGCGGGCATTCAGCGGCAGGTCTGCGCTGGCGATGGGGATATCGAGATATTCGGCGGGAAAGCAGATGGCGTTCTCGCGCCCGCCGAACTTGACCGGACAGGCAAAATGATCCCGGTAAACTTCCAGATCTTCCCCCGGCAGGTGCTCCAGCTCCACGCACGCCATGCGCCGCCCCGGCCCGAGCAGCCGCGCCAGCATGGAATATTCGATGGCGAGGGTGAAATTGGCGTCTTGGACCCGAAACCGCACCGCAGGATCGGCAATCAGATAGGCCAGACGGGCGATGCCATTGCTTATTGTGAGGGCATGCTTGGTGTTGCTCTGTACGCTGGGAAAGCAGCGGGTGAACTTTTCCAGGGCGTCGCCCACCGTCCTGGAGGTGAGGAAAAGCAGGGCGATGGGGCCGAGCCCCTCGTGGCGGAACGCCTTGCCAAGCTCCACCCCGAAGGTGGCATCGCCGCGCACTTCAGCGGCGGATTCCAGGATCGATGTGAAGGTTGCCAGCGGCAGAAAGCTTGAAGAACCGCAGAAATTCTCCTGCGCCATGCCGAGCTTCGCAATCACCTCGCCCGTGTCCGTGCCTTTGCCGGCGATGGTGGAAACGAGGGCCTGCGTGGCGCTCGTGGTGATGAGGCTCGATGGGTACATGGGCTGCTCAATCGGCTGAATCCGCCAAAATCATCTTGCAAGCTTCATGCCGGGGGGGCGACCCACAAATTGGCATCAATTGTCAAGTCCGGGAAAATCCTTGGACATAGTGTCCTATTCAACGCCCCGGCGCGAATCCGAGGCCCCATGTCCCGATCAGGCGCAGCACGCCGGTACACCGGCAGTATCCGCACGCCGGTCACGGGACGGACATCGCAAAAAACCAATCCAGAGGAGTTCGATGTCTATGAGCACCAGTGCACCGACCCAGCTCCGGCCGAATGCCATCGGCGTATGGCATGTCGTCTTCTTCGTGGTGGCCGCCGCAGCCCCGCTGACCGCCGTGGTGGGCGCGTCTCCCGCCGCATTCGCCTTCGGCAACGGACCCGGCACGCCGGGCACCTATCTTCTCGTCGGCCTGCTCTATCTTCTGTTCAGCGTCGGCTTCACCGCCATGAACCGCTTCGTCGGCACCGCCGGCGGCTTTTATCCCTATATCGCCAACGGGCTCGGCCGGCCGGCCGGCGTCGCCGGCGCCTTCATCGCCATCGCCACCTATAATGCCATCGATATCGCGGTGTATGGCCTGTTCGGTTTCTTCATGAATGACATCGTGAAGACGGCGGGCGGCCCGGATATTCATTGGCTGTTCTATGCCGCGCTGCTCGGCATCGTGGTTTTTCTCTGCGGCATGCGCAATATCGAGTTCAGCGGCAAGATCTTGGGCTATTGCATGGTGGCGGAGATCGCCATTTTGCTGGTGCTGGGCCTAGCCATTCTGATCGGTGGCGGCGGGCCGGAGGGGGTGAGCCTTTCCGCCTTCGGGCCACAGGCCATTTTCGCGCCCGGCTTTGGCGTGTCGCTGGTGTTCGTGGTCGCCTCCTTCATCGGCTTCGAGGCGACGGCAATCTTCGGCGAGGAGGCGCGCGACCCCAAGCGCACCATTCCCCGCGCGACCTATCTCGCGGTGATCGTGATTGCGGTCTTCTATGCCTTCGCCACCTGGACCATCGCGCTTCACTACGGCCCTTCGAAGATTGCCGCCGAGGCCACCGCCAATACCGCGACGCTCTATCTCTCCGCGATCCAGGCCGACCTTGGCCCGCTCGCCGGCATCGCCATGAACCTGCTGCTCATCACCAGCCTGTTCGCCTGCGCGCTGTCGTTCCACAACACCATCAACCGCTATTTCTACGCCATCGGCCGCGAGGGTCTGGCCTGGGCCGGCTTTGCCCGCACCCATGCCGCCCACCAATCGCCTTACGTGGCCGGCGCGGTGCAGAGCGTGATCGCGCTCGGCGCTGTGGCGCTGTTCGCCCTGGGCGGGCAGGATCCCTATGCGGTGGTGTTCGCCTGGATGGGCACGTTCGCCAGCATCGGCATTCTGGTGGTGCAGATTCTGGTGTCGCTGGCGGTGATCGGCTTCTTTAGGGCCGATGCGCGGGGTGTGGGCATCGGCCACCGGTTGATCGCGCCAGCACTCAGCATCGTCGGCCTTGGCGCCTGTCTTGCCTTCATGGTCGCCAATCTGGCCCTGGTGAGCGGCTCGGAATCGGCGGTGGTGGAATCCTTCCCGGTGCTGGTCGTGGGCATCGGCGTGGCCGGCTACGCGTTCGCCCAATGGCTGCGCTCGGTGCGGCCCCTGGTCTACGAAAACCTTGGCCGCGCCTTCGGTTGACGCCTCTGCGGGGGGCGGCGCCGCCTCCCGTTTTCGCCTGTCCTTTCAAGCATTGTGGAGTTCACGTCATGACGGTTGTCCTCACGCCCCTGGCCTGCTGCGCCGCGCAGGCGACGCCCGTGTCCCCGCCGGGCCTCAAGGTGAGCCATCCGCTCCAGCCCCTCACCAGCGCCGAGATTGCCAAGGCCGCTGAAATCGTCCGCGCCGCCGCGCCCTTCGGCGAGGAGACGCGGTTTGAAACCATCGAGCTGATGGAGCCGGAAAAGGCGGTGGTGCGCGCCTTCAAGGCAGGCGATGTCATTGCCCGCGCGGCACGGGTGAATGTGTTCAGCGCCACCTCCATCGGCGTCGCCCGGCTGGTGGTGTCGCTCGACAGCAAACAGATCGTGTCGCGGCAGGATCTGCCCACCATGCGGCCGATGATCCAACTGGAACAGTTCCTCGCCATCGAGGGCATCGTCCGGCAAAATCCCGCATTCATCGCCGGTTGCGCCAAGCGCGGCATCACCGACATGGCGAAGGTCTGCATCGATCCCTGGTCGGCCGGAAATTTCGGCATTCCCGGCGAGGAAGGCCGCCAATTGTGCCATGTCTTCGCCTGGCTGCGCCTGCGCGAGAATGAGAATTTCTATGCCCATCCCATCGAGGGGCTGAACGCGGTCATCGATCTCAATAGCTGGGAGGTGATCCGGGTGGATGATTACGGCGTCGTGCCGGTGCCCATGACGGAGGCCAATTACGAGCGCGAGTTCGTCCAGACCAAGCGCAAGCCCTTGAAGCCCATCAATGTCACCCAGCCGGACGGCGTCAATTTTCTCATCAAGGACCGCAAGCTCACCTGGGATCGCTGGTCGTTCGTGATCGGCTTCAACGCGCGCGAATCCCTGACCCTGCACGATATTCATTTCGACGGCCGGCCGATCCTGCACCGCGCCTCGCTGGTGGAAATGGTGGTGCCCTACGGCAGCCCGGACAACGGCCATTTTCGCAAGCATGTATTCGACATCGGCGAATACGGCATCGGCAAGCTCGCCAATTCCCTCAAGCTCGGCTGCGATTGCCTGGGCGCCATCGAATATCTCGATGTGGACATGAACATGATGGACGGCGCGCCGCTGACCATCGAGAAGGCGATCTGCATCCATGAGGAGGATTCCGGCCTGTTGTGGAAGCACTGGGATTTCCGCACCGAGCGCGCCGAGGTCCGCCGCGCCCGCAAGCTGGTGGTCTCCACCATCTGCACGGTCGGCAATTACGAATACGCGCTTTACTGGTATTTCTTCCTCGACGGCTCCATCGAATTTGAGATGAAAGCCACCGGCATCATCAATACGGTGGCCTGCATTCCCGGTCAGCCCGGCAAATATGGCCGCGAAGTCCTGCCCGGCGTGGTCGGGCAGATTCACCAGCACATCTTCTGCGCACGGCTCGACATGGCGGTCGACGGCGATGCCAATAGCGTCGTCGAGTGCAACACCTATGCGGAGCCGGACGGCCCCGCCAATCCCTACGGCAATGCCTTCTATGAAGAAGAGACGGTGCTGAAGCGCGAGGGTGAGGCGGCGCGGCGCACCAATGCCGCGACCCAGCGCTATTGGAAGGTCATCAACCCCAACAAGCTCAATTATGCCGGCACGCCAGTGGGCTACAAGCTGGATTCCGGCAATTGCATCACCCCATTCGTGCGGCCGGATTCGCCCTCCGGCAAGCGCGCCGGCTTCGTGCAGAACCATCTGTGGGTGACCGCCTACAATGGCGAGGAACGCTTCCCCGCAGGCGATTACATGAACCATTCCACCGGCGTCGGCGGCCTGCCCGATTTCATCAAGCAGGACCGTCCGATCGAGAATACCGACATCGTGCTCTGGCACGTGTTCGGCCTGCACCACCCGGTGCGGATCGAGGATTTTCCGGTGCAGCCGTGCGTCACCACCGGCTTCAAGCTGATGCCGGCGAACTTCTTCAACGGCAATCCCTGCATCGATCTCCCGCCGGAGACCAATGAGGCAAGCTGCTGCGCCCACGCGCAGAAGGCATGAGCCGAACCCTGCGCGATCCAAAGCTTCGCGCGGGGCCTTCCCCATCCCCGAGGGGGGCATTCCTATGACCGGCGATTTCACCTGTGTGGGCGGGGCCTTGATGGGCCTCGCCGGCAGCCTGCATTGCGCTGGGCTGTGCGGCGGCATCGCCTCCTCGCTCCTGCTGGCGACCGCGCCGGGCGGGCCGGCGCTCGGCGCTCCCGCGCTGATGGCGACCCAGCTTGGCCGTGCCCTGACCTATACTGCCTTCGGCGCGACGGTCGGGTCGGTGGGGGCCGGGTTTGCCGCGGTTCTGGAATTGGCTGGCGCACAGGGCGTGCTGCGCATGCTGGCGGCTTTGAGCCTGTTGTGGGTCGGCCTCTCCATTGCCGGCTTCGGCCCCAATCTGCGCCGCCTGGATTTTTCCGTCGGGCGCCTCGCGCGGCGCCTCGGGGCGGCTATGCCCGGCCGGCTGAAGGCGGCTTCGCCCCTTGCGCTCGGCATCATCTGGGGCTTTGCGCCCTGCGGCATGGTCTATTCGGCCTTGCTCACATCCTTGCTCAGCGGCTCGGCGTTGTCAGGCGCCACCTTCATGGCGGGCTTTGGCCTTGCGACCGTGCCGGCGGTGGCGGCCACCGCGTTCGGCGCCAGCGCCATGGTGGCGCTGGGGCGGCGGGCGCCCGCGCGGGCCATGATGCGGCGCCTGCTCGGCGCCGCCATCTGCGCGCTGGCGCTGGCGAGCCTTGCCGAGCCCGCGCGCGCGCTTTCCGAACTGTGCCTCGGCTGACCCCCGGCTGAATTTCGAACGGATGGATGATCTTCCCGTCGGGCCCTCGGCGTGCGGTCTCAGGAGGCGGCGCGGGCCGCCTGCGCCTCGGCGGGGTGATCGGTGGCGATGCGATAACGCCCCTGCGCGAACAGCAGCGTGCCGCGATCGAAGTGCACCGCGCGGCGCACCTGGCCGATGAGGATCAGATGATCCCCACCGCGGTGGGCGCTGTGGCGGCTGCATTCGAAGAAGGCGGCGACCCCGTCCAGCACGGGCGCGCCGGTCACCCCCGTGCTCCAGGCGATGCCGGAGAATTTGTCCGGCCCCGAGCGGCCGAAATGACGCGACAGCGCGATCTGGTCGTGCGCCAGCACATTGATGGTGAAATGCTCGGCCGCGTTGAACTTGGCGTAGCTCTTGGAGCTTTCGCCGATGGACCAAAGCACCAGCGGTGGATCGAGCGAGACTGAGGCGAAGGAATTCACCGTCAGCCCCACCATCTCGCCGTCCACCTGCGCGGTGACGACCGTCACCCCGGTGGCGAACTGGCCGAGGCACCGGCGGAATTCCTGGGGGTCGCTCGCGGGGTCGCCATCATAGGCGGAATGTACGCTCATGTTTTTATCTCCATCAGGGGCATCGCCTCCCGCGGGGCGATGCCTGCGCTTGAGGCTTCAACCCGCCTTTGCGTACATGCTGGCGGGACGGCGCAGGCCGAGGTTCTCCCGCAGCGTGCTGCCGGTGTATTCGGTGCGGAACAGGCCCCGGTTCTGCAGTTCCGGGATGATGTGGGCGCAGAATTCGTCGAGCCCCGAGGGCAGGATCGGCGGCTGGATGAGGAAGCCGTCCACGCCGCGATTGAGGAACCAACTCTCCATCTGGTCGACGATGGTGGAGGGCGTGCCCTTCACTGTGCGCTGACCGCGCCCGGTGCCGAACTGCTCATACATCTGGCGCAGGGTCGGCTTGCCCTTCAGCATGTAGGAGACCCGCGAATTCGAGCGGCCGAGTTCCTCGGCGATGAGATGTTCGGGCAGCGGCTCGTCCACGTCGCAGCCGCTGAGGTCGATGCCGCCGAGCGCGGCGGAGAGCAATTCCTTGCCCACGTCGGGATGGATCAGGCTCTGGAGATAGCGGATCTTCTCGTCCGCCTCCTTCTCGGTCGCCGCCACCACCACGTTGAGGCCCGGCATGACGACGATCTCGTCCTCGCCGCGTCCGTATCGCGCCGCATGGTCCTTCAGCTCGCGGTAGAATTTCTGCGCCTGCTCCAATTCGTGCAGCGGGGTGAAGATCACTTCCGCGATCTGCGCCGCCAGCTCCTTACCGGTATCGGAGGCGCTGGCCTGGAACATCACGGGATAGCCCTGCGGCGGGCGGGCCACGTTCAGCGGGCCGCGCACCTGGAAGTGCTTGTCCTTGTGGTGGAGGTAATGAAGCTTGGCGGGGTCGAAATATTGTGCCGTGGACCGGTCGCGGACGAACGCGTCGTCCTCCCAACTGTCCCACAGGCCCTTGACCACTTTGACGAATTCCTCGGCCCGCTCGTAGCGCTCATTGTGCCCGTAATGGGCATCGCGGCCGAAATTATAGGCCTCCGAGGGGTTGGAGGAGGTCACCACGTTCCAGCCCGCGCGGCCGTGGCTGATATGGTCGAGGGACGCATATTTGCGCGCGAGATTATAGGGCTCGTTGAAGCTGGTGGTGGCGGTCGCCACCAGCCCGATGTGCTTGGTGACCGCCGCGATGCCGGCCAGCAAGGTCACCGGGTCGAAATAGGCCATGTATTGCGGCCAGCGGGAGAGCGCATCGAGATTGCCGTCGCGGGTGGCGATGGCATCGGCGAAAAAGATCAGGTCGAACTTGGCCTTTTCGGCGGTCTGCGCGAGCCGCACGTAATGGTCGAAATTGGTGCCGGCGTCGATCTGCGCGCCGGGGTCGAGCCAGGCGGCCACGTGATTGCCCGTCGGATGGAAGAAGCCACCCAGCCTCATCTGATCTTTGCGTCGTTCGGTCATTTCTTGTTCTCCTCGCGCGTCGCCGGAGCGCAGCGCTGACGTTTCTTTTGAAGGGAAGGGTGAAACGGACGGATCACGTGGCGCGCCGGCTCAGCCGCGCGTCACCAGGTCGAAGCCTTGGCCATCGCCTCGATCTTCTTGGCGTCGAAGGTGTTGATCTCGGGAATGAACTGATTGGTGTAGGCGGCCTTGACGTCGAAGTCCTTGGGGATCAGGCCTTCCTCGATGCTGATGTCGGCCATGCGCTTCCATTGGGCTGGCATGTTCTCGCCCCACTTCACGCCCGGTTCGAGCTTGGTGAGATTGAAGCGAGAGTCAAAGATGCGGCGGGCCTGGCGGAAGGTTTCGTCGTTCACCGTCTGCGGCTTGGTCTCGGGATACATTTTCTAATGGTTGCGCAGTGCCGCGTCGGGATTGGTGAGGCCATAGACCGAGGCCTCGGCGATGCCGCGCGCCACCTTCACGACCAGCTCGGGCTTCTTCTCGATGGTGTCCTCGCGGGCGATGATCACGTTGCCCACCACTTCGTCGATCCACGGCGGGTCGATCACGCGGAACTTGAAGCCATTGTTCTCCAGCCCGGCGATCACCGTGTCCCAGGAGGCCCAGGCGTCGATCACGTTCTGGCGGAAGGCGTTCGCGGCCTGGCCGCCGATGCCGACCGAGAGCCACTTCACGTCGCTCTGCGGGTTCACGCCGGCCGAGGAGAGGACGGCGCGGGAGAACGGCACCGAGCCGGCGGACATATCGGGCACGCCGATGGTCTTGCCCTTGAGGTCCGCCACCGTCTTGATGGGGCTGTCCTGCGGCACGACGATGCTGTAGATCGACTTGCGGGCGTAGGTATAGACCGCCTTCACCTTCACGCCCTTGGACCGGGCGATGAGCAACGCGTCGCCGCCGACGGTGGCGAAATCCACCTGTCCGCTGGCCACCTGCTGCACCCCGGCCGTGGCGCCGGAAAGCCCGATCACCTCGACGTCGAGCCCTTCCTGTTTCCAGAATTCCGCCGCCAGCGGGATCGAGGATTGCGCGGCATGGCCGACCGAGATGTTCGAGGTTGTGACCGCGTAGACCACCTTCTCCGCGGCACCGGCCGGGCCGGCGAAGGCAAATGCCGCCGCCAGGGTACATAATGATAAACGTATGCTTCGCATGATCAAACTCCGCCTCTGGTTATTTTAGCTTTGCTTTTGGCGTCGCCTTCAGGTGAGCGACTTGTTCCAAAACAGGAAGTGGCTCTGGGCGATGCGCATGATCAGGCTGAGCACCACGCCGAACACGCCCAGCACCACCAGCACCGCGAAGATGCGCGCCACGTCGAACTGGAAATTCGCTTCCAGGATGAGATTGCCGAGCCCGGCCTTGGAGCCGACGAACTCGCCGACGATGGAGCCGAGGATGGCCAGCACGATCGCCACGTTCAGGCCGGCGAAGATGAAGGGCATCGCGTTCGGCAGCCGCACGGTGCGGAAGGTTTCCCAGCGTCCGGCACCCAGCGAGCGCATGAGGTCGAGTTTGCCCTGGTCGCAGGATTTCAGCCCCATGATGGTGTTCACCAGCACCGGGAAGATGGCCACCAGCGCGACGATGATGATCTTCGAGCCGATGCCGTAGCCGGCCCAGATGATGATCAGCGGGGCGATGGCGATCTTCGGCAGGGTCTGCAGCGCTACCAGCCAGGGATAGACGATGCGCTCGATGATCTTGAACTGCGCCACCACCGCGCCGATGGCGGTGCCGATGACCGCGGCCAGCAGGAAGCCGGCGATGGTCTGGAACGCCGTGACCAGGAAGTTGGTGACGAACAGGCCCGAGGCGATCCCGCTATAGAGCGAGACGGCGATGGCCGACGGCGCGGGCAGGATGAAGTCGGGAACCTTGAACAGGTTCACCGAGACTTCCCAGATCAGCACCAGCATCGCGAAGCCGCCGAACGAGATCAGGGAATCGGTGCTGGAGACGGAAAGCCACCGCAGGCGTTCGCGCTTGCGCGAGGCGATGATTTCGGCCGCAGCCGTAGCGTCGAGGGACATGGCGAGGACTCTCGGATGGAGGTGGCGCGGAGCGCGCGAGCCGGACGAGGCGGCCAGCGCGGGCCTGGAGAGGAGTGCCGTTCCACAGAGACGGAAAACCGCTCCAACGTGTTGACTGAACGCACATTCTTCACGCGAGGCGGGAGCCGCCGCGCGCGACGGGCTGTTAGTCGGTGCCGAGGTCGAGCAGCCGGCGCAGCTTGCCGGTATAGGTGCCGAACTTCTCCTCGCTCAGCATGGCGATGTGCCGGGGCCGGGGCAGGGCGATATCGACCTCTGCGATCACCCGGCCGGGGCGTGGCGACATGACGATCACCCGGTCGCTCATGAACACCGCCTCAGAGATGGAATGGGTGATCATGAAGACGGTCTTCTTGGTCGCGTCCCAGATCTTCAGCACTTCGGCATTCATGGTTTCCCGCGTCAGCGCATCGAGCGCGCCGAACGGCTCGTCCATGAGCAGCACCGAGGGATCGTGGACCAGCGCGCGGGCGATCGAGACGCGCTGGCGCATGCCGCCGGACAGCTCGAAGGGATATTTGTCCTCGAACCCCTTGAGGCCCACCAGCTCGATCAGTTCGTGCGCGCGGGTCAGCGAGGCGCGCTTGTCGAGCCGCAGCACCTGCGCCGGCAGCAGCACGTTCTGCAGGATCGTGCGCCAGGGCAGCAGGTTGGCGTCCTGGAACACGATCCCGACGTCGCGGCTCGGCCCGCCGCCCTTGCGGCCGGAAAGCAGAAGCTCGCCGCCGAACCCGTCCTCGAGGCCGCCGATGATCCGCAGCAAGGTGGTCTTGCCGCAGCCGGACGCGCCGATGACCGAGACGAATTCCGCGTTGCGGATCTCGAGATTGATCTTGCTCAGCGCATGCACCGTCCCGCCCGACGCGGTCTCGTAAACCTTCGTCACGTCGTTGAGCGTGACAACGGCCGGAGACGTCGGCTTTTGGGCATGCGTGTTGACAATGAAGGGTGTCACACCCGCCATGGCTGCCATGTGCTTATGTTCTCCTCTGGATGTTCGGTCGCGCTTGGGCGCAATTCTCGAACCAACTTGAAACTGACTTGAAACAGACTTGGAAAGGACACTCCTGACCGGGGAAGAGAGGAACAACGCCGCCGCGTGCGCTTACGGCGCGCCCTGCTTCAGGATCGAAATCTCTTCGAGCCGCTCGCAGAAGGCGGCGGCGCTCTTCACATGGTCGCGCATGGCCTTGGCCGCGCGGTCGGAATCGCGCCGCTCCAGCGCGGCGAGGATGCCTTCGAGCTCGGCGAAGCCGTCCTGCACCCGCTCCTGGGAGACCGCGCACACCCGGCGGATCCATTGCACCTTGTCGCGCAGGTCGAGCAGGGTCTGGCGCACCAGGGAATTGTCGGCGGCGTCATAGATGGCGGCGTGGAGGCGATTGTCGAGGGCGATGAAGGGTTCCGCCTCGCCCTGCGCGATGCGCGGCGCCTGGGCGCGAAAATCCGCCCGCAGGGTCTTCAGCATGGGCTCCGACATGCGCGGCGCGGCGGCGCCGGCGGCGTGCATCTCCAGCAGCATGCGCAGTTCGGTGACCTCGCGGATCTCGCGCGGCGTCAGCGCCTTGATATAGGTGCCGCTCTGCGGGGAGATGGCGATCCACCCCTCGCTCTTGAGCCGCGACAAGGCGGTGCGGATGGGCGAGCGGCCGACCCCCAGCTCTTCCGAAAGGCGGGCCTCCGAGAGACGCTCGCCGACACCGTAATACAGATCCACGATGCGCCTCTTGATTTCGCGATAGGTCACGAATGCGGCATTCGCCTCGTCGATATTGAGCATTTTCTACTCTCTTCTTGTTCTCGCCCGATCCCGCGCGGTCCCCGCGCCTGGCACCTGCCGCCGCCGCTTCCTCCCGCCCTGGCACCGCGACGCGCGGCCTTTTTGCTTTCTGCGGCGACAGCCGTCGCATGGCCGCAGGGCGTAACCCGCTTGAAGTCCTGCGATTTCGCTGAGTGCGTAGCGTTCTAGTCGACTAGCGAAGTGGTCAACTAATTTGGAACATGATGTCGCAGGGGAGTCAAGCGCATCCGCTGGGCAGTTGGGGAAACCGTGCGCGGCACCGGGCGTGTCGCATCTGGCAGAGCAAGGTTCGTGCCGGCGAACCGATCTGCTGGCAGAACGGATGATGGGATCACTAGTCCTTGGCATGGTTGCGGGCGTGCCCGTTGGAAGGTCGTCTTGCGCGGCTCCCAAATGCCTGATGTGGCGGTTATTCCGCTTGGCGGAGCCGACGGGCGCGTCTGCGGGGTGCGTGCCGTTTTTCGGAGATGGCCCCTCGCAATGGCGCAGCACCGGAAGTGGCAGTCGGGAAAGGTATCGGAAAGCAAGAAAATGGGGCACACCCTTCCGGTAGGTGGGATGGGCAAAGGGGTGCTGGAATGATCGACTTCTCATTGTCCGCAAAACTGTTCGCGGCCCTGTTCGCCATCATGGGTCCGCTCAGCATTGCGCCGATTTTTCTGGCGCTGACGGCGGATGCCACGCCCGCCACGCGGCGCAGCACCTTGATCGCCATGATTGCCACCGTGAGCATCGGCGCGCTGGTCTGCGCGCTCGCCGGGCATGCGCTCTTGGGGCTGTTCGGCATCAGCGTCTCGCATTTCCGCCTCGCTGGCGGGTTGATCGTGCTGTTGATCGCCCTCTCGATGCTCAGCGGCGACGACCACCCCTCGCATCATGGGGCCGCTGCGGAACAGGAGCAGTTCAAGTCGGCTGAGAATGCCGGCGTCTATCCGCTCGGCCTCCCGATCGCGCTCGGGCCGGGTGCGATGGCGACGATCATCATCTTCGCGCAGTCCGCGCACGAGCCGAGCGATATCGCCGCCTTCTACATCGGCCTGATCGGCTATCTGATCTTCTTCGCCGGCGCGATGGCGCTCACGCCGTGGCTCGGCGCGCGGCTCACGCCGACCGCGCTCTCCATCTCCAAGCGCTTGATGGGCATCATCCTCGCCGCTATCGCCATGGAAATGATCGCGGGCGGGCTGGGCGCGATATTTCCCGGCTGGCTGAAATGATACCCGGCGCCTCGCGCCCGAAAAAGCGTCGCTGGATCCGAGCGCGCGGATCCGGCAAGCCCATGGGCTCTTGGTGCGATGCACGCGGCATCCTAGGCTGAGACTTGTCTTGCTCACGGATTCCCCATGCCCGACCGCCCCCGCCACCTTCCGCTCAGCGGCAACGACATGCCCCGCTTCGGCGGCATCGCCACCATGATGCGCCTGCCGCACATTCCCGATCCCGCCCAGCTCGATGCCGGCTTCATCGGCGTGCCGCTGGATGTCGGGACGTCCAACCGCGCCGGCACCCGCTTCGGGCCGCGCCAGATCCGCACCGAATCCGTGTTCGTGCGGCCCTATAACGTCGCGACGCGGGCGGCGCCGTTCGACAGCCTCGCCATCGCCGATCTCGGCGACGTGGCGACCAATCCCTACAGCCTGGAGCGCTCGGTCGCGCTGATCGAGGCGCATTTCGCCGATATCTTTGCCAGCGGCTGCCGCCCCATGGCGCTGGGCGGCGATCACACCATGACGCTGCCGATCCTGCGCGCAGCCGCCAAGAGGCACGGCCCGGTGGCCCTGGTGCATGTGGATGCCCATGCCGACGTCAACGACACCATGTTCGGCGAGCGCATCGCCCACGGCACGCCCATGCGCCGCGCGCTGGAGGAGGGGCTGGTCGATCCCCGCTGCATGGTCCAGGTCGGGCTGCGCGGCTCGGGCTATGCGGCCGACGATTTCGATTGGCAGCGCGGCCTTGGCGTGTGGGTGGTGCCGGCGGAACGCTGCTGGCACCGTTCGCTGGCCGATCTCGCCCGTGAGATCCGCACCCGCTTCATGGGACGGCCGACCTATATCTCGTTCGACATCGACAGCCTCGACCCCTCCATCGCCCCCGGCACCGGAACCATCGAGCCGGCCGGCCTCACCTTGCCGCAGGCGCTGGAACTGATCCGGGGCCTGAATGGCCTCGACATCGTCGGGTTCGACTTGGTGGAGGTTTCCCCGCCCTATGACACGACCGGCAACACCGCCTTGATCGGGGCGAACCTGCTGTTCGAGATGCTGTGCATCCTGCCGGGCGTCACCTATCGCGACGCCCCGCATCCGCTCTCCTTCCGTGCCGACCTGCCGCCCGACTGGGTGTAGCGGCAGGGCGCGCGGGTTCGCGCGGGCCGGTGGGGTGTCGGGTCTCAGCGACCCACCCCGTTCGCCAGCATGTCGCGCAAGGTGCCGCCGGCATAATCCTGCCGCAGCGCGCCGCGCGCCTGCAGCAGCGGCACCACCTGGTCGACGAAATCGTCGAACGTGTCGGGCAGGAAGGCCGGGGAGATCACGAACCCGTCCGCCAGCCCGGACGCGACGATCTCCGACAATTCATCCGCCACGTCCTGCGCCGTGCCGACGATGCGCGGGCACATCACGCCGCGCCCGTACACTCCGCCCGCCTCGGCGATGGTCATGGAGCCGTCCGGCGTGATCGAGCGCAGGGCGGCGAAATTGCCCTGGCTGCCGGAGACCGCGATCTCGTCCACCCGCGCGTCCAGCGGCAGGCCGGAGAAATCCGCATTGGCATGGGCCGCCAGCGTAGAGAGGCCGACGCGCGGATCGATGAGGGAATCGTGCAGGTCCCGCTTGGCCTCCGCCTCGGCGCGGGTGGCGCCGATGAACGGCATCACCGCCATCAGCACCTTGCTGGCGTCCGGCGCCCGCCCGGCCGCCTCCAGCGCGGCGCGCACATCCTGCGTGAAGCGGCCCATGCGCTCGCGGTTGGGCTGCAGGGCGAAGATGACCTCGGACCAGCGCGCCGCGAACGCCTTGCCCCGGCCGGACGATCCCGCCTGGATGATCACCGGGCGGCCCTGCGGGCTGCGCGGGATGTTCAGCGGCCCGCGCGACTGGAACCATTTGCCCTGGTGGTTCACGTAATGGACCTTGTCCGGGTCGGCATAGATGCCGTTGGCCCGGTCCAGCACCAGCGCGCCTTCCTCCCAGCTGTCCCAGAGCTTGAACGCGACGTCCATGAATTCGTCGGCGCGATCGTAGCGCTCGTCGTGGCTGAGGTGCGGCACCGAGCCGAAGTTCAGCGCCTCCCCGTCGTTCATCGAGGTGACCACGTTCCATGCCGCCCGCCCGCCCGAGAGATGGTCGAGGGTCGCGAACTCGCGGGCGATGTTGTAGGGCGCGTCATAGGTGGTGGAGCGGGTGGCGCCGAGGCCGATATGCCGGGTCACCGCCGCCATGGCGCCGAGTACGGGGATCGGGTCCATGCGGGTTGCATCCTGGTCGCCGAGGCGGATGCCGGTCTCCAGGCTCTCGCCATAGCGGTCGGCGATGGCGAGGCGGTCGGCGAAGAACAGGAAGTCGAACTTCCCGCGCTCCAGGGTGCGGGCGATATGGGCATAGTGGCCGAGGCTGAGAAAGGCGGTCTCGTGCGCTGGATTGCGCCACACCGCGTGGCTGTGCACCACCGGGCCGGCGATCAGGAAGCCGCACAGATGCATATGCTTGGGTTGGGTCATCGGATGTCTCCCCGCGGCCTTGCAGGCGCGTGTTCTCGTTGCGCGCGGAAGGGAGCCGCGCGCTTGTTCGGTTCGGATTGGGACTGTGCCGGAGCGATGCACCGGTTCAGGAAAACGGTGAACGGCTCCCGCTTGGTGGCGCGCCCTTCAGGCGGGCAGAGCCCCGCCTGAAGGGCGCAGGTGGATCAGGAGATCACGCCGACCACGGTGTTCTTGCCGCCCTTGACGACCTGCACCAGGAACGAGCGGTTGATCTGGTCGCCCTTGGCGTCGAAATCGCAGCTCGCCCCGGCGCCGACGAACTTGATCTTCTTGCCGGCGCGGATCAGCTCCAGGCCCTTGACCACGTCGTCCACTTCCTCGCCGGGCGGATTGCAGACCTCGGGAATGGATTTGGCCCACACCAGCGCGTCGGAGGATTTCGCGTGCTCCATGGCCAGCGCGGTGACGCAGATCTGGTCGTGGGCGTTGCCGGCGAACAGGAACACGGTGCCGGCGGGGGCGCCCATCTCCTTGACGAACTTCTTGTAGGAGGGGGAATCGAGCGGCGGGGCGGGCTGGAGATGATAGATCCCTTCGGCCACTTCCGGTCCGACCGCCTGGAGGAACTTGCCCTCCGCATCCGCGCCGATGGAGAGCGCGACGATCTTGGACTTGAAGCCGCCGCGATAGACTTCCTTGGCGATGGAGACGAAATCGGTGAGCAGCGAGAGGCAGAACACCGCGTCGGGATCGCCGCCGAACGCCTTCTCCACTTCGGCGCGGTAGGACGGCTGGTCGGGATTGTACATCACCACGTCCAGCACCGTGCCGCCGAGCTTGGCCATCTCGGCCTTGAAGGGCTCGATCATCGCCACCACGAACGGGTTTTGCTGGGCAAGGACCACAACCTTCTTGGCGCCGATGGACTTCATCACCTTGGCGCCGGCCGGGCCCCACGAGGTGCTCTTGGCCTGGAACCGCCACACCAGGCCCTTGGTGTCGCCGTCGGTCACCGCATTGGCGGCGCAGGAGACCATCTGCACCTTGTTGGCGGCGAGGATGATGGGCTTGGCGGCAAGCGCGATCGGGCTGCCCCAGAACCCGCCCACCAGTTCCACCTTGTTGACTTCCAGCAGCTTCTTGGTGGCGGTCACGCCCACCGTGGGATTGGTCTCGGAATCCTCGATGAACAGCTTGAACTTGCGCCCGCCGAGCACGCCGCCGCCGTCATTGACCTGCTGCACCACGAGTTCGGCGGCCTTCTTCATGTCCGGTCCGTAGGGGCCGGTGGCGCCGGAGAACGGCAGCACCATGCCGAGCGGCACTTCCGCGGCCTGGGCGAAGGCGGGCCGGATCGCGCCGGCGAAGGGAAGGGCGCCGAGGCCGGCGACAACCTGGCGGCGGGTGAGACGCGTCGACTGGCTCATGGCTGTTCTCCTGAGGTGGCGGGTTCTTCTTTTGGATGAAGGTTGAGCAAGGTTTCGGCGACGCCGTCGTCGATCTGCAAGGCGTCGTTGAAGCGGTTGAAAAAGCCGCAGAGCGCGATGCGCAGCGTCAGCTCGACGATCTGGGCCTCGGTGAAATGCGCCCGCAATTGGGTGAACACGCCGGATCGGATGCCCCAGGCGCGTTCGGTGACGAGGCGGGCATAGGCGATCACCAGCCGGTCCACTTCGTCGAATGCCTCATGCTCCGCGTCGGGCAGGCTCTCCACGGCGTCGGCGGGAATGCCCTCCACCTCCAGCAAGGGGGTGTGGTGGGACACGCAATAGGGGCAGGCATTGAGCTTGGAGACCACCACCACCGCCAGCTCGACATAGCGAAACGCAATGCCCTCGCGGCTGCGCAGCTCCATCAGCATGCGGTAGATGTGGTCGAGGGCGGGCGGCACATGGGCGAGCACCGCCGCCTGATCGGCGAAATTGGCATAGCCGCCGGCGAATTGCTCGTAGACCTTGGCGATCTCCGACGGCAGGGCACTCGGCGGCAGGGGGGTTACGCGGGGCATCAGCCTTCTCCCTTCGCGTCGGAAAAGAATTCGCCGGCACGCCGGCGCGGCTCGGCCACCAGGCCCTGCGGCCGCAGGATCAGCAGCAGCACGATGCCGATGCCGATCATGCCCAGCCGCAGCGCCGAGAGCTGGGCGCCGTCGATGGACGGAACGAGATCCTTGAGGAAGCGGGTGGCTTCCAGCAGCGTCATGATCGAGCCGGCGCCGAGCAGCAGTCCGAGATTGGAGCCGCGCCCCCCGGCGATCACCGCCATGAAGGCATAGGCGGTGATGATGGGGGTGAACTGGCTCGGGTCGATATAGGTGAGGTAGAAGGCATGAAGCGCTCCGGCGATCCCCATCACCGCCCCGCCGACCGCGAACGCGCGCACCCGCAGGGACAGCACCGGCTTGCCCAGCGCCGAAGCGACCGTCGGATCGTCGCGCACCGCCCGCAGCACCCGGCCGAAGGGCGAGCGCACCAGCAGTTCCAGCAGCACGAACACCACGGCGACCAGGCCGACGGCGAACGCGAGGATCACCCCGTCGCCCCCGCCCGGCGGCGTGATGTCGGCGAACGGGCGCGGGATATCGGCGATGCCGAGCGCGCCGCCGGTGAGCCAGCCTTCGTTCAGCAGCAGGATGCGCACCACTTCGCCGAAGCCGATGGTGACGATGGCGAGGTAATTCTCCTCCAGGCGGATGGAGAGCAAGGCGAGCGCCATGCTGATGGCGGCGCACAGCGCGGCGGAGACCAGCATCGCCGGCAGCCAGCCGATATGAGGCGCGGTGATCGCGACCCCATAGGCGCCGAGGGCGACGAAGCCGGAGACGCCGAAATTCACCAGCCCGGCGAGGCCCCATTGCAGGTTCAAGGCGAGGCCGACCAGCGCCGCGACGCTGACCAGGATGACGAGGGTGACGAGATAAGCGCTCATTTGCGCACCGCCTTTGCGCCGAACAGGCCGTTGGTGCGGAACAGGAGCAGCAGCAGGATCACGGTGAAGCTCACCGCCTGCCGGTAGTTGGTGGGCAGGATGAGGGCTGACATCTCTTCCGCGATGCCGATCATCAGCGCGCCGGCGACCGCGCCGAGCGGGCTGCCGAGGCCGCCCAGGATGGCGGCGGCAAAGATCGGGATCTGATAGTTCCAGCCCATCAGCGGATCGATGGCGCGATCGAGGCCGGCGAGCACGCCGGAGACCCCCAGCAGCGCGCCGGTGAGGGCCCAGGTGATGCGGGCGACGGTGCGCCGCTCCACCCCGCGCACTGCGGCAAGGGAGGGATTGTCGGCCACCGCCCGCATGGCGCGCCCCAGCGGCGAGGCGGTGAGCAGCAGGTGCACCAGGATCAGCGCGACAATGACGACGCTCGCCGTGACGATCTGCTCGTGGTTGATGCGCACGCCCTGCCAGCGGATCGGCCGGGCGAGCGTCACATCGAAGCTGCGCGCGGCATTGCCGAAGAAGAAGCGGCAGATGTTCTCCACCACCAAGGAGACCCCCATGGAGGCCACCAGCAAGGTGATGGAGCCGCGTTCGCGCAGCCGCTCGAACACCAGCATGTCGCAGAGGATGGAGGCGAGCGCCACGCTCAGCGCCGCGAAGGCGGCGGCGAGCGGCAGCGGCCAGCCGAACAGCACGTTGGCGACATAACCGGCATAGGCGCCGAAGGTGAGCAGCGCGCCGACCGCGAAATTCGCGAATTTCAGGATGCCGAACACCAAGGTCAGCGCCAGGGCGGGCAGGGCGAGCAGCAGGCCGGTGACCAGGCCGTTGAGGAAAAGCTGTGCCATCTCAAGCCGCCTTTCCGAAGAACAGGCCGGCAAGGTCGTGCGGCTTCACGTCTCCCGCCGGCGCGCGCAGGCTGAGGCGCCCGGCCACCAGCACCACCACCTCGTCGGCGATCCGAAGCGCGGCGGCCACATTCTGCTCCACCAGCACGATGGTCACGCCGGCCTCCCGCACGCGGGCGATGGCTTCCATGGTCTCCTGCACGATCTTGGGGGAGAGGCCGGCGGAGGGCTCGTCCAGCAGCAGCACCTCGGGATTGGCCAAAAGGGCGCAGGCGAATGCCAGCATCTGGCGCTGCCCGCCGGAGAGATTGCCCGCGAGCGTGCGTGGGCGGGCGGCGATCTCGGGAAACAGCGCCAGCACCCGTTCTTCCTGCTCCTTGCCGATGCCGGGCCGGCCGCGCAGGAATTCGGTGGCGAGCTTCAGGTTTTCGCGGATCGACAGGGAGCGGAAGACATTGGCTTCCTGCGGCACATAGGCGAGGCCGGAGAACACGCGCTTTGCCGGCGAGAGCTGGGTGACATCGCGGCCGGTTACCGCGATCGCGCCGGCGCGGACCTTCAAGAGCCCGGCGATGGTCTTGATGAAGCTGGATTTTCCCGAACCATTGGGGCCGATGACGGCGACGATGGTTTCCGGCTTCTGGGCGAAATCGATACCGCACACGATATCGCCGCCGCGCCCGTAGCCGGCGCGCAGGCCTTCGACCTGGAGGGCGTTTGTGGGGCTGGTTTCCATCACGCGGCGAGCCCGAGATAGGCTTCGACGACGCGCGGATCGGCGGTCGCCTCGGCGAAGGTGCCGGAGACAAGCGTGCGTCCCTCGGCCAGCACATGGACATGGTCGCACACCTCGCCCACGAGGTGCATGTCGTGCTCGACGATGCCGAAGGAGAGGCCCTCGGCCTTCAATTCGCGCACCAGGCGGATGATCTCTTCCCGCAGCGGCGGGGAGACGCCGGCGCCGGGCTCGTCCAGCAGGATCATGCGCGGCTCCAGCAGCAGCGCGCGGGCCACCTCCAGCAGCTTCTTCTGTCCGCCGGAGAGGGCGGAGGAGGACTGGTCGGCGAGCTTCCACAGCCCGACCCGCTCCAGAAGGGTGCGGGCGCGGGCGGCGTTCTCCTGCTCCTGCGCCCACCATTTGCGGCGGGCGACGATGGCGCCCAGCAGGCTCTCGCCGGTCTGGTGCGGCGGGGCGAGCAGCAGGTTCTCGAACACGGTCAGGCTGGAGAGTTCACGCACGATCTGGAAGCTGCGGACCACGCCGCGCGCTGCCATCAGATGCGCCTGAAGGCCGGTGACGTCGGCGCCGTCGAAGGTCACCGATCCGGCATCGGGCTTGGCGAGGCCGGTCAGGGCGTTCAGCAAGGTGGTCTTGCCGGCGCCGTTGGGACCGATGAGGCCGGTGATCTCACCCTTCGCCAGCGACAGGCTGCACCCGTCGAGGGCCGCCACGCCGCCATAATGCTTCACAAGCCCGGACACTTCCAGGAACGCACCCGACATTCAATTATCCCCTATTTCCATCGATTTTATTAATTATTTTATCGCCGCGTGTCGACTGCCCTTTTTGGTTGCACATCGGTGTTTGATTCAGATCAAATTTTGCGCAGTTGCCTATGCGGTAAGCAATATTGGCGAAGTTGTTATAAATTAAACCCTGGATGAGTGAAGTAATCAAATTTATATTGCTTTGCGAAAAGCCAAATAATATTTATGCAAAGAATGACCCGTCCCCTCGAAATCACCCTGTTGCGCACCTTCGTGATGCTCGTCCAGGAACAGAGCGTGACCCGTGTCGCCCGCAAGCTGAACCGCACCCAGCCGGCCATCAGCCTGCAGGTGAAGCGGCTTGAGGAGGCGGCGGGCCGCGCTTTGTTCGAGCCGGATTTGCGGCACCTGCGGCTGTCGCGCCATGGCGAGATGCTGCTGCCCTACGCGCGCACCGTGCTGCGCATGCATGAGGAGGCGTGCCTGCGCCTCGCGGCCGAGGAGATCGAGGGGCGCGTCACGCTCGGCTGTCCCGATCTCTATGCCGCCTTCCTGCTGCCCGAGACCCTGGCGAGCTTCCGTGCCAGCTATCCCGGCGTGGAGGTGACGGTGCGCTGCGCGCTGTCGCGGCAATTGGCGCAGGACATGAGCGATGGCGTGATCGACATCGCGATCGCCACCCGCATGCCGGGCGTGGCGCCGAACGTGGGGCGTGGCACGGTTCTGCGGGCGGAGCCGCTGGTCTGGCTCGGCGCGGCCGACGGGAACGCCCATCTCGACGACCCGCTGCCGCTCGCCATGCTGCCGGAGGGCAATCTCTATCGCGATTATGCCCTGGCGGGACTGAACGAGCAGGGACGGCCCTGGCGCATCGCCTGCGTCTCGGAAAGCATTGCCGGTCTCCAGGCCATGGCGCTGGCGGATGCCGCCATCATCGTGCTCGCCGATTCGGTGCGCTCCACCGGGCTGGTGCGCCTCGGCGCGGCGGACGGACTGCCGGCGCTGCCCTCGGTGGATCTGATCCTCTGGGAGCGCCAGCCCGGCCTGCTTCAGGCGGCGGATTATCTCGCCGCCCACATCGCGCGCAACGTCAGCGCCGAGCGCTCGCGCGTGCGGGCCTGACGCCTCAATTTTTCCGTTGATGCAGGGATCGCCACGCGGGCGGTGACCGGGGATGATGCGACATCTCCCCTCATTGTCCGGGTGAATTGAATGTATATTATGTGCAGTCAAGTACGGCTTAATGACTGGATATAATCATGTCCACCCAATCCTGGCCCCCGCTGTCCCCGCTTCAGACCGGCTTGCGGGGCCGGTGCCCGCGCTGCGGGCAGGGGCATTTGTTCAAGGGCTTCCTCACGCTGGCGCCGAAGTGCGAGGTCTGCGGGCTCGACTATTCCTTCGCCGATCCCGCCGACGGTCCCGCCTTCTTCGTCATCATCTTCGGCTGCCTGCCCTCGACCCTGTTCGCCATCTGGCTGGAAATGGTCTATCAGGCGCCCTATTGGGTGCATCTGGTGACCACCCTGCCGCTGCTCCTGCTCACCTGCATTCCGCCCCTGCGGCCGCTGAAGGGCTGGCTGGTGGCCAGCCAATATTTCTACAAGGCCGAGGAGGGCAGGCTCATCCCGCTGCCCAAGGCGCCTGCCGAGTGATCGTATTGCGCGGCTTTATTGACTGCATCATGCGGCAGGCGGCAGCAAAGTGATTCCATAGCGCTCCGCGACTTCCACCAGCTTCGGCACGTCCGGGGGCGCGGGCGGCGGAAAGGCGAGGGGACCGGATACCGGCTCGCCCGCCGCCAGGAAGAATTGCTCGTGCAGGCCGCCCGGCACGTTGATGATCAGCATGCGCGCCGTTTCGGCCCCGGCATTTCGGAACCCGTGGGCGGTGCCGCGCGGCATATAGACGAAAGAGCCCGGTCCATGCCGGGCGGTCGCGCCGTCGCGGAACACCTCGTATTCCCCTTCCAGAACATAAAACGCCTCCGCGTCCTCGCTGTGGACATGAGGCGGCGTGAACGCACCCGGCGCGGTCGCGGCTTCGACAAGGGAATAGTTTCCCTCGGTCTGCGCCGCGATGCCTTTGAAGGTGACGATCGTGCCGAGCAGATGAATGGACGACCCAACGCGCGGGGGCGCCGCAGTGGCAAGCGCGGCTGGAGATAGAAGTGTCACGCCTTGTGCCCTTTCCCAAATTTTGATACAAAAATCTCATAACGAGACAATCGTCTCATAAGAGGTTTGATTTGGATCGTCAACCGTCCGGCGAACGGGTCGCGCAGAAGCAGCGGACGCGCGCCGCCCTTCTGGCCGCCGCGCGTCGTCTCCTGGCCGAGGGCCGCTCCCCCACCGTGGGCGAGGCCGCCGATGCCGCAGCGATTTCGCGCGCCACGGCCTATCGCTATTTCTCAACGCCCGAGGCCTTGGCGCAGGAGGCCTTGCTCGATGCCATCGCCGCCGAAATGGAGGGCGTGATGCTCGATCCCAGCCTCACGGCCCTGCCGGCTGCCCGCCAGGCGGAGGAGGTGGTGGCGAGCGTGCTGGCCATGGTGCTGCGGCACGAGGCGCTGTTCCGCAGCTACCTCGCGCTGGCGGCCCCCGGCGAAGGGGCGAGCCGGGGCGGAAGGCGGGTGCGCTGGCTCTCGGACGCTTTGGCCGGCATCGCCGCCGCCATGCCGGCACTGGCCTTCGCCCGGCTGGTGAATGCCCTGTCGCTGCTGGCGGGCATCGAAACGGTGGTGGTCCTGAAGGATGTGTGCGGCCTCGACGACGCGCAGATCACCGACACCGCGCGCTGGATGGCGCGGCTGCTGGTGGCGGGCTCCCTGCCGCCCGAGACATAACCGCCCCGGCGTCAGGTCGGCGGGCGGGGCGTGACGTCAGCAGTTGGGGACGGGCGTGACGCGGCCGTCGAGGCGCAGGCGGTTCACATGGCCCATCTTGCGGCCGGGGCGTGCCTCGTCCTTGCCATAGAGATGCAGATGGGCGCCCGGCTCCGCCAGGATCTTCGCCCAGTCGTCCGCGTCGGCGCCGATGAGGTTCCGCATCTGCACTTCGCCGAGGCGGGCGGGATCGCCGAGCGGCCAGCCGGCGATGGCGCGCACATGCTGCTCGAACTGGCTGGTGACGGCGCCGTCCTGCGTCCAATGCCCGGAATTGTGCACGCGCGGGGCGATCTCATTGACGATCACCCGCTCGCCCGAGGCGCTGGAGGTGATGAACAATTCCACCGCGAACACGCCGACATAGGAGAGCGCGCCGGCGATCTTGCAGGCGATGGCGTGGGCGTGCTCCGATGCCTGCCGGGTCATGGCGGCGGGCACGGTCGAGGTGTGCAGAATGTGGTCGCGGTGCACATTCTCGGTCACGTCATAGGCCGCGAACGCATCGTCCACGCAGCGCGCCGCGATCACGGAGACCTCGCGCTCGAAGGTGACGAAGCCTTCCAGGATCGCGCTCTGCGCCCCGATGGCGTGCCAGGCGGCGCGCAGATCATCGCCGGGGCGGAGCGTCACCTGTCCCTTGCCGTCATAGCCGAAGCGGCGGGTCTTCAGCACCGCCGGCAGGCCGATGGCGACAACCGCCGCTTCCAGGCCGGCGAAATCGTCCACGGCGGCGAAGGGCGCGGTCTCGATGCCGAGGTCGCGCACGAAGCTCTTTTCCAGCAGGCGGTCCTGGGTGATCGCCAGCGCCTTGGTGCCCGGCCGCACCGGCACGCGGGCGGCCAGGAATTCGGCGGTGGCCAGCGGCACATTTTCGAATTCATAGGTGACGACATCGCTCACCCGCGCCAGTTCGGCGAGGGCGGCCTCGTCGTCATAGCCGGCGCAGATATGGCCGGCGGCCACCTGAAAGGCGGGGCTGTCCGTATCGGGGCACAGGATCTGGGTCTTGAGGCCGAGCTGGGCCGCCGAAAGGGCGATCATGCGGCCGAGCTGTCCCCCG
Organism: Roseixanthobacter psychrophilus; assembly: GCF_043195195.1. Lineage (NCBI taxonomy): Bacteria > Pseudomonadati > Pseudomonadota > Alphaproteobacteria > Hyphomicrobiales > Xanthobacteraceae > Roseixanthobacter > Roseixanthobacter psychrophilus. Next base: position 293,076 of record NZ_JBAFWT010000002.1, read on the forward strand.
CCGAGGATGCCGATGGTGGAACCGGGCTTGAGCATGGATCAGACCGGCCGTTCCGTGACTGCGGCGGTGCGTGCGGCGCGATAGGCATCGAGCCGCGCCGCGAGGGCTTCGTCGCTGAGCGCCAGTACGGCGGCGGCGAGCAAGGCGGCGTTGGTGGCCCCGGCCTTGCCGATGGCGAGCGTGCCCACGGGAACCCCGGCCGGCATCTGGACGATGGAATGCAGGCTGTCCATGCCCGACATGGCTTTCGATTCCACCGGCACGCCGAACACCGGCAGCGGGGTCAGCGCCGCCACCATGCCCGGCAGATGGGCCGCGCCGCCCGCGCCCGCGATGATCACCTTGAAGCCTTCCGCTTTCGCCCCCTTGGCGAAGGCGAACATGCGCTCAGGCGTGCGGTGCGCGGAGACGATGCGCACATCATTGCCGATCTCGAGTGCTGCGAGCGTTTCCACAGCGTGCCGCATGGTCTCCCAGTCCGACTGGCTGCCCATGATGACGGCCACCGGCCGCGAACCCATATCGTTCATCCCCGAAAAAAGGAAAGCGCGGCTTTATAGGATAAGGGATCGAGGGGCAAGGGCATGGGGCGAGCGACGCCGCCTCGGCGCAGGCATTATCGCCAGCGCCGGTGCAGCCAGAGCCATTGGCCGGGATATTCGCGCACCCAGTCCTCGATCACATCCGTGACCGCCTGCATGGCCCCCTGTACGTCGATACGCCCATCGGCATCGCGCGGCAGGATGACCTCTTCGGTGATCTCGATGCGGAACCGCCCCTTGGGCAGGCGGATCACGCGCATGCCGTGCACCGGGCATTCGAACTGCCGCGCGAGGCGCGCGAGCGTCGGATTGGTGGGGCAGGGGCGGCCGAAGAAATCCACGCTCACGCCCTGGCCCCAATATTGATCCACCAGCATGCCGATATGCTGGCCTTCTTCCAGCATGCGCGCCATCTGGCGGCCGGCATTGCGGTTGGCGCGGATCAGGCCGGGCATGGTTTCCGCCCGCATGTCCTCGATCAGCTTGGCCGCCTTCTTGATGTTGGGCGCGCGATACAGCACGCCCCCCTTCACCCCGAGCTTGCCGCCGGTGATGGCGTTCAATTCCCAATTGCCGGTGTGGGAGGTGAAGAACAGGGCCGGCTTGCCGTCGTCCCGCAGGCGGGCCATCACCTCGGTGCCGACGATCTCGATGCGTCCGTTGCCGGGATGCACCGGGTCGTAATCCCAGATCCGGTCGAGATGGGCGAATTCCGCCGACATGCGGCCGAGATTGTCCCACACCCCATCCAGGATGCGGCGGATCTCGGCGTCGCTCTTGTGGGGGAAGGCGCGGCGCAGGTTGTCCCGCGCCACCCGGCTCACCAGGAAGAACGGGCCCAGCAGGCGGGCGAGCGTGCTCACCACCGCCGAGGACCAGGAGATGGGAAAAAGGCGGGACCACCACACCAGCACCCGCACGAAGCCGACGATGATGCTCTCGGCGATGGGGGCAAGCGCGCGGCGAATGCGCCGCAGGAAGCGGCCCCACAAGATCTTCAGCGGCGACACGGCCGGTTTCCTCGCGGTGGGTCTTTAGAAGCGCACGACGATCTTGCCGAACACCTTGCGGCTCTCCAGGCGCTCCAGGCCCTCGTTGAAGCGCTCCAGCGGCACCACGGTGTCGATCACCGGCTTCACGCCCCGGCCCATCTTCTCCAGGCCGGTGGACACGTTGCGGATGGTGGCGCCGAACGAGCCGAAAATCTTGTATTGGCGCTGGAACAGCTGCATCAGGTTCATCTGCACGCTCACCCCCGAGGTGGAGCCGCAGGTGACCAGGCGCGCGCCCGGCTTCATGGACAGCAGCGAGGCGTTCCAGGTGTCGGCGCCCACATGCTCGAACACCACGTCCACGCCCACCTTCTTGGTGATCTTGCGGACCTCGTGCTCGAACCGGTCGACGCGATAATTGATCACATGGTCGGCGCCCAGCGCCTTGGCCTTCTCCATCTTCTCGTCGTCGCCGACCGTGGTGATGACGGTGGCGCCGATATCCTTGGCGAGGCGGATGGCGGCGGAGCCGATGCCCGAGCCGCCGGCATGCACCAGCACGGTCTCACCCGCTTCCAGCTTGGCATTGTCGAACAGCATATGCTCGACGGTAGAGAAGGTGATGCCGGCGCAGCCCGCCTCCTCGAAGGAAACGCCCTCGGGGGCGGGAATCACCAGCCGCTCGGGCATGTTGACGACGTCGCGGGCAAAGCCGTCGATGTGGAAGCCCAGCACGCCGCCGACGCTTTCGCACAGATTGTCGCGGCCCTTGAGGCATTGCTTGCAATGGCCGCAGGTCATGGCGCCGTACATGGCGACCGTCTGCCCCACCCTCAGCCCGCGCACGTCGGCGCCCAGCGCCACCACTTCACCGGCGGCTTCCGCGCCCACCACCAGCGGCATCTTGCGCTTGGCGAACGCCATGCCGCGCCAGCCCCACACGTCGATATGGTTGAGGGCGAGCGCCTTGACGCGGACCTGCACCTCGCCCGCGCCGGGGGCGTCGGGTTCGGGCATGTCGACGATCTGGAGATTGCGGTCGGAGACGAGCTGAAGGGCGCGCATTTTGGTCCTGAAGGTCAGCGATGGACGGCAAGCTGGGCCGAGAGGCCCCCATCCACCGGGATCACGGCCCCGGTGATATAGCTTGCTCCCGGCGAGAAGAGAAACCCGACCAGCGCGGCGACCTCATCCACCTGTGCGAAACGCCCGGCGGGGATCTGCGCCGCCATGCGCTCGCGGTAATCGGCGAACTTCGCCAGCATGGCCGTGTCGATGAAGCCGGGGGCGACATAATTCACCGTGACGCCGCGCTTGGCGCTCTCCACGGCGAGGCCCCTCACATGGGCCAGCAAAGCCGCCTTGGAGGCGGCATAGGCGACATTGCCCTGGTTGGCCTGCAACGCCGCCACCGAGCCGATGGCGACGATCCTGCCCACCCGTGCGCGGATCATGGGGCGCACCAGCGCCCGCGTGAGCCGCACGAAGGCATGGTGATTGACCTGCATCACCTGCTCGGCCTTGTCCTGGTCCACCATCGCGGCGAGCGTGTCGTAGGCGGCGCCGGCATTGTGGCAGAAGCCGTAATAGGCCGCGTCCGCCTCGATCTCCTGCGCCAGGGCCTCGACGGCGGCGCGGTCCGCCAGATCCACCGCCTTGGCGCTGATCGCGGCATCGGGATGGGCGGCGCGGAGCTCCTCCAGCAGCGTTTCGGCCTCGGGGCCGGCGCTGCGATAGGTGAAGGTCACGTCATAGCCGGCACCGGCCAGGGCGCGCACGATCGCCGCGCCGAGGCCTCGCCCGCCGCCGGTGACGAGAACGCGCTTGGTCCCGTCGAGGCTCATGCCGCCGGCGCCTCAGCGTGCGAGGGTAGGCAAGCCTGCCTCACGCCGGCTCCCCCGTCAGCACCAGGCACACATTCTGCCCGCCGAAGCCGAAGGAATTGGAGATGACGCGGTTCACCGTTGCGTCGCGCGCGACGTTCGGCACCACGTCCAGCGGGATCGCCGGGTCGGGGATGTTATAATTGATGGTCGGCGGGATGCGGCCGTTGGCGATGGTCAGCAGCGAGACCGCAGCTTCAATGGCGCCGGCTGCGGTCAGGGTGTGGCCGATCATCGATTTGTTGGACGAGATGGGAATGCCCGCCAGGGCCTCCTCGCCGAACACGGCTTTCATGCCGACATATTCCATCCGGTCATTCTCGGGCGTCGAGGTGCCGTGGGCGTTGATGTAATCCACGTCGCCGGGGGTGATGCCGGCATCCTTCAGCGCATTCATCATGCAGCCGATGATGGGTTTGCCGTCCGGGCTGGAACGGGTGCGGTGGAAATTGTCGGACATCTCCCCGCAGCCTTCCAGCACGCCGAGGATCTTGGCGCCACGGGCTGTGGCATGTTCCAGGCTTTCCAGCACCAGGGCGGCGGCGCCTTCCGCCATCACGAAGCCGTCCCGATTTTTGGCGAACGGGCGCGCCGCCTCGCCCGGCTTGTCGTTGGCGGTGGTCAGCGCCGAGAGCAGGGAGAAGCGGATCAGCGCCTCGGGATGCACCGAGCCGTCGGTGCCGAGCGAGAGCGCGACGTCACATTCCCCGCGCCGGATCGCCTCGACGCCGAGCTGGATCGCCGTGCCGCCGGAGGCGCAGGCGGTGGAAAGGGAGATCGGCTGGCCCTGGGTGCCGAAATGATCGGCGAGCCGGTCGGCCACCGAGCCGAACAGGAAGCGTTCGTGCCAGGCGGAGAATTTGCCCGTCTCCGCCGCATCCAGAAGATCGTGATAGACCAGGGGCTTATGGGGCACGACTTCCGCCAGCGCGCGCTTCTCCGGCCATTCCAGCTCGACCGGAGGAACGGCGGCGAACAGCGGGCCGGGGAAATTGCCCTTGGTGCCGATGCCGGCCTCCGCGATGGCTTCTTCCGCCGCCAGCGTGGCGAGGCGCTGGGACAGGTCGGGCGCGGGCACGCGGCCGTCGAACAGGAAGTCCACGGTGCCGGCGATGGTGGTGCGCATGCCCTCAAGGGGAAAGCGGGTGATGGTGTGGATGCCGGATTCGCCCGCCGTGAGGCGGCGCCAATTGTCGGCCTTGCCCTGTCCGAGCGAGGTGACGATGCCGATGCCGGTTACCACCACGATCGGGCGGCCGAACTTGTCCGTATATGCCTGCGCCACGGGCGCCTCCTTCCAAGGACGGCACCAAAGGTGGCCGTCCGCACGTCCTGGAGCCGCATCCGCAAAATGACGGCGGGGCGGCGAGGGGAGGGGGACGACGCGCCTCACCCCCGCGTCGGCGGATGGTGAAGGATTTGCCGGCGCGCCCCGCGCCCGTGCCGATCCTCGTCCGCCGTCAAGATGCAGATATAGGGCTCAACCCACCCGTTCCACCAGTCCCGCGCCTTCGCCGCGCCAATGGCCAACGGCGGTGACGATGACACGGGAGACCGCGCCTTCGCCGTTCTCCAGGCCATCGCCGGCCAAGGCGGGAAACAGCGTGCCGTGCTCGACGCTCAGCGCCGCGAGCGCGAGGCCGGCGGCGAACTGGGCTTCGAAGCCGTGGCCGATGCGATTGGCCAGCGCGCGCACCGGCAGCCCGGCCGCGCGCAGGGCCTCGGCCTCGGCCTCGGTCGCGCCCCGTGCGCCGGTGGCGCCGGAGAAGACCGCGGTTCCTGCTGTCGTGCCGGCTTTCGCCAGAAGCTGCGAGACCTTCTCGCTCACGCTGCCGTCGACGTTGCGCTGCGCCCGTTCGGACCAGACGCCGGAGAGCTTGGCCAGCGGCTTGGCGCCGCGCGCGGTGGCGTGCTCCGGCGATTCCAGCACCAAAAACGCGCCCATGGAGCCGGAAGGGATGCCCGGCACGCCATTGGGCCCGAAGATCGGCCGAAAGCCGTTCTTCATGCAGAAATCATTGAGCGCATAGAGGAGCAGCATGTCCTCGCGCTCGGCATTATAGGCGCCGCCCACCAAGGCGATCTCGCTCTGCCGCGCGGCGATGCGCGAAAACGCGATGCGCGTCGCATCCACGCCCGCGCTTTCCTCGCCCATGAAGGTGCGCGACGAGCCGGTGACGCCGTGGACGATGGAGATGTTGCCCGCCAGCAGGTTGGACAATTGGGCCAGCGACAGGGTCGGCCGCAGGTCCGACAGCAGGCGCTCGTTCAGCAGGCGGCCTGTATCGTTGGACACCAGCATGTCGTTGAGGATGGCGGCATCCACCTGGAAGTCGCGCTCGCCCCCGCCGGCGGCGACGATCATGTCGGTCTCGCCGAGGATGTCCGCATTCTTGGCGATGCCGGCGCTGTCGAGCGCCAGTCCGGCGGCATAGGTGCCGATGCGCTGCCAGGGCTCCATCTGCCGCTGATCACCCTTCTTGGGGATCTGGCTGTCGTAATTCACCTTCACCAGCGGATGCACCACATAGGGCGCGAAGCGCTCAGCATCGGTGACCGGCGCGGCGCCGGCCGCGAGCGCCTGCCAATGGGCCTCCGGCCCCTCGCCCAGGGACGAGACGAGGCCGATGCCGGTAATCCAGACGTCGCGCTTGCCGCTCGGGCTCTGCTCAGGCATCGACATAATCCGCGACCGGGAATTCCACGCGTTCCGCCACCTTGAGCACCACATCCTTCATGCGGCCCTCGGGCCAGGGAAGGACGCGAAACACCAGCTCGGCATTGCAGATTGGCTTGCCTTCGCAGGTGCATTTGGTCTGCGCCACGACGAAGCCGGAGCCCTCGTGCAGGATCTTGGAATAGAGATCCAGATTTTGCCCGGGCACGACGAAGGTGCGCAGCTTGGCTTCCTTCACGGTAGCCAGGAACGGCATCTTCTCGAATCGATTGCGGGCGAGCACCAGCCAGCCGGTGGTCTGGGCCATGGCTTCGATCAGCAGCACGCCGGGCATCAGGGGATGGCCAGGAAAATGCCCCTCGAAGATGGAGCTTTCTTCCGGCACAAGGCCTTCGCAATGAATGGTCTCAAGGCCCGGATCGATCGCGACGACCCGGTCCACCATCTTGAAAACTTCAGGACGCATTCGCTCCGTCCGACCTCAGGCGGTCTTCGCCGCGACCAGATCGTCGATGCGAGCGCACAGGTTCTTGAGCACGAAATACTGCTCGGTGGTGGCCTTGCCGTCGTTCACTTCCTGCGTCCACTGTTCCAGCGGAAGCTTGATTCCGAAAGCCTTGTCGATGGCGAAGGCAATGTCGAGGAAGTCCAGGCTGTCGATACCCAGATCGTCGATGGCATGGCTTTCCGGCGTGATGGTGTCGCGCGGAATGTCGCACGTCTCGGCGATGATATTGGCGACGGTATCGAACGTCGAAGACATGAGTTCGCCTCTGTTGTGCTCGGCCGCCCGGGCCACCACCTGCTCGCTGCGGGCGAGAAAAGCGGCCACGGCCGAGGCTCGGCCTCTGCGGCCCCTCGGATAGTCGAAGTGCCCTATAGCGAACGCGGCCTGAGGTTTCAATGGGAACCGCGCGGCACCGGCGGCGCGGGGGCGTTTCGCATCACCCCTCGCTCAAGGCGCGCGCCAGCAGCAGTGCGGGTTCGCGGACCAGATTGGCGCCGTACAGCCTGCGGGGGTGGCAAAGGCGTGTCTCTGCGTAAGCCTGGGCCACCGCTGCAGGCGCTCCGCGCGCGAGTGCGGCTGCGGCGGCGAGGGTGGAGAGGCGCTCGGCGACGTGCCGGGCGCGGCCTTCCGCATCCGGCACGTTAAGCGAGTCGGCGATCTCGCCCGCCGCTTCGCGTGCGCCCGGCAGGTCGCGCGCCTCCTCGGCCAGCGCGGTGACCACGTCCCTCGCCGCCTCCCTGTCGCGCCCGGCGGCGCGCAGCAGGTCCAGCGCCATCACGGTGCCGGAGCCCTCCCAGATGGCGTTCACCGGCGCCTCGCGATAGAGGCGCGGCAGGGGGCTTTCCTCCACATAGGCGTTGCCGCCGAGCGCCTCCATCGCCTCATAGATGAAGCCGGGCGCGGCCTTGCAGATGGCGAACTTGGCCGCCGGCGTGAGCAGCCGCGCCCGCGCGGCTTCCAGCGGGTCCTGCGTGGCGCGGTCGAAGCTCAAGGCGAGGCGCAGGGCGAATGCGGTGGCGGCCTCGCTTTCAAGCGCAAGGTCGGCCAGCACGGCGGTCATGGCGGGCTGGTCCACCAGGCGTTTCTGAAACACCGTGCGGTGCCGCGCGTGATGCACCGCCAGGGCGAGCGCCATGCGCATCAGGCCGGCCGAGGAGACGGCGCAGTCGAGCCGCGTCAATTGCACCATCTGGATCACGGTGGGTACGCCGCGCCCCTCTTCCCCGACGCGCCAGCCGAAGGCGCGGGCGAACTCAACCTCCGAGGAGGCGTTGGAGCGATTGCCGAGCTTGTCCTTCAGCCGTTGCAGATGCAGCGCGTTCACCGCCCCGTCCGGGCGGAAGCGCGGGACCAGGAAGCAGGTGAGCCCGCCCTTCGCCTGCGCCAGAACGAGGAACGCATCGCTCATGGGCGCCGAGAAGAACCATTTGTGACCGGTGATTTCATATTCCGTCCCGCCGATCGCCTCGGCGCGGGTGATGTTGGCGCGCACGTCGGTGCCGCCCTGCTTCTCCGTCATGCCCATGCCGAGGGTGACGGCGGTCTTTTCCCAGAACGGCACGAAGCGCGAATCATAGGGGCCGGCGGCGATGCGCGGCAGCCACTCGCGCAGCAGGTCCGGCGCCGCCGCGAGCGCGGCCGGCGCCGCATGGGTCATGGTGAGCGGGCACACATGCCCGGCCTCCACCTGCGACACCAAGAACAGGCGCGCCGCCCGCGCCACATGGCTGCCGCCCGCCCAGGTGGAATGGCCGAGCCCCGCCGCGCTGCTGCGCGCCATCAAGGCGTGGTAGGCGGGATGGAATTCCACCAGATCGAGCCTGCGGCCCTGGGGATCGTGGGTGCGCAGGCGGGGCGGGTTCTCATTGGCCAGCCGGCCGAGGGCGAGACTGTCCTGTGATCCCCAATCGGCGCCGAAGGGCAGAAGCTCGCCCTCCACGAGGCCCGCCGCCTCCCGCAGGGGGGTATCGGCGGCGACGAGATTCACATCCGCGAACGGCGGCGGCTGATTGAAGACCTGGTCCTCGGCCACGGGGTCGCTCATGGGTCGCCCTCCCAGGCGGCGTGCCCGGTGCATTGCGGCGCCTTCGGCTGGACACGCGTTTTGTGCCCGTTAAGCTGCTCGCCCATGCCCCTGTTCGCAACCCTCTGGCCCTGGATCGGCCTCGGCGCCGCCGGCGCCCTGCTGAGTCTGCTGGCCGCCAGCGACGGCCTTCAGGCCGACCGGCGGATCTCGCGCTGGTTCGATCTGCAATGGCTGCTCTGGCTGACCGTGGCGGCCTATCTGCTGCACCAGTTCGAAGAGCATGGGGTGAGCCTGTTCGGCGCGCCCTATGCCTTTCGCGGCGCGCTCTGCGCCACGCTCGGCTATGGCGATGCCGTCGCCTGCCCGATCCCGCTCGCCTTCATCACCGCCGTGAACGTGTCCGCGGTCTGGGTCGCCGGGTTCGCCAGCGCCCTTGTGGCGCGGCGCTGGCCGCTGGTCGGGCTCTCCTTCCTGTCGGTGCCGCTGGTGAACGCCTTTGTCCACATTGTCCCGGCGGTGCTGGAGCGGCGCTACAATCCCGGTCTTGCCACGGCGGTCGTGCTGTTCCTGCCGCTGTGCCTGTGGACGCTGTCGGTGGCGGTGCGCCGCCATGGCGCCGGGCTGCGCGAGCTGGCGCTGCTGGTGCTGGCCGGCGTGCTGGTCCATGCGGTGCTGATGGGCTCGCTCATGGCCTATCTCAGAGGGTTCCTGGGCGTGGCGCCGCTGGTGGCGATCCAGATCCTCAATGCGGCGCTGCCGGCCGCGATCCTGATTGTGGGAACCCGAAGAACCGCCCGGCCGACCGCGCGGCCAATCTCCAACTCCGCCCCATCGCCCAATCCCGCGATCCCGCCGCGCGCCCCGCGCCGGCCCCGCCGTGCCGCCGAATCCGGGCGTCCGTGAGGGGGCCGCCGCGTTGTAGAACTTCGTCGAAACACTGCAGAATTTATGGGTCAAAGCCACGGAGGAACACAAGTTCCACCCGGTTCTTCTCAGCTAAGACAATGTTTCACATGAAACATTTTTTTCGAGTTTCGCCCCGTGGCGGGTTTCTGGCGCGTGTCTAGACACTCGCCCCCTGCGCCTTCGCCCGCTTCAAATGCTCATCCAGGCGCGGCAGGATTTCGACGAAATTGCAGGGGCGGTACCGGACGTCCAACTGGTTGACGAGAATCTCGTCCCACCCGTCCTTGCAGGCTCCCGGCGATCCCGGCAGGCAGAAGATATAAGTGGAATGGGCCACCCCGGCCGTTGCCCGGCTCTGCAAGGTGGAGGTGCCGATCTTCGCGAACGAGATCATGTGGAACACCGTGGAAAAGCCTTCCATGCGCTTCTCGAACAGCGGCTCGATCGCCTCCGGCGTCACGTCCCGACCGGTGAAGCCGGTGCCGCCGGTGGTGATCACCACATCGATGGCGGGATCGGCGATCCAGCCTTTGACCACCGCGCGGATCTCCTCCACGTCGTCCGGCACGATCCGTCGGTCGGCCAGGACATGGCCGGCGGCTTCGATCCGCTCCGCCAGCACCGTCCCGGACCGGTCATCGGCGAGGGCGCGGGTATCGGACATTGTGAGCACGGCGATTTTCAAGGCCACGAAAGGGCGCGCTTCGTCGATCCCGGGCATCAGATGGCTCCCTGCAAGGTGTTGCATTGCTGCATGGAACCGCTCTTAAGCCCGCGCGTGAACCACGTGACCCTCTGCTGCGAGGTGCCGTGGGTGAAGCTGTCCGGCACCACCACACCCTGCGACTGGCGCTGCAGGCGATCGTCGCCGATGGCGGTCGCGGCGGCCAGCGCCTCCTGCACGTCGCCGGGCTCCAGGATGCGGAAGCGCTCGTTGGCGTGATAGGCCCAGACTCCGGCGAGGCAATCGGCCATCAACTCGGCCCGCACGGAGAGCGCATTGGCTTCCGCCTTGGAGCCGGCATTGCGTTGCGCCGCCTGGATCTTCGGCAGAATGCCGGTGAGATTCTGCACGTGATGACCGACCTCGTGGGCGATCACATAGGCAGCGGCGAAGTCACCCTGAACCTTGAAACGGGTCTTCATCTCCTGGAAGAAGGTGAGGTCGAGATAGACCTTCTGATCGGTCGGGCAATAGAACGGCCCCATCTCGGCCGAGGCGCCGCCGCACGCCGAGCGGGTCTGGCCGGAGAACAGCACCATCTTCGGGTCCACATAGGTGCGGCCCTGGGCGCGGAACAATTCGGTCCACACATCCTCGGTCTGCGCCAGGACGGCCGCGGCAAAGCGCCCAAGCTCATCGCTCGGCGGCCCCTGGCGCGTGGTCTGGGACGGCGCGGTCTGTTGGGAGGAGCTTCCGCCGCCCTGGATCGCGTCGAGACCGCTCAATAGCACCAAGGGGTTGATTCCCAACGCCCAGCCCACCAGCCCGACGATGATGATGGTGCCGATGCCCATTCCGCCGCGTCCGCCCGGCATCTGGAATCCGCCGCCACCACCCGAGCCGCGCCGGTCCTCCACATTGCCGCTGGAGCGGAAATCCTCCCACCGCATGCCCAAAACCTCCTGCCGACCGGCGCGCGCATAAAGAGCGCGACCTTGGCCCCATCGCCGCCGCCGCGCAGACAACGTTTCAGCGCCCGCGCGGTTCGATCTCCATCCGCATAAAGCACAGCTTTGCGGCGAAATCCTTCTGCGAACCGCCCACAGCGCCCGGCGCCGGCCTGCGACACCGCGTCTCTGCCGGGATTAAATTTTCCTTCAGGAAAAGTCTTGGGCGCGCTTTCGGTCCTGCTTGCGACTTGCGTTCGGTTTTTCCGCGCCTCACCCTTTGTCCATCTGCGCCACTGCGAATCGGCGCGTCGGAGCACTTTCATGGCCGTGACCGCCGCCCGGTCGGTACGTAACGCGAAGCCGAAGACCGGCCTCGATTTCAAGCGCGAGCGCGCCGCCTACAAGGCCGGCGCCCGACCGGTGGCTGGGGCGGATGAGGCCGGGCGGGGCCCGCTCGCCGGGCCGGTGGTCGCCGCCGCCGTGGTGCTGGATCCCAAGCGCATTCCTGTGGGGCTCAACGATTCCAAGAAGCTGACGCGCGAGGTGCGCGAGCGCCTGTTCGCCGAAATCTGCGCCACTGCCGAGGTTTCCGTTTGCCTCGCGCCGCCCGCGCGGATCGACCGCGACAATATCCGCCAGGCGACATTATGGGCGCTCGCCAATGCCGTGCGCGGCCTGCCGTGCGCGCCCGCTCTGGTCTTTGTCGATGGAAACGATCGCCCGCCTTTATCCTGCATGGTGGAAATGATCATCGGCGGCGACGGGCTTGTCGCCTCGATCGCGGCCGCCTCCATCGTCGCCAAGGTGACGCGGGACCGGCTGATGACCGGCCTCGGCCTTGCTTTTCCCGCCTACGGATTCCAGCGCCACATGGGCTATGGCACGGCGGAACATGGGAACGCCCTGCGCACCCACGGCCCGTGCCGGCACCACCGCCAGTCGTTCGCCCCGGTGCGCGAGCAGCAATTGCTGCTGTTTGGAACGCCTGAAGCTCCAGCCGAGCTGGTGGCGGCCGAATAGGTCCGGGGCGCGAGGGCGAATCGCGAAACCGAGGACCTATGAGGCTTGCGCGGCCACCTGCATCACCCTTTCCACATTGTGACGGTGCACGGCCTCATAGGGCTCAAAGTAAGTGATGGCGCCGGTCGCCAGCGCTTCGGCGGCGAAGGTGGAGAGGTCCTGTGCGGCCAGTTCCGGCTCGCTTGCGAGGCGCAGAAGCTTTTCCACATAAAGGCGGGTGGCCTTTATGAAGGCCGGCGGATAGCCGCCCGCCAGGATCTGCGCCTTGGAACCGTGATTGGGCAGGATGGTGGAGATGTCCCAGCCCGCCATGCGGTCGAGATCGCGCAGATGGATCGCGAGACGGTCGGCCTCGTCCACATAGGTGATGGGGTCTTCCAGCGTATCCCCCGCCAGCACCACGCCGCCGGGCAGCAGAGCGACCGTTCCGTCGCGGCTATGGATGTCGAGCTGGCGCAATTGAACCGGGATCTGGCCGACCATCAGCTCCAGCGTACCGGAGAACAAGCTGTTGGGGAGGATCAGCGGCTTGATGGGCGGATCGCCGCTTTCCAGCGCATCCTTGTGGGCCGCGAGGATTTCGGCGGTGTCCCGATTGGCGATGATCTCGCAATCGGCGAACACCTCGGTGCCGGCCACATGGTCGTCGTGCCAATGGCTCAGAACGAGGCGCATGTGGCGCGCGCCCAAATCCTCCAACGTGCGGCGGATGATGCGGGCGTGGGGCACGGAGATGTGCGGGTCGTAAACCAGCGCGTCCGCACCATCGATGACCGCATAAGTGCAGATGCCGAGCGCGAAGGCCCCGTCGTCCAGCCAATTGGGCTGCTCGGAATAGAGTCGGACGCCAGGAATGCGCCCGTCATAGAAACCAAGCAGGTTTGGCCCGAGGCGCAACACCTCCAGCGTCGCGCCATAGGCCGGCATAAGATTTTCCTCGCGGACGGGAACGGCGGGGTCTATTCCGCCGCTTCCTTGGAATGGCCGAGACGCTGGGACAGCGTCACCAGAAGATCGCGCGCGGCGTCCGCGATCACGGTCCCGGGCGGGAAGATGGCTTCCGCGCCGGCCGCGCGCAGCGCCTCGTAATCCTGCGGCGGCACGACGCCGCCCACCACCACCATGATGTCGCCGCGCCCTTCCGCCTCCAGCGCCTGCTTCAGCGCCGGCACGAGGGTGAGATGTCCGGCGGCAAGCGAGGAGATGCCCACCACATGGACGTCATTCTCCACCGCCTGCCGGGCGGCCTCTTCCGGGGTCGCGAACAGGGGGCCGATGTCCACGTCGAAGCCGAGGTCGGCGAAGGCGGAGGCGATCACCTTCTGCCCGCGATCGTGCCCGTCCTGGCCCACCTTGGCCACCAGGATGCGCGGGCGGCGGCCCTCGGCATGCTCGAATTCTTCCACCTGGCGCTGCACCTTGCCCACCTTGTCGGTCATGGCGCCGGCCTCCCGCTTGTAGACGCCGGAAATGGCGCGGATCTCGGCGCGATGGCGGCCGAACACCTTCTCCAGCGCATCGGAGATTTCGCCCACCGTCGCCTTGGCGCGGGCGGCGTTGACGGCGAGTTCCAGCAGGTTCGCGCCCTGGCTCGCGCCATTGGTGAGGGCGGTGAGCGCGCTTTCCACCTCGGCATCGCTGCGCTCGGCCTTGAGGCGCTTGAGCTTTTCGATCTGCGCCGCGCGCACGGCGGAATTGTCGACCTTCAGCACGTCGATCTGGGCTTCCGTCAGCGGCTTGTATTTGTTGACGCCCACCACAGTCTGCGCGCCGCCATCGATGCGCGCTTGCGTGGTGGCAGCGGCCTCCTCGATGCGCAGCTTGGGAATGCCGGCCTCGATCGCCTTCGCCATGCCGCCGAGGGCTTCCACTTCCTGGATATGGGCCCAGGCCTTGGCGGCAAGATCAGCGGTGAGCCGCTCGACGAAGAAGGAGCCGCCCCAGGGGTCGATCTGGCGCGTGGTGCCGCTTTCCTGCTGCAGCAGGATTTGCGTGTTGCGGGCGATGCGGGCGGAAAAGTCGGTCGGCAGCGCGAGCGCTTCGTCCAGCGCATTGGTGTGCAGAGACTGGGTGTGGCCCTGGGTGGCCGCCATGGCTTCCACGGCGGTGCGCATCACATTGTTGAACACGTCCTGCGCGGTCAGGCTCCAGCCCGAGGTCTGGGAATGGGTCCGCAGCGGCAAGGACTTGGGGTTCTTCGCCCCGAGATCGGTCATCAGGCGGGTCCACAGGAGGCGGGCGGCGCGCAGCTTGGCCACCTCCATGAAGAAATTCATGCCGATGGCCCAGAAGAAGCTGAGGCGCGGCGCGAAGACGTCGATGGGTAGGCCCGCGGCAGCACCCGCCCGGCCGTATTCGACGCCGTCCGCCAGCGTATAGGCGAGTTCGAGATCCTGCGTCGCCCCGGCCTCCTGCATGTGGTAGCCGGAAATGGAGATCGAGTTGAAGCGCGGCATCTCCTTGGACGTGTAGGAGAAAATGTCCGAGATGATGCGCATGCTCGGCAAGGGCGGATAGATATAGGTATTCCGCACCATGAATTCTTTGAGGATGTCGTTCTGGATCGTGCCCGAGAGCTTGGCGTGGGGCACGCCCTGTTCTTCGCCCGCGACGATGAACAGGGCCAGGATCGGCAGCACCGCGCCGTTCATGGTCATGGACACGCTCATCTGGTCCAGCGGGATACCGGAAAACAGCGTGCGCATGTCGTAAATGGAATCGATGGCCACCCCGGCCATGCCCACGTCGCCGGCGACGCGCGGGTGGTCGCTGTCATAGCCGCGGTGGGTCGCGAGATCGAAGGCGACCGAAAGCCCCTTCTGCCCGGCGGCGAGGTTGCGGCGGTAGAAGGCGTTGGAATCCTCGGCCGTGGAGAAGCCGGCATATTGCCGGATGGTCCAGGGCTGGTTCGCATACATGGTGGGGTAGGGGCCGCGCAGAAACGGCGCGATGCCGGGATAGGTGTCGATGAAATCAAGCCCGGCCACGTCTGACGGGCCATAGAGCGGCTTCACCGCAATCCCCTCGGGCGTCACCCAGGGTGCGAACTTGGCCGGCGGGGGCGCCAATTCCGGCGCGCGCCAATCGATATCGGCGAAGGCGGGCAAGCGGCTCATGGTCTCATCCTAACTCAGTTCGGTGCACCGCGCGAGCAAGCGCGCGGCAGGCATGTTCAGTTCAGGCACTCAATTGCCGCTGCGCGCGGCCGAGCACATCCAGCACGTCGCATCCGGCGAACAGGAAGCCATCCACACCGGCGGCGCGCCATGCCGCCTCATGCGCCCCCGGCCGGCCGGCGAGCCAGACCGCCTTCGCGCCGGCTGCCTTGAGCGCGCGCGCCGCGGCTTCCGCCTGCTCGGCATAAACCTCGTCCGAGGAGCACAAGCACGCGATGCGCGTGCCGGAGACGGCGAACGCCGCAATGAGGTCATCCAGCGAGGCAAACCCATCCGGCACCGGCGCGGCGATGCCGCCGGCCTCGAACAAATTGCGGGCATAGGTGGCGCGTGCCGTGAAGGCGGCGATGGGGCCAAGGGTCGCGAGGAAGGCGGTCGGCGCCTCGGCCTCGGCGGCATCGCGCAGGGCCTCGAACGGCTCGGCAAGGCGGTGGGGCGCCAGCGCGCCTTCCACCGGCGGCACCGGAAGCGTGGGAATGGGCGCGAGCACCGCCGGCATCGCCTGCCCCAGCAGGGGGAATTCGGAGGTTCCTGTGATGGGTTCCTTGCGGGTCGCCACATCCTTCGCGCGGCGCGCCCGCACTTCGCCGACCTGCTTCTGCCACCAGCCGGTGGTGAGGGCCTGCGCCATGCCGCCTTGGCCCTCGATGGCGCGGAAGATCTCCCAGGCGGTCGCGGCGAGGCCTTCCGTCTGGGTCTCCATGGCGCCGGCACCGGCGGAGGGGTCGGCGACGCGGTGCAGGTTGGATTCCTCCAGCAGCACCAATTGCGTATTGCGGGCGAGGCGCCGGGCGAACGCATCGGGCAGGCCGAGCGCCTGGGTGAAGGGCAGCACCGTGACGCTGTCCGCCCCGCCCACGCCGGCCGAGAATGCGGCCACGGTCGCCCGCAGAAGGTTCACATAGGGGTCGCGCCGCGTCAGCGAGCGCCAGGCCGTGGTGGCATGCACATGCGCCGGGCTGGGAGCGACACCGCTCTCACGCTGCACGGCGGCCCACAGCAGACGGAGTGCGCGGAACTTGGCGATTGTGGCGATCTGGTTCACATCGGCGGTCAGCGCCAGCTCGATCCGGGTGAATGCCGCTTCCAGCGGTACACCCGCCGCCTCCAGCGCTCGCAGATAGGCGACGCCGGTGGCAAGCACAGCTGCAAGCTCCTGTGCGTCCGAGGCACCGGCTGCATGATGCACGGCGCCGTCGGCGCGGCCGAACCGCGCCCTGAATCCTTTGCCGGCCAGGATGCCCGCCGTTTCGCCGAAGCGTTGGGCAAGATTGGCCCAGGGCAAGGGTGCCGATCCCACCGCTGCCAGATCGCCGATGGGATCGAGGCCGAACGATACGGACAGATCCGCCGGGCTGTGGCCGCGATCCTGCACCAGCTTGGCCAAGGCGAGCGCATTTTCTCGACCCTTGAAGCCACCGCTCTCCAGGCGCACGTCGATGAGGTCCAGCATCACCTCGTCCAGCACGCGGTCCAGCACCTCGCCGTCGGGCAGGCCGAAACCGTGGGCGTGGGGCGAGGAGGCATAGACGAGCGTGAGGCCGGAGGCGCCGCCGTCGAGGTCCTCCAGCGCCTGGGCATTGGCGGCATCCTTGTCCGCCTGGTCGACCCGCGCGCTGATGATCCAGGGCGCGCCGGCCGGACGCCCGGCGATGGGCGCGGCGTCGCGCTTGCGCGGCGGCAGGGGATCGAGTGACAGCCCCTCATAGGTGCGCGTCACCAGCTTCTTGTCATAGGGCGCGCCCTTGAGCACGCCTTCCACCAGCTTCAGCCAGTCCTCACGCGTCACGGGGGGCAGATCGGTCGTGAACGGCAAGGGGCCGGTTTCCTCGGTCATCGCGCACTCTCCTGGCTGGACGGGGTGGGCGGCAGGCGCAAATCCTGCGCGGCCAGGGCCTCTTCCCCCGTGAACATATAATCGCGCCGCACCGGCACGTCGTCGCGCCGGTCGGAAAGCAGAAGCTGGAACACCATGTTGGAGCCGTGCAGGAAGCCCAGCTCCACCGCCGCGAGATAGAATTCCCACATGCGGGTGAAGCGGGCGCCCATCATCGCCTCCACCTCGGAATGGCGAGCCTCGAACCTGTGGCGCCACGCGCGGATGGTCCAGTAATAATGCAGCCGCAGTACCTCCATGTCGGCGACCCACAGATGGGTGCGCTCGGTGGAGGCGAACACTTCCGACAAGGCCGGCACATAGCCGCCGGGGAAGATGTATTTGCGGATGAAGGGCGCGGTGGTGCCTGGCGGCGACATGCGGCCGATGGCGTGCACCAGCGCGAACCCGCCGGGGCCCAGCAAGTCGCGGATGGTGGTGAAATAGGCGTCGAAGTGATTCACGCCCACATGCTCCATCATGCCGATGGAGACCACGCGGTCGAACGGGCCCTTCAGGTCGCGATAATCCATCTCGCGGAAATCGATCTGGTCGGCGACGCCCGCCGCTTCGGCGAGCCGGCGCGATTCCGCCAGTTGCTCGGGCGAGACATTGATCGCGGTGACGTGCACGCCGCAATTCTTGGCGAGATAGATGGAGAGCCCGCCCCAGCCCGAGCCGATCTCCGCGGCCCGCATGCCGGGCGTGAGTTTCAGCTTCGCCGCGACATGGCGGAACTTGTTGCGCTGGGCGTCCGCCAGCGGTTCGTCCGGCTCGGAGAAATAGGCGCAGGAATAGGCCATGGTCTCGTCCAGCCACAGCCGGTAGAATTCGGCCGGGTGGTCATAATGGCTGGAGGCATTCTCCTTCGCCTTGGCGACCGGGTTCGCCTGGTGGAACCGGCGAAGCGCCCGCCATCCCTTGCGCAGCGCCTGCTGCACCGGGTGGGCGCCGAGGCCCTTGCGGTTCACCGAGAACAGATTGAGCAGGTCGAACACGCCCGCTCCGTCCTCGAAGGTGAGGCGGCCGTCCATATAAGCTTCGGCGGAGACCAGTTCGGGATTGAAGAAGAGGTCGCGCTCCAGCTTCTTGTCATGCATGCGCACCGTGACGCTCGGCCCATCCTTGCCGCTGCCGAAAACATGCCGCACGCCGTCCACGGTGATCACCGTGAGCTGGCCCTTCTCGACGAAACGCTTCAGCAGGTGCGAGAGCAGACGCATCAGAGGGTTCCTCTTTGGCCGGGCGTCCCGTGCTCCCTCTCCCGCTTGCGGGGGAGGGCCGGGGAGGGGGAGGACGGATGTGCGCCAGCCGGAAGGAGGCGCGAGCCGATGGCTTGCCCCCTCCCTAACCTTCCCCCGCAAGCGGGAGGGGGGATGGCGCACCCCTTCATCACGCGAATTCCAGGATCACTGCGTCCACCGCGAGGCTCTCGCCCGGCTTGGCGTGGACCGCCTTGATGATGCCGTCGCGCTCGGCGCGGAGCACGTTTTCCATCTTCATGGCCTCGACCACGGCCAGCGCTTCGCCAGCCTTCACGTCCTGGCCCGGCACGACGGCGATGGAAACCACCAGTCCAGGCATGGGGCAAAGCAATTCCTTGCCGCCGCCGGCCGCTGCCTTCTCCGGCATCAGCGTGGCAAGGGCCGCCTCGCGCTCGGTATAGACCTGCGCCTGCACCGCCACGCCCTTATAGGCCAGCGACACGCCATTCGGGATCGAGCGGACCTGGAGCGAGGCTTTCACCCCGTCCACGGTGCCGCTCCACACGATGTCGCCCGGCTTCCAACTGGTGACGAGCTGGTGGGAATGGATGGTCTCGCCCTTCCAGGTGAGCATATGGACGGTGAAGCCGTCCGCCGTCACGTCGATCTCGCACGGCAGAAGCTGCACGCCGCCCTGGCCGTTGAGGCGCACGATGCGGCGCCGGTCGAAGGTGACGGGGATGCCCGACATCTGGCCGGAAATCAGCCGCTTGCGGTCGTTCTGCACATGGTCGATGGCGGCCGCCACCGCGGCCAGCACATGGGCCAACTCGCCCACCGCCGCGCGGGCGTGGAAGCCGTCGGGATATTCCTCGGCGATAAAGCCGGTGGAGAGGCGGCCGTCCTTCCAGCGCTCATGCGCCATGAGGGCGGAGAGGAAGGGAATATTGTGGCCGATGCCGTCGATGGCGAAGGCGTCCAGCGCGTCCGCCTGGGCCTCGATGGCCTCGGCGCGAGTCGGCGCATGGGTCACGAGCTTGGCGATCATGGGATCGTAGAACAGCGAGATTTCCCCGCCCTCATAGACGCCCGTGTCGTTGCGCAGGGTGATGCCGTTGTGCACGCCTTCCGCCGGCGGGCGATAGCGCACCAGGCGGCCGGTGGAGGGCAGGAAGGAGCGGTAGGGATCTTCCGCATAGATGCGGCTTTCCACCGCCCAGCCGTTCAGCTTCACATCGGCCTGTGAGAAGGCGAGGGGCTCGCCGGCGGCGACGCGGATCATCTGCTCGACGAGGTCGATGCCGGTGATCAGCTCGGTGACGGGATGCTCCACCTGGAGGCGGGTGTTCATCTCCAGGAAGTAGAAGCTCTTGTCCTGCCCGGCGACGAATTCCACCGTGCCGGCGCTGTCGTAGCCCACGGCCTTGGCGAGGGCGACGGCCTGCTCACCCATCTTCTTGCGGGTTTCCTCGTCCAGCAGCGGGGAGGGGGCTTCCTCGACAACCTTTTGATTGCGGCGCTGGATCGAGCATTCGCGCTCGCCGAGATAGACCACGTTGCCGTGCTTGTCGCCCAGCACCTGGATCTCGATGTGGCGCGGATCGACGATGAACTTCTCCACGAACACCCGGTCGTCGCCGAATGAGGATTTCGCTTCGCTCTTGGCGCGGTCGAAGCCGTCCTGCACTTCCTCCCGGGAATAGGCGATGCGCATGCCCTTGCCGCCGCCGCCGGCGGAGGCCTTGATCATCACCGGATAGCCGATCTCGTCGGCGATCTTGGCGGCCTGGGTGCCGTCTTCCAGCACGCCGAGATAGCCCGGCACGGTGGAGACGTTGGCCGCCGCCGCCGCCTTCTTGGATTCGATCTTGTCGCCCATGGCGTCGATCGCGTGCGGATTGGGGCCGATGAAGACGATGCCGGCCTCGGCCAGTGCGCGCGGGAAGGCGGCGCGCTCGGAGAGGAAGCCGTAGCCGGGATGCACCGCCTCGGCGCCGGTCTGCTTGCAGGCGTCGATGATCTTTTCGATGATCAGATAGGATTGGGCGGCCTGCGGCGGGCCGATATGCACCGCCTCGTCCGCCATCTCGACGTGCAGGGCGTCCTTGTCGGCGTCCGAATAGACGGCCACGGTCTTGATGCCCATCTTGCGCGCCGTCTTGATGACGCGGCAGGCGATCTCACCCCGGTTTGCGATCAGGATTTTCGAGAACATTCAGTCAGTCCCCCGGCGCTTGGAAGCGCATTATTTGAATTTTACCTCTCCCCGAGGGGGAGAGGTCGGCGCCGCAGGCGACGGGTGAGGGGGCTCCGGCGTCTGGGGTGAGGATCGAACCCCCTCACCCCAGCCCTCTCCCCGCCGGGGAGAGGGGCCTTCCCTCTGTCCTTAAAGCGGCAGATTGTCGTGTTTCTTCGCCGGCTGCTCCACGGTCTTGGAGCGCAGCATGGCGAGCGCGCGGGCGATGCGCCGGCGGGTCGAATGCGGCATGATGACTTCGTCGATATAGCCGCGCTCGGCCGCCACGAAGGGCGAAAGGAAGCGCTGCTCGTAATTCTTGGTCTGGGCCGCGATCTTGTCCGGATCGCCCATGTCGGCGCGGAAGATGATCTCCACCGCCCCCTTGGCGCCCATGACAGCGATCTGCGCGGTCGGCCAGGCATAGTTCACATCGCCGCCCACGTGCTTGGAGGCCATCACGTCATAAGCGCCGCCGAACGCCTTGCGGGTGATGAGGGTGACTAGCGGGACGGTGGCCTGGGAATAGGCGAACAGCAGCTTGGCGCCGTGCTTGATGAGGCCGCCATATTCCTGCGCGGTACCGGGTAAAAATCCTGGCACGTCCACGAAGGTGACGATGGGGATCTCGAACGCATCGCAGAAGCGCACGAAGCGCGCGGCCTTGCGGGAGGCGTCGGCATCGAGCACGCCGGCCAGCACCATGGGCTGGTTGGCGACGAAGCCCACCGTGCGCCCCTCGATGCGGCCGAAGCCGGTGACGATGTTCTTGGCATAGGCGGCCTGGATTTCGAAGAAGTCCGCCTCGTCGACGGTCTTCAGGATCAGTTCCTTGATGTCGTAGGGCTTGTTGGGATTGTCCGGAATCAGCGTGTCGAGGCTCTCGTCGATCCGCAGCGGATCGTCGAAGGAGGGCCATTCCGGCACGCCGGCTGAATTGTTGGCGGGCAGGAAATCGATGAGGCGACGGGTCTGGAGCAGCATCTCCACGTCGTTCTCATAGGCGCCGTCGGCGACCGAGGACTTGGAGGTGTGTACCTTGGCGCCGCCCAGTTCCTCGGCGGTCACGGTCTCGTTGGTGACGGTCTTCACCACGTCCGGGCCGGTGACGAACATGTAGCTCGTGTCGCGCACCATGAAGATGAAGTCGGTCATGGCGGGGGAATAGACGTCGCCGCCGGCGCAGGGGCCCATGATCAGCGAGATCTGCGGGATCACGCCGGAGGCGGTGACATTGCGCTTGAACACCTCGCCATAGCCGCCGAGCGCCGCGACGCCTTCCTGGATGCGCGCGCCGCCGGCATCGAACAAGCCGATGATGGGCGCGCGGGTCTTCAGCGCCATGTCCTGGATCTTGGTAATCTTGCGGGCATGCTCTTCCGAAAGCGAGCCGCCGAACACGGTGAAGTCCTTGGCGAACACGAACACCTTGCGGCCGTTCACCGTGCCCCAGCCGGTCACCACGCCGTCGCCGGGGATCTTCTGGTTCTCCATGCCGAAATCGATGCAGCGATGTTGCACGAAGGTGTCGAACTCCTCGAAGGAGCTGCGATCCAGCAGAAGCTCGATGCGCTCGCGGGCGGTCAGCTTGCCGCGGGCGTGCTGCGCCTCGATGCGCTTTTCGCCCCCCCCCAAGCGTGCAACGCCGCGCCGGCTCTCAAGCTCTTCCAGGATTTCCTTCATGCGCCCAAGTCCCTTGCCGGAATGCCCAGTCTTGTAACCAGTCTAATGGTGCCGAACGCCCGAGGGAAAGGGTTCACATCCCCTGATGCCAAGCGAAATGCGGCGCCGAACCTCACGCGCTAGCAAATGCAGCGCCAAATTTGAATATGTAAAAAATTCATGTTGTAATGTGTGAATAATTTACAATTCGGAGCCATGATGCGCCAGAAGGTTTTTGCCGGTCATGCGGTTCGCCGTCTGCGCGAGAAACTCGGCCTTAAGCAGAGCGAACTGGCGCATCGCCTCGGCGTGTCGCCCTCCTATATCAACCAGATCGAGAGCAATCAGCGGCCTTTGACCGCCTCGGTGCTGATCGCCATCTCCCGCACCTTTTCGGTCGATATCACCTCGTTCGGCGCGGAGGATCTCGACCGGCTCGTGGCCGATCTGCGCGAGGCGACCGCCGATCCCCTGTTCCGCGATCTCGACCTTGGCTTGCAGGACATGAAAGCGGTGGCGAACCTCTCGCCGGCCTTCGCCCATGCCTTCCTGCGCACAACCGCCGCGCTGCGGCGCACGGCCGAGTGGCGTGCCTCCATGGACGATATGCTCACTGCGGGTGTGGGCGATGAGGCAAAGCTCATCCCCTATGAGGAGGTGCGCGACTATTTCCATTACATCGACAATTACGTCGATGCTCTGGACCGCGCGGCGGAGGATTGCGCCAGCCGGCTGTCTTTGCTCGCCGGGGCCGAGCCGATCTCGGCTCTGTCCACCCACCTCTCCGACCGCTTCAATGTGCGCACGGAACTTGCCCCCCCCGATCCGGCGCTGCCGCTGTCGCGCTACGACGTGCGCAACCGCCTGCTCACCTTGTCCGGGGTGCTCTCCCCTTCGAGCCGGGCGTTTCGGCTCGGCGTGACCATCGCACAACTGGAGCATGGTCCGCTGGTGGACCGGCTGGTGGCGGGAGCCGGATTCCGCAGCCAGACCGCCGGGGAGATCTGCCGGCTCGCCCTCAACAATTACTTCGCCGGCGCCCTGGTGCTGCCCTACGGCCGCTTCCTGGATCTCGCCCGCGCTCGCCGTCATGACCTTGACCGTCTGGTCTTGGAGACCGGTGCCAGCCTGGAGCAGGTGTGCCACCGCCTCTCCACTCTCCAGCGCCCCGGCGCGAAGGGTGTGCCATTCTATTTCGCCAAGGTGGATCGGGCTGGAAACATCACCAAGCGCCACAGCGCCACGCGCTTCCAGTTCGCTCGTCACGGCGGGGCCTGCGCCGTGTGGAACGTGCATGAAGCCTTCGAGGCTCAAGGCCGCACGCTGGTGCAACTCGGCGAAATGCCTGACGGGGTGCGCTATATTTGCCTTGCGCGATCTCTCCAAGTGCCAAGCTTGCGCTACGGCCAGCCGCAGCGCGCCTATGCGCTGGGACTCGGCTGCGAAATTTCCTTCGCCGACGACATGGTCTATGCGGATGGCTTGGACCTCAAGGCGGCGCCGGTGGCGCGGCTCGGCGTATCGTGCCGCATCTGCCCGCGTCGGGACTGCGATTTCAGGGCTTTCCCTCCCTTGGACCGTGAAATCCACACCGATCCCCATGTGCGCGACGTGGTGCCTTTCGTCATCTCTTGAATAAGCCTGCGCTGTGTCGCAATGCCGCCGCGATGACGCACAGGAAACGCCATGGAAACACGGCACGACTCCCTCTAACGGTAGTGTTTCCGTGGAAGTGAGGATGGGTATGTCAGGGGCTTTTCGGATCGCAGGGTTGGCGCTCGCCTTCGCCTGCCTTGCTGGCGCTGCGCAGGCGTCGCCCGGCTTTACTACGTCGGATGTCAATATGCGCGCCGGTCCTGATACCCAGTATCCCAGGGTGGCGGTTTTGCCGGAGGGGGCGCCGGTGGAGATTTTCGGCTGCCTCTCCAACCAATCCTGGTGCGATGTCGCCTGGGGACCCAATCGCGGCTGGGTCTATGGGGATTATCTCGCGTTCGTTTATCGCGGCGAGCGGGTTTTGGTGCCGGAGTACGCGCCCGTCGTGGGCATCCCGGTGATCGGATTCAACTTCGGCAATTATTGGGGCAACTATTATCGCGGGTCGCCCTGGTGGAATCAGCGCTCCCGTTGGCAGGGCTACGCACCTCGGCCGCGCCCCGGGTGGGGCGCTCCCCCTCCAGGTCCGGGCCCGCGCCCGCCGGGCTGGTGGAATCAACCCGGCCGTCCTGGCAATCCGGGATATCCTGGCAATCCCGGCGGTCCCGGCCGGCCGGGAAACCCCGGATATCCTGGCAACCCTGGTTACCCCGGCAATCCCGGGCATCCCGGAGGTCCCGGCTACCCGAACCAAGGCGCTCAACCTGGGCGACCACCCGGAAATTATGGTGGGCCGCCTCCGGGAAATCAGGGGCGTCAGCCCGGTGTTTATCCCAACCAGCAGGGGCAATATCCCGGGGGAAATCCCGGTCGGCAACCCGGTCCGCCGCCGGGCCAACAGGGCGGCGGTCGACCCAGCCCGCAACCTGGCCAGCCCCCGCGTGGCCCGCAACCCGGAGCCGCTCCGCCGCAGGCCGGTGCCCCGCTCGGCAAGCCGGTGCTCCAGCAGAAGTGGAACGGCCCCGGCGGTCTGCCGGCCTGCGCTCCCGGCACCCCATGCCCTGCCCCCCAATGAGGGCGGGCTCGGCAGATTGACACAACTGAGGGGCGGAGCATGGAATGCTTCGCCCCTCAGCGCCGAACAGCCAGACGTCCCGGTCTCCACGCGGCGGGCCATCGACGCACGCGTGCCGTCGCGCTATGGGCTTGGCCATGTCGACTTCATCTTCCTCCTCGGCGGCCACCGGATCCAAGCCGGTCCTGCGCTTTGCTCCCTCGCCCACCGGCTTGATCCATGTGGGCAATGCCCGCACAGCGTTGCTCAACGCCCTGCTCGCGCGGCGCGAGGGCGGCACCTTTATCCTGCGCTTCGACGACACTGACGTCGGGCGCTCCCGCCCGGAATTCGCACAGGCCATTTCCGAGGATGTCGACTGGCTCGGCATTGTCCCTGATCGGGTTGTGCGCCAGTCAGACCGCCTTGCCCTGTATGATGCGGCGACGGCAACGTTGCGGGCTTCAGGGCGCCTGTATCCCGCTTATGAAACCGAAGCCGAGCTGGACCTGAAGCGAGGCTTGCAGCGCGCCCGTGGCCTTCCGCCGGTCTATGATCGGGCTGCGCTCGCCCTGACCGCCGAGGATCGCGCCCGCTTGGAAGCCGAAGGCCGCATGCCTCATTGGCGCTTTCTTCTGGATCACCGCACCGTCACCTGGGATGACGGCGTGCGGGGGCCGCAGCATCTGGATACGGCAACTCTGTCCGATCCGGTGCTCGTACGGGCGGATGGCAGCTACCTCTACACTTTGACTTCAGTGGTGGACGATCTCGACATGGGCGTCACCTGCATCGTGCGCGGGGAAGACCATGTGACCAACACAGCGGTGCAGATTGAGCTGTTCGAGGCATTGGGCGGAGCTGCTCCGCGCTTTGCCCACCATAATCTCTTGACCCTGCCGAGTGGCGAGGGGCTTTCCAAGCGGCTCGGCCATCTCTCGCTGCGGGCTTTGAGGGAAGAGGGGCAGGAAGCACTGGCGGTGGCCGCGGCAGCGGTACTTGTCGGCACGTCCGAAGCATTGGCGCCGGTCGAGAGCCTGGATGCCCTTGCGGCGAAGATTGACCTGTCGCACATTTCCCGCGCACCGGCGCGGTTCGATCCGGCGGATCTTGCCGTGCTCACTGCCCGCACGCTGCATCATTTGCCGTTCGAGGCCGTGGCGGATCGTCTTGCCGCTGCTGGGGTTTCCGGTGGTGCTCCGTTCTGGCTCGCCGTGCGCGGCAATCTCTCTACCTTTGCCGATGCGGCGCAGTGGTGGCGCATCTGCAGGGAGGATGGCGTCGGAATAATTGTGGATGGCGACAGCGATTTTCTTGCTGAAGCCGGACGCTTGCTGCCGCAAGAGCCTTGGGACACCTCCACTTATGCGCCCTGGATCGCGGCGCTGAAGGCGCAGAGTGGACGGGCTGGAAAAGCCTTGTTCCGGCCGCTGAGGCTGGCCCTGACCGGACAGGAGACCGGCCCCGAGCTGGCGGCCCTGCTGCTGTTGATCGGACGCACCCGCGTTCTTGCGCGGCTCGGTGTCACCGGCGCGTGACCGCCGCTCTGTCGGGCTAGCTCTCGCGCGCCGTGTGTCTATTCTCGCGTCGTCGAAGCACAATCAGGAGTCGGGGATGGGCAAAGGCATGAAGCGGAGAGCCGTCGCGGGGCGCGCAGCGAGTTTCGCAACAACGGGGCTTGCTTGTCTCGTGCTGATGGCGGGGGTGCTGCCCGCCCGCTCCGCCGAGCCTACCGCCTGGTATTCCGGCGAGTACAAGAGCTGCGATCAGGATACGACGCCGGAGATCGTGCGCTGCATCACCAGTTTAACGGCGGGCTGGGAAGCGCGTCTGGAAACGGCCCTTAAGGCTCTGCTGGCGCAGCAGACGGCAAAGCAGCAGGAGCGGCTGAAGGCGTCGCAGAAGGCCTGGACCGCCTTCCGCGATGCGGACTGCGCCTTCTATGTCAATGGCGAGGGCACCATCGCCCGCGTGGAGGGCGCCGAATGCCGGCGGGTGTTGACTCAACAGAGGGCACAGGAATTGGAGCAGGCGGGGCGGCCCTGATCGTCTCCTGATCCCGCCCGGGCCATCTTTTCTCCAGCGCCGATGCACCCCATATTGGCGCCATGGCCAAAGCATCCAGACCCGGCAAACTTGGTGAGCGCTCGCAGCGTCATTTCGAGCCTGCGCCCGCCCAACCCCTTGATCCTGAAGTCGCAAAGTCGCTCGGGCTGGCACCGGGGGATATGAGCGGCGATTTCGAATCCGCCGGCGCCTCGGCGACCGTGGCGGCTCTGTCGCGGTTGATCGAGGAGGGGCGCCCCGAGGTCACCGGCCAGACTTGGACGCCCCATCGCCCGCCGCGTCCAGACAAAAGTGAGGGGGGCGTACCCCTTGTGATCAAAAGCGAATTCGAACCCGCCGGCGACCAGCCGGCGGCCATTGCGGAACTGGTCGCCCAGGCCCGTGCGCATGAGCGGGATCAGGTGCTGCTGGGGGTAACCGGTTCCGGCAAGACCTTCACCATGGCCAAGGTGATCGAGACCTTGCAGCGTCCGGCGATCATTTTGGCGCCGAACAAGACGCTCGCAGCCCAGCTCTACGGCGAGTTCAAGTCGTTCTTTCCTGAGAATTCCGTAGAATATTTTGTTTCATACTACGACTATTATCAGCCCGAGGCCTACGTTCCCCGCACCGACACCTACATCGAGAAAGAATCGTCGGTGAACGAGCAGATCGATCGGATGCGGCACTCTGCTACCCGCGCGCTGCTGGAGCGGGATGATGTCATCATCGTCGCCTCGGTCTCCTGCATCTACGGCATCGGCTCGGTGGAGACCTATTCCTCCATGACCTTCAAACTGGAGGTGGGGGAGCGGATCGACCAGCGGCAGCTCATCGCCGATCTTGTTGCACTGCAATATAAGCGCATCCAGTCCGATTTCGCCCGCGGCACCTTCCGGGTGCGGGGCGACAGCGTGGAGATATTCCCCGCCCATTATGAGGATCGGGCCTG
This sequence comes from Roseixanthobacter psychrophilus, assembly GCF_043195195.1. Lineage (NCBI taxonomy): Bacteria > Pseudomonadati > Pseudomonadota > Alphaproteobacteria > Hyphomicrobiales > Xanthobacteraceae > Roseixanthobacter > Roseixanthobacter psychrophilus. Next base: position 321,047 of record NZ_JBAFWT010000002.1, read on the forward strand.
GCGGGTTTCGCTGTTCGGCGACGAGGTGGAGAGCATCGCCGAGTTCGACCCGCTCACCGGCCACAAGACCGGCGACATGAAGTCGATCAAGGTCTACGCCTCCTCCCATTATGTCACCCCGCGGCCGACGCTGATCCAGGCGATCGCCGGCATCAAGGCCGAGCTGAAGACCCGGCTCGACGAATTGTACAAGATGGGCCGGCTGCTGGAGGCCCAGCGGCTGGAGCAGCGCACCCGCTACGATCTGGAGATGATGGAGGCCACCGGCGCCTGCGCGGGCATCGAGAATTATTCCCGCTGGCTCACCGGTAGGAAGCCCGGCGAGCCGCCGCCGACCCTGTTCGAATATGTGCCCGACAATGCCCTTGTCTTCATCGACGAGAGCCACGTGACCATTCCGCAGATCGGCGCCATGTATCGCGGCGACTTTCGCCGCAAGGCGACGCTAGCGGAATATGGCTTCCGCCTGCCGAGCTGCATGGACAACCGGCCGCTGCGGTTCGAGGAATGGGAGGCCATGCGCCCGCAGACGGTGCATGTCTCCGCCACCCCCGGCCCGTGGGAGATGGACCGCACCGGCGGCGTGTTCGTGGAGCAGGTGATCCGCCCCACCGGCCTCATCGACCCGCCGGTGGAAATCCGCCCCGCGCGCACCCAGGTGGACGACCTCCTCGGCGAGGTGCGGGCCGTGGCGGCGAAGGGCTATCGCACCCTCGTCACCGTGCTCACCAAGCGCATGGCCGAGGATCTCACCGAATATCTGCACGAGAACGGCATCCGCGTGCGTTACATGCATTCGGACATCGACACCATCGAGCGCATCGAGATCATCCGCGACCTGCGGCTCGGCGCCTTCGACGTGCTGATCGGCATCAACCTGCTGCGCGAGGGGCTGGATATTCCCGAATGCGCGCTGGTCGCCATTCTCGATGCGGACAAGGAAGGGTTTCTGCGCTCGGAAACTTCCCTGGTGCAGACCATCGGCCGCGCCGCGCGAAATGTGGACGGGCGCGTCATCCTCTATGCCGACCACGAGACCGGCTCCATGCAGCGCGCCATGGCGGAGACCACCCGCCGGCGCGAAAAGCAGGTGGCCTATAATACCGAGCACGGCATCACGCCCGAGAGCGTGAAGAAGGCCATCGGCGATATCCTCAACTCGGTCTATGAGCGCGACCACGTGCAGGTGGATGCGGGCCTGGCGGAGGAGGGGGCGGCCTTCGGCCATAATCTCAAGGCGGTGATGGCGGATTTGGAAAAGCGCATGCGCGCCGCCGCCGCCGACCTGGACTTCGAGACCGCCGCCCGCCTGCGCGACGAGATCAAGCGCCTGCAGGCGACCGAGCTTGCAGTGTCCGACGATCCCATGGCACGGCAGGAGGCGGTGGACGACAAGACCGGCGGCTTCCGGGGCGAGCGCAAATATGGCCGCGCCGCCAATGAGCCGCCGAAAGCAGCGGGAGCCGTCGCCAGTTCCGGCCGGGGCAAGCCCGCCAAGGCCAATGGCCGCGCCCGCGCCGACACCGGCACCGGCCATGCCCCCGCCCAACCCATCCTGCCGCCTGCCGCCGCCCCTGTTGCCGCCGGCAAGGTGCAGCCGGCGCCCACCCGGCGCGACCGCTCCCCCGACGAAATGCCGCTCTATGCGCCGCGCGTCGGCTCGAAGGTGGCCAAGCCCTCGCTGGACGACATGGGGCCGGGAAGCGACCGGGCCGAGCCCTTGTCGGCCTTGGATTATCAGCCGGGGCCACGCCCCGATCCGGGCACCAAGGGGTATCGCAAGGGCGGACGGCGCAAGGGATAGCGCTCCCGCCGCCGCGCCGGGGCGACTTAAGAAAAGGGCGACATAAGAAAAAAGGGGAGGGGCAGCATGTGCACGCGGACGCTTTATGTGGGGGACGACGGCTTTGCCGTCACCGGCCGCAACATGGATTGGAAGGAGGATATGCTCTCCAATCTATGGGTGTTCCCTGCGGGATGCGCGCGCACCGGTGCGGCAGGCGCGAATGCGCTGAGCTGGACCTCGAAATACGGCAGTCTTGCTGTTTCCGGCTATGAGGCGGGCACGCCCGACGGGCTGAACGAGAAGGGCCTTGCGGCCAACGCGCTCTATCTGGTGGAAAGCGATTACGGGGCGCCGCGCGACGACCGCCCCTCGCTCTCCATCGCGCTGTGGGCACAATATGTGCTGGATATGTTCGCGAGCGTCGCCGAGGCTGTGGCGGCGCTGCGCGCGGACCCGTTCAACATCCTCGCGCCGGTTCTGCCGAACGGCGCGCCGGCGGCGCTGCATCTGGCGGTGTCCGACACCAGCGGGGATTCCGCGATTTTCGAATATATCGGCGGGGTCCTCACAATCCATCACGACCGCAGCTATGCGGTGATGACCAATTCGCCGAGCTACGATCAGCAACTCGCGCTGGATGCTTATTGGAAACAGGTGGGCGGCCTCGTGTTCCTGCCCGGCACCAATCGCGCGGCGGACCGGTTCGCCCGCGCCTCCTTTCTGCTGGAGTCCCTGCCGCGCAAGGCGGACCCGCATTATATCAGGGGCATTCCAGGCCAATCCTATGAGCACCAGGCCATTGCCGCCGTGCTGAGCCTGCAGCGCGCGGTGAGCGTGCCGCTGGGCATCTCCACGGTGGACCAGCCCAATATTTCGTCCACCATCTGGCGCAGCATCTGCGACCACCGAAACCTGGTCTATTATTTCGACTCCGCCACGCGCCCCAACACCTTCTGGGTGGACCTCGCCAAGCTCGACTTCACCCCCGGCACGCCGATCCGCAAGTTGGTGCTGCAGAATGGCGAAGTCTATGCGGGCGAGGTCTCCGACAGCTTCGCGCCGGCCGAGGATTTGAAGTGGTTGATGGCGGGGTGAGGGAAGGGGCTGGGGCGACGGTAGGATTGGTTGCATCCATGTCTTCTCACCCTTGCCCCACCTCCGCACCTGCGGTAAAAGCCCGCCCATGGGCCGGGACCTCCAGCAGATGCGGGCCGCACCATGAGCGAACTCTTCAGCGCCGCCGATAAACCCTCGACCATCGAACGGCCGAAGGACGAGACGCGCCCCAAGCTCGCGCGGCCGCGCCTGCACAAGGTGATCCTGCTCAATGACGATTACACGCCGCGCGAATTCGTGGTGATGCTGCTGAAAGCTGAGTTTGGCATGAACGAGCCCCAGGCGCTCGGCGTCATGCTCACCGCCCACCGGCGCGGCGCCTGCGTGGTGGCGGTGTTTCCCCGCGATGTGGCGGAAACCAAGTCCGCCCGCGCCTCGGATGCCGCCCGCGCCAAGGGCTATCCCCTGATGTTCACCACCGAGCCCGAGGAATAGACCCTCCTTCGCACGGGGCCGTCATTTCATCGTCCATCGATTATTGCGGTACATAGATAAGCCCTAATCCACCGGTCGAATGTGTTTTGGGAATCGCAGCGAGGCCGCTCGCCGCGCGTTCTGGGGCGCGCGGAAACGAGGGCGGACATGACTGCAGCTTGGAAAAAAACCGGCGGACTCCTGAGCTTGACCTTGATGCCCTTTCTCACTGGGGGGTGCGCCATGGCGCCCCTGGATGAGGGCGGCTCTTTGGCCTCCTATTCGGATCTCACGCAGGCCGATGGCTTGCTGGCCAAGTCGAAACTGCGCATCGCCAAGGAAACCGTTCTTGCGGCGAAGACGGTTCGCCTGGTTCCGACCGTCTTTGCCGGCGCTGCGCGGCAGGACACGATCACCGAGGATCAACGCAAGCTTGTCGCCAATGCGGTGGACCGGTCGTTATGTGCCGGCCTCAGTGAACGGTTTCAGGTGGTCGGCGCTTCGGAAAGCGCGGACCTCACGGTACATGCCGTCGTCACCAATATGGTGGCCACCGACGAGAAGGCGGTTGCGGCAACGAAAGTCGCCTCCGTGGCGAAGACTATTTTTCTGCCGGGAATTCCGGTTCCCACCCCGCGCATCCCGATCGGCCTTGGAAGCCTTTCGATGGAGGCCGAGGCGCGGAACCACGAGGGCGCACAGGAAGCCGCCATGGTGTGGGGACGGGGGGCCAATTTCCTCTCGGGCTCGGCGCGGGTCTCCACCGCGGGGGATGCCTACGAACTCGCCAGCGCATTCGGGGACGATTTCAGCAAACTTCTCGTCACCGGTGAGAGCCCGTTCAAGAGCTTGTCCGGCCCCCCCTCCATGGAACGGCTCCAATCCCTGGCGGGAGGCGCGCCCAAATATTCGGCGTGCGAAATTTTTGGGCGAGAGCAAGGTGTTGCCGGGCTGGTCAGCGGCGCGGTCGGGTTGCCGCCAGAATGGACCGACAAGGGAACCGGCGGTGCCACGGCGGTGACGCAGACGGCGGCTCAATAAGGGACGCCGCAATAAGTTCTGCCGCAATAAGGCATCCTATGTGGCGCCGGCCCGGCAGGCGCCACAAGGCAAAGATCAACGGGCTCGGTCTTTGACCGGTTCCGAGCGGTCTATGCTCAGCCGCCACGCGGGCTTAACCGCCATCGCGCCTCTCAGGGCACGAGATAATGGGCCGACCAGTCCTTCTTCGGCACCGCGTTGCCCAGCGTATAATCAAATGAAAGCACGCTCATGCCATCGGCACTGGTGCGGCAGGAATAGGAGAGGCGATACCAGGTCTCGCCGCTGCGCACCGCCGCCCCCGGTGCCTTGATGGCGGTGCCGGACACCTGCGTGTCGCTAAACGCATAGGCCACCAGTTCGTCGGGGTGCAGGTCCTTGCGGGCTCGGCTGATTTCGCCCATGGCGCGGGCGTTGCAGCGCTGCTCCATGCGCGTGCCAGGGGCGAGGGAAAGCATTTCCTTGTCGTGCGCGCCGCTGGTGAAGCTCTGCTGGCTATGGGAGGCGGCTAAGGCGCCGCTCGCATCCAGCAGCGCCAGCGCGAACGCGGCACGGGCACAGAAAATGGAGAGAGGAGTGGTCACGGGGGCGGGTCCTCGCCGATGCCTGTTCCGAAGGTCGAGGCGCAGCCTCACGCGATTCCCATGGCCAAGATGAGGCAAAGTATCATCAAATCGCGCATGACCTAAGGCGAAGCCTCATCAAACCTCAGTGCTCCAGATCCTTGTCGATGAGCTTGAAGGCGGGATCGAACTTGAGATCGTAGACGCGGCCGTCGCCGCATGTGGCATCGTCCACTTCGAAGATGCCATCATCGACATCGATGGTCCCGCCGGTGCAACCTTCCCGCGCCATGGCGGCAAGCACCTTGGCGCGATCGGAATCGGTCAGCGCGCCATCGGCCCATGCGGGCGCGGCAAGGAGCAGCAGACAAGCGCAGATCGGGGCGAGGCGTTGCATGATCGGTCCTTCCGGCTTCCGGCTCGGGTCACTGGGCGTTGCCGGCGCGATCTAGTCGCGCGGGCGGCCCTTGTTGGGCTTGGCCTTCCCACCCTTGCCGGCGCCGGGCGCCTTGGGGGGATATTTGGTCGCCGCCTTGGGCGGCTTGCCCTTGCCGAACGCGCCTTTCACATCCGTGCGGCCGGTGCCGGCGGGCCGCTCGATGGCCGCCGGATCGTAAGCCGGCTTTTTCGCCCGGAATGAGGGACGGCGGGCGGCGGGCGCCGGATCGCCGGTCAAGGGCTCGATCGGCACGTCGCCGCCCTCGGAGGCGCGGGCGTTGGCCAGAAAACTCTCGGCCAGATCCTCGGCGATCTCGAACACGGTCTCGCTGTCGAAGATGCGGATCGAGCCGATGTCCTGCTTGGTCACCACGCCGCGTCGGCAGATCAGCGGCAGCAGCCATTTGGGATCGGCATTCTTGCGCCGGCCCACCGGCATGCGGAACCACACGCTCGCTCCGCCCGGGCCACCGGCACCGCCCGCGCGGCTTTCGCGGGGCGCGCGCTCGGGGCGACGCTCCTCGCGGTCGCTGTCGCGCAGGCGCGCCGCGCCGCGCCCCTCGCCGGGGTCGAACACGTCTTCCGGCGCCGGCAGCCGGTCGCGATAGAGCCGCGCCAAGGCGGCCGCCACCTGCTCGGGCGAGCGCTCGGCGAGGATCGCCTGGGCAAGCACGAGATCCTCGGGCGAGGGCTCCTCGTTCAGCAGCGGGTCAGCGAGCATGCGCTCCTGGTCAAGCCGACGGATGTCCTCGGCGCTGGGCGGGCCGCTCCACACCGCGACCACATTGGCGAAATGCAGCAATTGCTCGGCCCGACGGCGGCGCGAGGGCGGTACGAGCAGGACACTGACCCCCTTGCGGCCTGCACGTCCCGTGCGGCCGGAGCGGTGTTGGAGGCTTTCCGCGTCGTGCGGCAGGTCGGCATGGATGACGAGGCCGAGATTGGGCAGGTCGATGCCGCGCGCGGCGACGTCGGTGGCTACGCATACGCGCGCACGCCCGTCGCGCAGGGCCTGCAGCGCCTGGTTGCGCTCGTTCTGGCCCATCTCGCCGGACAGCCCGACCCCGGCGAAGCCGCGCTCCTGGAGGATGGACAGCAGGTGGCGCACGCTCTCGCGGGTGTTGCAGAACACGATGGCCGAGGGGGATTCGAAATAGCGCAGCAGGTTGACCACCGCGTGCTCCATCTCCTTGGGCACGATGCGCACGGCGCGATATTCGATGTCCGCATGCCCGCCCTGGGTATTCGCCACCTCGATGCGCATGGCATCGTGCTGGTAGCGCTTGGCGAGGGCGACGATGCCGCGCGGCAGGGTGGCCGAGAACAGCAGGCTGCGGCGGCTTTCCGGCGCGGCGGAGAGGATGAATTCCAGATCCTCGCGGAAACCGAGGTCGAGCATCTCGTCGGCCTCGTCCAGCACCGCCACCTGAAGCGCCGAGAGGTCGAGCCCGTTGCGCTCGATATGATCGCGCAGCCGGCCTGGGGTGCCGACCACGATGTGCACGCCTTCCGACAGAAGCCGGCGCTCGCGGCGCGGGTCCATGCCGCCGACGCAGGCGACGATGCGCGCCCGCGCGTTCTCGTACAGCCATTCCAGCTCGCGGTGCACTTGCAGGGCGAGTTCGCGCGTGGGCGCGACGATCAAGGCCTGGGGGGCACCGGCGGCACCGAGGAACTCGGCTTCGCCGAGCAGGGTCTCGGCGATGGCAAGGCCATAGGCCACGGTCTTGCCGGAGCCCGTCTGCGCCGAAACCAGCAGATCGCGCCCGGCGGTTTCCGGGGCGAGCACGGCGGCTTGCACCGGCGTCGGCTCGTTATAATCGCGGGTCGCGAGTGCGCGGGCGATGGACGGGGAGGGGGTCGAGAAAGCCAAAGGCGAAACCTGTTTCGATAGGGCGCGAGCGCCGTGTGGCGCTCCGTTCGTGAAGCGCCGGATGTGAAGCGCAACGGCATTGGCATGCAGTCCTTGCGAGAAGGAACTGCCCCACGCGGCCGTCGCGCGAAAATGAAAATGCGCCCCCTTCTAGCCGAGGGCGTGGCGGGAAGCCATGGAAACCGTGCGCGCACCTGCCCCGCGTCGCGTGCGCGCCGGCCGAGGGTGGGGACTCGCGAGGGAACTGCGGGCACCTCCGGGCGGTTGCGGGCGGGACGCGTGGAGAGCGATGATGCGCCGGGGCGGGACGCAACCTCGCGCCTGTCGTGCGCGCCCATAAGCGCCGTGCACGGCATAATTCAGGAGACGTGCCATGATATCCGCCTCGCCATCCTCCCCCAACGCCACCGATACATCCAACGACGGACTGTCGCGTCGCGACGCGCTTGTGCTCGGCAGCGCGGCAATCGCCGCCAGCGTGTTCATGCCCCATGTGGCGCGGGCGGCCGCGCCCTTCGTCATGCCGCCCTTGCCCTATGCGGAAGATGCGCTCGCCCCCACCATTTCCGCGCGCACGGTCGGGCTGCACTACGGCAAGCACACCAAGGGCTATTACGACAAGGTCAACGTACTCTCGGCCGGCAAGCCTTATGCGGACATGACCCTCTCGGAGATCGTCGTCGCGTCGAAGAAGGCCGGCGACACCGCCATGTTCAACCAGTCCGCCCAGGCCTGGAACCACGATCTCTATTGGGCGAGTTTCAAGGGCGGTCCCGCGGCCCCCGCCGGCGCCTTCGCCAAGGCGGTGGAAGCCGATTTCAAGACGCTTGACGCCCTCAACACCAAGATGACCGAGACCGGCGACGGCGTGTTCGGCACCGGTTGGGTATGGCTGGTGCGCGAGGGCGACGGGCTCGCGGTTCTTGGTATGAAGGACGGGGCCAATCCCTTGCCGGACGGCAAGAAGGTACTCCTCGGCATCGACGTGTGGGAGCATGCCTATTATCTCGACTATGAAAACCGGCGCACCGCCCACGTCGCGGCGGTCCTTAAGGACCGCGTGAACTGGCAGGTCGTCAGCGATCGCTTCGGCTGACCCCCAGCGCCCGGCATCGCGAGGCCCGCACGTCGCGCGCGGGCCTCGCCCTTGCTAAATCCCAATATCTTCGAGCCGAACACCGGTGGTTTCGATGCGGAAGTGCCAGGTGACCCAGGCGCCGACGAGCGATGTGCCCACCAGGATGTAGAGCAGCGGCTTGGTGCCGAGATCCAGCAGCAGGATCGGGAACAGGAAGGCGGTCAAGACCGCGCCGATCTTTGCGAAGGCGGCGGCAAAGCCGGCGCCACGGCCCCGAATGTGGGTCGGGAAGACCTCCCCGGCCAGCAGATAGGTCTGCGCGTTCGGCCCCATGTTGGTCATGAAATTGAACAGCATGAACCCGGTGTAGATGAGGAAGATCTGCGCTCCGCCGGTGTAGTCGACTGAGAACGAGGCAATCAGCAGCCCGGCCGCGCAGCCGATGAAGCCGAACACCTGGAGCGGGATGCGCCCGACCTTGTCCGCCAGCATGACGGCGGCGCAGATGCCGACGATCAGCAGCAGGTCGATGAAGGCCGCGCCTTCCGCCGCCAGCATGTCGCTGGCGATGATGTCGGTCAGGTCGTGGTGCACACTGGTGTGCGAGCCGATGGCGGCAGCGAGAATGGTGGGGGTGAAGATGCCGATGCCGTAGGTGCCGAGATCCTGCAGGAACCAGGGCACCGAGGCGAGGATCGTCGCGCGCAGGTTCCTCGCCTTGAACAATGACCAAATGGTCCGCTCATGGTGCGCATGCGCGTGGGCGTGGCGCGGCTTCAGCTTGATCTGCTTGGGATAGTCGGGCCTGCGCTTGAGCAGCTTGTGCACTTCGCGCTCGGCCTCCGGCAGGCGGCCGTGGGCCACCAGCCAGTGTCCGCTCTCGGTCACGTAGAAACGGCCAACCAGCACCACGACTGCCGGGATGATGGCGCTCGCATACATCAGTCGCCAGGCGTTGAGGTCCGGCGCGAAGGTCAGGATGAGATAGCCCACCCCAGTGCCAACCAGCGCGCCCACCGCCTGGAAGCCGAACGCGCTGAGCACCAGTCGGCCGCGGGCGCTGGTGGGGATGCTTTCGGAAATCACGAGGTGGGCGGTGGGATAATCGCAGCCCAACGCCACGCCAACGCCGAACAGAAAGAACACCATCCAATAGAAGGTCGGCGCCACAGACAAGAGGATCAGAAACAGGATGAACAGCGCCATTTCGGCGATGAACATGAGTTTGCGGCCGAACTGATCGGCAAGACCGCCGAGGAACAGCGCACCGATCAATATTCCGAACAGGCTCGCCGCACCCACGAGGCCATGCTCGAACGCACCCATGGAATATTCGACCGCCATCAGCGGCATGGCCACGCCAGTCATGAACACGACCAGCCCCTCGAAGAACTTTCCCGCTGCCGCGAGTCCCCAGATGCGCCATTGCATGGCGGTCATGGGCGTGACGGATACTTCCGTCCCGTCGCGCCAAAGGGGGCGCTCGTCGATATATTCCTGAACGGAGCGCGCCTCCATCGTCGCTGGCGATGGCATAGGCACCTGCATGTCGTTCATCGTCATTCCCCCGCAGTTCTCGCACTGATGCGCAACGGCGATGAACACCATATGACAGCCCAGCCCTGGTCGCTGCGCGAACTCTCGGATATGAAAGGCTTTTACACGGGAGGCTCGGGGATGGCGGCGCGTTGCGAAGGGCTCAGTCGGCCCATCTTTGGCATGATGGGGCTGGTGCTGGCGGGTATGGCCGCCGGGTGTCAGGCTCCGGGGCCGAGTTGGGGCACGGGCACCGTCGTCGAGACCGGTCCGTTCGACAGCGTATCTGAGACGGTGGTTGGTATTCCTGCACCCACCGCAGCGCCGCGCGTATTTCAGTGCACCGGGCCATGGGCGCCAACCACCTCGGAAGTCAATCTGATCGCTGATTTCGGCGCGCAGGCCATCAGCCGCGCCGATGTTCAGGAGCCGGACGGCTCAACCGGGCCCGGCTCCGTGTTGCTGGCGGGCAATTCCAAGCTGCGGCTGGACGTAGCCTGGGCCGACGGTCTTGGATATACCGTGCCGACCCGCGTCGCCTTCACTGAGGAAAGCGCCTGGAGCGTCGCCGGGGTTCGCATCGGCTCTTCGCTCGCGGACGTGGAACGGGCCAACGGGCGCGCGTTCCGCATCCAGGGCTTCGGCGGCAATGGTAGCGGCGTGGTGGTGGACTGGCAGAAGGGCGCGCTCGCGAACATGCCCGGCCCGTGCCGTCTCGGCGTTCAGTTCGCACTTTCCGCCGCCGCTTCGGACGCGGCGCAGGCGAAGGTCTCTGGACCGAAGACCTATCTCTCCTCCGACCCAAATATCCGTGCGCTGAAGCCCACGGTCGGCCTGTTCTGGGTCAATTATCGCTGGTAGAACTCCACCGTTGCCCCGTCGATGGGTCGGGGAGCAATTGCGGAGCGTGTCATGTCTGAAACCAGGACACCCGAGCGGACGTCTTCCCGCCGCTCTCTCGCCTTCGTCTTCGTGCTGGGCATCGCCTGCACGGTCGGCGCCAATGCGCTGCTGTCGTCGGCGCGGGCGAACCAGCCGTTCATGGACGCAGCTCTCGCCTCGCTCCGTGCGGCACGGGCCAATCTGATCCAGGCGGAGCCCAATAAGGGCGGCCACCGCGACCGGGCCATTGACCTGGTGGATCGGGCGATCAACCAAGTCGAGGAAGGCATCGCCTTCGCCGCCGGTCAGTAAGGCCTTATCCTCTCCCAAAATGCGCGGCTGGCGGCGGATCTCAATCCGCCGTCAGCCGCGTCCGTCCGGGAAGCCCCTGCGTTCCCCTCGGGTTCAGAGCGGTTCATCGTTTCACGAACGAACGCCCTCATGTGGAGCATGATCGCCTTTTCCGGGCGAACTGGCGTGCTTGGGCGAGGATTCTATGTCCCTGGAGCGATCCGGGGTGGATAGGCGAGCGCGCCTTCGCACCACTTCGCCACCCGCAGCAGCTTCATATCCTCGCCGAACGGCGCCACCAGCTGGATCCCCAGCGGAAGGCCGCGCGGACCGGTGCCAGCCGGCAAAGCGATGGCCGGCACGCCGAGCGTGGTCCACGGCACGCACAGGCCGGGATCGCCGGTTTCGCCAAGACCCTCGGGAGCTTCTCCCGTCGCCGGCGCGGTCAGCAGCACATCGAAGCCTGCGAGCACGCGCGTGAACTCCGCCCGCAGCGCCGTCTGCGCCGCGCGGGCGGCGAGATAATCGGTGGCCGCGATCGCCGCGCCCCGCTCCACCAGCGCTTGCAGGCGGGCCGAGGTCTTGTCCGGGAAACGGGCCACCAGATCGGCGAAATTGGCCGCGCCCTCGGCGCCGCACAGGGTCGCGGAAATCGCCGGCAATTGGGCGAACGCCTCCGGCAGCGTCACCGCCTGCACCGTCGCGCCCGAACCGGCGAACCGTGCCGCCGCCATTTCCATCAGCGCGACCTGGCTGTCCTCCAGGGCCGGCGCACCGGCCGGGCGCAGCCAGGCGATGCGCGGCGCCGGGAAAGGCGCGACGCCGGCGACGCCGAACGGGAAAATCGTGCGCCGCGCGGCGCCGGGCCCGCCCGCCAGCAGCGAAAGGACGAAGGCGACATCGTCCACGCTGCGGGTGAACAGGCCGAGATGGTCCAGCGATTGGGAGAGATCGTGCACGCCCTTCAGGGCGATGGTGCCATAGCTCGGCTTCAGCCCGACCACGCCGCAATAGGCGGCGGGGCGCAGGACCGAGCCGAGGGTCTGGGTGCCCAGCGCCACCTGGACCGAGCCGCTGGCGAGGGAAGCCGCCGAGCCCGAGGAGGAGCCGCCCGGCGTGTGGCCGAGATTCCAGGGATTGCGGGTGGGGCCGGGCTCGCGCCAGGCGAATTCGGTGGTGATGGTCTTGCCGAGGATCGTCGCGCCGAGATCCTTCAGGCGGCCGACCACATAGGCGTCTTCCGCCGGCTGATGGTCCACATAGATGGCCGAGCCAAAGGTGGTGGGCATGTCGGCGGTGGCGATGAGATCCTTCACGCCGACCGCGACGCCGGTGAGGGGGCCGGCGCCGGAGGTCACGGCGGGCGCCTCGGCGGGGAGATGGGCGAAGGCACGAAGCTCGCCTTCCAGGGCCACGGCGCGCGCGTGGCTGGCGGCGATCAGATCCTGGGGCAAAGCTTCGCCTGCGGCCAGGGCGCGCACGATGTCGAGCACGCCGGCGCTGGTCTTGAGGGCAGTCATGGGAAGGTCCGGAACGGGAGGGAAGCAGGCGGGACGCATCGTCCGGGCGGGCGGGGCCGCGCCATGCGCGGCGCGGGTGGCTTGCCTTCCTTCGGAAGAGCGCGCCGGTGCCGCGGCGCCATGGCCGAGCTTCGCCCGATCCGGGTCTGAGGTCCGTGAAAGCGGGGCTTCGGCGGCGAAGGGTGAGAACCCCGCCGAAGCCCCCTGACGCACGAAAGTCAGCGCGTCAGTTGGTGGGCATGGCCATGGCCTTGTCGATATAGGTGCGCGGCACGAAGGTCTTGTAATCCGGCTGGCCGGAGAGATTGCCGAGCGCGATCTGGGTGTCGAGCGCGAGGGTCAGCGCGGTCGGGGTGATGTCGACGCTGGTGGGATAGACGTTGTCGGCCAGCATGCGCTTGGTGGCGGCGGCGACCACATCGGGATCGAGCTTCGGGAATTCCTTTTGCGCGATCTCGATGGTGCGTGCCTCGTTTTTGTGCATGAAGCGAACCGCCATCTCCAGGCCATTGGTCAGGCGCTGGGCGAGATCGGGATCGACATCGGTGCGGGCGGTGATGGTGGAGAAGGCATAGGGGCCGTACAGCTTGGGAAAGCCGAGCACGACCTTCATGCCCTTGGCCACCACCTGGTCGAGGCCGGGTTCATACATGACGGCGACCTTGGCCTGACCGGCGACGAAGGGGCCCGGTTCGGTGCCGAGAGGAACCTGGATCATCTCCACGTCCTTGTTGGCATCCATGCCGTTTTCCTTCAGCAGCTTGATGAACAGCGAGGTGCTGGTGGTGGGCATCAGGCCGGTGACGATCTTCTGGCCCTTCAGGTCCTTGACGCTGTCGAACTTGAAGTCGGGCGTCGCGGCGATCCACACCGCGGCACCGTTCACCACATTGGCGATGGTGTTCACCGGCGCGCCCTTGGAGGCGGCGATCGCCGTCCATTCCGGGCCGTGCAGGGAGAATTGCGCGCTCTTCGAGATCACGGCCGAGAGGGCAACCGAGCCCGAGCCGGCGCTTTCCTTGGAGAGATCAAGGCCCTGCTTTTCAAAGAAGCCCTCATCCATGGCCACGTAGAGCGGCAGATAGAGCATGGACTGGAAGGCCTGTGAAATGGTGGCCTTCTTCATCTCGACCGCAGAGGCCGGAGCGAGCGTGGCGGAGGAAAGCGCCAGGGCAAGGGAAAAGGCGCCCAGTTTCGGCAAGAAAGTCATGTGGACATGTCTCCGGAAAACAAGAGGTCAAACGTTGATCTGGGTGCCGCCCATCTGCTGCTTCCAGGGAAGCAGGCGCTGTTCGGTGACTTCGACCATCTGGTAGAAGAGAAATCCGACCAGCATCAGCGTGAACAGGCCGGCCCAGACCGTATTGAGGTCGTACAGGCTTGAGGCGACGTAGATCACATGGCCGAGGCCATGCTGGGAGGAGATGAATTCGCCCACCACGGCACCGACCAGCGCGAAGCCGATATTGATGCGGAAGGTGGCGATGATCGCCGGCAACGTGGACGGCGTGATCACCCGCTTGAAGATCTGGTGCTTGCTGGCGCCCATGGAGAACAGCAGCGCCTGTAGATCCTTGTCCGCGTCCTTCGCCGCCTGATAGGCGGTGATGAGGGCGACGATGGAGGTGAGCGAGATGGCGAGCGCCACCTTGGAGGTCAGCCCGGTGCCGAACCACAGGATGATGATCGGCGCCAGCGCGATCTTCGGCACCGAATTGATGGCGGCGATGAACGGCTCCACCAAACGGGCGACGAAGGCCGAATACCAGAGCGTCAGCCCGATCACCGAGCCGATCACGGTGCCGAAGGCAAAGCCGAGGATCGCCTCGAACACCGTGTAGCCGGTATCGACGAACAGCGAGCCGTCGGCGACCATCGAGACCAGCACGTGCAGGACGCCGCTCGGCTGTCCGACGAGGAAGGCATTGAGCCATTCCATCCGCACCGCCACTTCCCAGAGCAGGAAGAAGGCTACAACGGCCAGGATTTGCAGCACGCCGCGACCGACCGTGGAATCGAAAACATTGCGACGCCTGTTGGCACGCAGGTGCCTGCGGACGCTGGTTTTTGCGAGTTGAGCCATCTCAGTCATGCGCTCGCCCTGGTCTGAATGTCGAGTTCCGCGCACAGCGTGTTGAAATAGCTGGAGAAGCGAGGGTCGCTGCGGGCGGCGATGGGGGAATGTTCGTTGAGCGCGATATCGTGAACCGCCTTCACCCGGGCCGGGCGCTGGCTGAGCACGACCACGCGCTTGGAGAGCGCGACCGCCTCGTCGATGTCGTGGGTGACGAGAATCACGGTCTTGTGGAAGGTCTCCACCGCTTCCATCAGGATGCCCTCCAGATAGAGGCGAGTCTGGTAGTCGAGCGCGGAGAACGGCTCGTCCAGCAGGAGGATGTCAGGATCGAGGACCAAGGTGCGGATCAGCGCCACGCGTTGGCGCATGCCGCCCGAGAGCATCTTGGGATAGGCGTTCTCGAAGCCCGACAGGCCGAACGTGGACAGATATTCGCGGGCCGTGTCCATGGCCTGGCGCGGATCGACGCCCTTCGTCTCCAGCCCGAGCAGGACGTTGTCCAGCACCGTGCGCCAGGGGAAGAGCAGATCCTTCTGCATCATGTACCCAACCTTGCCGCGCAGGCTGTCCACCTCCTGGCCGCGATACATGAGCATGCCTTCGTCGGGGTCGACGAGGCCGGCGATGATGTTGAACACCGTCGTCTTGCCGCAGCCGCTGGGACCGATGATGCTGACAAAATCGCGTTCGTGGATGTCGAAGGTCAGGCCGTCGAGCACCTGGGTGGGACCCTGCTTTCCGGGAAAGCTCTTGCGGATGCCGTTGAGGCGCAGTTGCACTTTAGGTGATGACATGGCGTCTCCTGTCTGCCGCCAGTCCATAGGCAACCGCTGTGCCAAATCCCGGAAATGTTGCAGTGCAAGGGATTTGGCGAGTGCGGCCGACGTCCCATAAATAGGCAGATAGGTGGAATGCCTCGGATTCAGGCAGATGGTGCCTTTTCGTGCATAATGAATGCAGATTTCACGATGACGTGACGCGAGCCGTGCAATTGCCCTTTTGGCAGGGCAGCATGGTTTCGGCGGATGAGCGCATGCGCTGCGCATGCAGGCGGGGCGGCTGAGGAAACTGCGGATGGACTGGGTTTCATTCTGGGATGGTGCGAACGCCATTTATGTGAACGACCGCCACAAACAGGTGCATTATGAGCGACTTGCGAGCGATCTCGCGAGCTTCGTCCCAAGCCCCGCGGCGCGCGTGCTGGATTATGGGTGCGGGGAAGCGCTGGCGGCCCTGGCGCTCGCGGGCCGATGCGCGCATCTCACGCTGAGCGATGCTGCACCTCGCGTCCGCGAGAAGCTAAAGGGTCGCTTTTCCGGCCAGGCGACAATCGCGGTGCGTTCTGTCGAGGAGGTGGAGGCGCTTGCAGACGGCAGCTTTGATCTCGTGATCGTCAATTCGTTGGCGCAATATCTCTCTCGCGCGCAATTGGAGGGGCTACTCGGGCTGTTCCACCGGTTGCTCGCGCCAGGGGGGCGGCTGCTCCTTGCAGATGTCATCCCTCCCGGCGTCGGCGCGGCGCGCGATGCGACCGCGCTGCTGGGATTCGCGGCACGTGAAGGCTTCTTCTTTGCCGCCATCCTGGGATTGGCGCGCACGGCGGTCTCGCCTTACCGCAAGCTGCGGGCCGACCTGGGGCTCAGCACTTATGATGAAGCCGATGTACTGGACCTGCTGAAGGCGGCCGGTTTCTCCGCCACCCGGCATCGCCCCAATGTGGGGCACAATCAGGCCCGCATGGCTTTCGTCGCAATCCGCTAAGCGCGCGCCCACTGTCGAGGCGCCGTCGCGCAATTCAACCGGCGTCCTGACGCTGTGGTCGCTTTTCCGCGAAGGCCCACACCCGGTAACCGCTGAAGGTCCAGCACAGAACCAGCGCGCTGGTGAGGAACTGGGCCAGCAGATAGAATACGCCGAGCCGATGGACGAACACGTCCATCAGCACTCCGTTCAGCACGAAGGCGACCCCAGCCACTGCGAAATAACGCGGTATGGCGCCGGCGTGCGAGCGTGTGGACTTGAAAGTGAAACGGCTGTTGAGCGTGTAGGTCACGCAGCTTCCCACCACGAATCCCACCAGGGAAGCGGAAACCGGGCCGATCAAATCCCATTCCACCAGCGCGCCGAGGACGAGGAAATGGAAGAACAGGGCGGTGAATCCGACACCCAAGAAGGTCGCTAGCTGGATCAACAGCGGGCGGTGCTGCGATAGGATCTGGCGGAGGGCGGGGGGCACGGGAGGGTGGACTCCGAACATAGGGCCATGGAGGCGTCTTCCGTCGCGTCCAAATATGGTCTAAGGAAGCCCAATAGCGCGTCGGGAAGAGATAATTCAACGCCCGGGGCAGCGTCGACCGTCACTCGTACGGTTTCCATTCATCAGGGGCGCGCTTCCCGCGGCCCTTTTTTTGCGCCCGCTGAGCGCCCGCGAGACATGCCGAAACGCACTGACCTCGAAACCATCCTCATCATCGGCGCCGGCCCTATCGTCATCGGACAGGCCTGTGAGTTCGATTATTCCGGCACCCAGGCCTGTAAGGCGCTGAAGGAAGAGGGCTACCGGGTCGTCCTGGTGAACTCCAATCCGGCGACCATCATGACCGACCCGGACATGGCGGACGCAACCTATATCGAGCCGATTACGCCGGAGATCGTCGCCAAGATCATCGAGAAGGAGCGCTATGTCCGCCCCGGCGGATTCGCACTCCTGCCCACAATGGGCGGTCAGACGGCGCTGAATTGCGCCCTGTCGCTCAAGCGCATGGGTACGCTCGAACAGTTCGATGTCGAAATGATCGGCGCCACCGCCGAAGCCATCGACAAGGCCGAGGACCGCGAGCTGTTCCGCGAGGCCATGACCAAGATCGGCCTCGACACGCCCACCTCGCGCCAGATCAAGACGCTGGCCCAGGCGCTGGACGCGCTCGATATCGTTGGCCTGCCGGCGATCATCCGGCCGTCCTTCACCATGGGCGGAACCGGTGGCGGCATCGCTTACAACAAGGCCGAGTTCATTGAGATTGTCGAGCGCGGCATCGATGCTTCGCCCACCAGCGAAGTCCTGATCGAGGAGAGCGTGCTCGGCTGGAAGGAGTATGAGATGGAGGTTGTCCGCGACAAGGCGGACAATTGCATCATCATCTGCTCCATCGAGAACATCGACCCGATGGGCGTGCACACCGGTGATTCCATCACGGTGGCACCAGCTCTGACGCTGACCGACAAGGAATACCAGATCATGCGCGATGCATCGCTTGCGGTGCTGCGCGAAATTGGTGTGGAAACCGGCGGCTCGAACGTTCAGTTCGCGATCGACCCGGAGAGCGGCCGCATGATCGTCATCGAGATGAACCCGCGCGTGTCGCGTTCCTCGGCGCTGGCCTCCAAGGCCACTGGCTTCCCCATTGCCAAGGTCGCCGCGCGCCTCGCCGTTGGCTACACCTTGGATGAGATTGAGAACGACATCACGGGCGGCGCCACGCCGGCCGCGTTCGAGCCGACCATCGACTATATCGTCACCAAGATACCGCGTTTCGCCTTCGAGAAGTTCCCCGGCGCCGATACCACGCTCACCACCTCGATGAAGTCGGTGGGCGAGGCCATGGCGATCGGCCGCACGTTCCAGGAGAGCCTGCAGAAGGCGCTGCGTTCGCTGGAAACCGGCCTCACTGGCCTCGACGAGATCGAGATCGGCGGGCTTGGTCATGGTGACGATAAGAATGCCGTGCGGGCGGCGCTCGGCACGCCCACGCCCGAGCGCCTGCTCTATGTGGCGCAGGCCATGCGGCTCGGCATGAGCGACGAGCAGATCCATTCCGCCTGCAAGATCGACCCCTGGTTCCTGGCCGAGATCCGCGGCATCGTGGAGGCAGAGAACAAGGTGCGGAAGTTCGGCCTGCCCACCACCTCCGGCGCATTACGTGGCCTGAAGAGCATGGGCTTCTCCGACGCGCGCCTTGCCGGCCTTACCGGCCTTGGTGAGGACGAGGTGCGGGCGCGCCGGCACGCGTTGGACGTGCGCCCGGTCTACAAGCGCATCGACACGTGCGCTGCCGAGTTCGCCTCGCCCACCGCTTATATGTATTCCTCCTACGAGCGCCCCTTCGGCGTGGCGCCAGCCGACGAGGCGCGGCCGTCCAACGCCAAAAAAGTGGTGATCCTGGGCGGAGGCCCAAACCGCATCGGGCAGGGAATCGAGTTCGACTATTGCTGCTGCCATGCCGCCTTCGCCCTGAAGGAAGCTGGCTATGAAGCGATCATGGTCAACTGCAATCCCGAGACCGTCTCCACCGATTACGACACTTCGGACCGGCTCTATTTCGAGCCCCTGACGGCCGAGGACGTGCTGGAACTGATCGACCGTGAGCGCGCTTCGGGGACGCTGGTGGGTGTGATCGTGCAGTTCGGCGGCCAGACGCCGCTGAAGCTCGCCCATGCGCTGGAGCAGGCGAACGTGCCGATCCTCGGCACTTCGCCCGACGCCATCGACCTTGCCGAGGACCGCGACCGCTTCAAGCGCCTGCTGAACCAGCTCAAGCTGCGCCAGCCGGACAACGGCATCGCCTATTCGGTGGAGCAGGCCCGCATCGTGGCGGCGCAGCTCGGCTTCCCCCTGGTTGTGCGGCCCTCCTATGTGCTGGGCGGGCGGGCGATGCAGATCATCCGCGAGGAAGGCCAGCTCGGCGACTATCTGCTGGAGACACTTCCCGGCCTGGTGCCGCAGGATGTGAAGGCGCGGTATCCCAACGACAAGACGGGCCAGATCAATACGGTACTGGGCAAGAACCCGCTGCTGTTCGACCGCTATCTCTCGGACGCCATCGAGGTGGACGTTGATGCGCTGTGCGACGGCAAGGACGTGTTCGTTGCCGGCATCATGGAGCATATCGAGGAAGCCGGCATTCATTCCGGCGACAGCGCCTGCTCGCTCCCGCCCCATTCACTCTCGGCAGAGATGATTAAGCGGCTTGAGCAGGAGACCTCGGCGCTCGCTTTGGCGCTGGGCGTGGTCGGGCTCATGAATGTGCAGTACGCCCTGAAGGGCGACGACATTTATGTGCTGGAAGTCAATCCGCGTGCCTCGCGCACGGTGCCGTTCGTTGCGAAGGTGGTGGGCGTTCCCATCGCCAAGATCGCGGCTCGGGTGATGGCCGGGGAGAAGCTTTCGAGCTTCGATCTCGTCAAGCAGAACATGAACCATATCGCGGTTAAAGAAGCTGTGTTCCCGTTTGCGCGCTTCCCCGGCGTCGACACGGTGCTTGGCCCGGAGATGCGCTCCACCGGCGAGGTGATGGGCCTCGACACCGATTACGGCGTGGCCTTCGCCAAGAGCCAGATCGGCGGCGGCACCAAGGTGCCGAAGGCCGGCACGGTGTTCGTCTCGGTGAAGGAGAGCGACAAGGAACGCATTCTCCCCACCGTGCGTTTGCTGCAGGAGCTTGGCTTCCGGGTGATCGCAACCTCGGGAACGCAGCGCTACCTGGAAGAGCAGGGAATCGCCGCGGGCAAGATCAACAAGGTGCTCGAAGGGCGCCCGCACATCGTCGATGCGATCAAGAACGGCGAGGTGCAATTGGTGTTCAATACAACGGAGGGTGCGCAGGCGCTGGCGGACAGCCGCTCGTTGCGCCGGGCGGCCCTCTTGCACAAAGTGCCATATTACACCACGCTGTCTGGAGCCGTTGCTGCGGCGCAGGGGGTCAAGGCCTATGTCGGCGGCGACCTCCAGGTGCGCGCGTTGCAAAGCTATTTCGGCGTCGGTGCATCTAAGGCGACGGACAAGGCGTCCGTAACCTGAGGGCTCAGCCCCTTCAAGTGCGCGAGTACGGACTTGCGCGCGAGAAGGGCGCGACTGCTTGAAGGCGCGCCGTAAACCGAGACGGTGATCGTCGCGCGATTGCGGTATTATATTCAGCGCCGGATGGGGGATCCCCCACCGGCGGGCGATCTCTGAGTCGCTCCGTTTCTAGGAGGTTCTACGAAGGACCCATGGATAAGATTCCCATGACCCAGGCCGGTTTCTCGGCCATGGAAGTTGAATTGCGCAACCGTCAGCAGGTGGAGCGTCCAAGGATCATCGCTGCGATCTCCGAAGCGCGCGCCCATGGCGACCTTTCGGAAAACGCCGAATATCACGCCGCGAAGGAGCAGCAATCCCTGAACGAGGGGCGGATCGCCGATCTGGAGGACAAGATCTCCCGCGCGGACATCATCGACGTGTCGAAACTCTCCGGCGATACGGTCAAGTTCGGGGCGACTGTGACCCTCGTTGATGAGGACACAGAAGAAGAGAAGGTGTGGCAGATCGTTGGCGACAACGAAGCCGACGCCAAGGCCGGGCGAATCTCGATCTCCTCTCCCGTTGCACGGGCTCTGATCGGCAAGCAGAAGGGCGCTTCGGTCGAGGTGGTGACGCCGAAGGGCGCACGATCGTTTGAGATTGTCTCGGTGCGCTGGATCTGAACCGGCTGGCCATCGCCGCCGCGATTTCCTTAAGGTCGCGAATTTCCCTTCCCTCACCCTCCCCCGCACGCGGGAGAGGGAACGGGAGGAGAGATCTCGCGGCGAAGATCAACGCACCCCAGACGCATCAGGGAAAGCCGGGCGGTTACCTAACCTCAATAACTTACGCGCGGCTTGCTCACTCCGGCATCTCTATGGTTTCGAGCGGCACGATGGGCGCATTCTTCGCTTGCTTCAGCGTGAGCGCTGTCTTCACGTTTCGCACGTTCGGCGCCGCGGTCATCTCCAGCACGAAATTCTGGAACGTGCGCAAGTCCGGTGCCACGCAGAGCATGAGGAAGTCGACGTCACCGGAGAGCATCCAGGCGCCGCGCACCAGCGGCCATTGGGCGATGCGCTCCTGGAAGGCGGAAAGGTCCACTTCCGCCTGGCTGATGAGATGCACCATGGCGAAGCCCATCAGATCGTAGCCCAGGCGCTTCTCATCCAGTAGGGCGCGATAGCCCTGGATGATTCCCTCTTCCTCAAGACCACGCACGCGACGCAGGCAGGGCGGGGCCGAAATCCCGACGCGACGGGAGAGCTCCACATTTGTCATTCGCCCGTCCCGTTGCAGCTCGGCCAGGATCTTCCAGTCCACGGCGTCGAGATGTGAGGTCAAGGGTCACTCCTTCAGGGCGTTTGCGCCGCACCTTAGTGAAGCGGCGGTTGCGTGCAACGAAATAATATTTCGCAAGTCGCCTGGGGACAGCGCCCCTGAACCCTATTCAGGTGCAGGCGACGCCTTGTGGGACTGCGCTGCTGACCCTACATTCACGCATAGCTCGCGCCCGAAAGGCGCCAGAAGCGGCAGTCCTGGCCCTTGCACCCTTCGCAAGCGGAGGGATTGCTCCCGGTTCGAGGTTGTCATGCCTGCCCATCACGCATCCGCCACGCACGTCAAGGTCGTCATCATCGGTTCCGGACCGGCGGGATATACTGCTGCTATCTATGCCGCCCGCGCGATGCTGGAGCCGGTCCTGATAGAGGGCATCCAGCCCGGCGGTCAGCTCACAATCACCACGGACGTCGAGAATTACCCCGGCTTCGCCGATGTAATCCAGGGTCCATGGCTCATGGACCAGATGCGCGCCCAGGCCGAGCACGTGGGCACGCGAATAGTCTCCGACCACGTCTCCAGCCTCGATCTGTCGCACCGCCCGTTCCGCCTCACCACGGAGTCGGGCGCGGCCTATGTGGCGGACACAGTGATCCTGGCCACAGGCGCGCAGGCGCGCTGGCTCGGTATCGCCTCGGAGGAGACCTATCGCGGCCTCGGCGTGTCCGCCTGCGCGACCTGTGACGGCTTCTTCTATCGCGGCAAGGAAGTGGTGGTGGTCGGCGGCGGCAATACGGCCGTGGAAGAGGCGCTCTTCCTCACCAATTTCGCCTCCAAGGTCACGTTGGTGCATCGCCGCGACCGGCTGCGGGCGGAACGCATCCTCCAGGATCGCCTGTTCGCCCATCCCAAGGTGAACGTGGTGTGGAACGCTGCCCTCGAAGAGATCGTGGGGGAGGAGGATCCCTCCCGCGTCACGGCGGTGAAGCTGCGCGACGTGCATACCGGCAAGGTCGCCGAATTGCGCACCGACGGCGTGTTCATCGCCATCGGCCATGCGCCGGCGACCAGCCTCGTCGAGGGGCAGGTGAAACTGAAGGACAGCGGCTATGTGTGGACCGCTCCCGATTCCACCGCCACCTCGGTGCCCGGCGTCTATGCCGCGGGCGATGTGGCCGACGATGTTTATCGCCAGGCGGTGACGGCCGCCGGGCGGGGGTGCATGGCGGCTTTGGAGGCAGAACGCTTCCTCGCGCTCAACGAGGTCTCGGCGGCGGCAGAGTAGCGTAAGGGCGCAAGAATGGACTGGGACAAGCTTAAGGTTTTCCACGTCGCAGCCGAGGCGGGATCCTTCACCCATGCGGGTGAGACCCTCGGCCTGTCCCAATCCGCCGTGAGTCGGCAAGTGTCGGCCCTGGAGCAGGAACTGAAGGTGCCCCTGTTCCATCGCCATGCGCGCGGTCTCATCCTGACCGAGCAGGGCGAGCTGCTCTATCGCACCGCGCATGAGGTGTTCCTCAAGCTGGAATCGGCGCGCGCCCAGCTGACCGATAGCCGCGAGAAGCCCAATGGCGACCTGCGCGTCACCACGACGGTCGGGCTCGGCACCCATTGGCTGACCGCGCGGGTGGGCGAGTTCGTGGACCTCTATCCCGATATCCGCATCCAGCTCATCCTCACTGACGAAGAGTTGGATCTCGCCATGCGCGAGGCCGACGTCGCGATCCGCATGCGCCAGCCGGTGCAGCCGGACCTGGTGCAGCGCAAACTGTTCACGGTGCATTTCCACGCCTATGCCTCGGCGGACTATCTCAAGCGTCACGGCCATCCCCGAACGCTTGACGAATTGGATAAGCATCGCATCCTGCTGCTGGGTGGCCCCATTCCGAGCTATTTCCAGGGCCTGAACTGGCTGGAGCATGCGGGGCGTGAGGGCGGGCAGCCGCGTGTGCCTGCATTTGAGGTCAACAGTGTCCTTGGCCTGAAGCGGGCAGTGGAGCGCGGCGTCGGTATCGGAACCTTGCCGGACTACCTTTCGGACGACTCCACTTCGCTGGTGCAATTGTTCACCGATCGCGAAACGCCTCAGCTTGAGGCTTATTTCACCTACGCTCAGGAAATGCGCTCAGTGGCGCGTATTCAGGTGTTTCGGGACTTCCTGATCTCCAAAGCGCAGCGGTGGAGCTACTGAATTATGACAAAGGCCGCCGCTGCCTGCGGTGTGAGCGCGCGGTAGCCCAGCGTCACGCACATGCCTGACATGCGATCATTTTGCATTGCAATCTGCCCAAGGAAGGAGCAATTTCTCCTTGCACTGCTTGCATCCTGTGCGGTGCAGCAGCTGTTCCCCTCTGGAAGGTTCGCCGCTCTGCGGCGATACTTGCCGGGCCTCTCACGAGGTCCGGCACTTTTCTTTCCGGCCCCTTATCCATGCTGGTTTCGTGACTGCTTGCGGGAACCGTCGCGCGATGTCCGGCCTTCTTCTCTTCATACGGAGAAGAACCTGATGTCTTTCCTGGAACGCCATCTGCCCCTACACCGCATCCGCTTCGGCGCAGGGCCGTTTCCCGGCAACCCGGACCCGGTTCGGCCTCCTGGGCAGCCTGGGCCCTTTACCGATCCGATTGGTGACCCCGAGGATGTGCCCGATCCTGGGCCTGACCTCCCTCCGATTCCGGAGGACGACCCGAGCCGCGAGCCGCGGCGAGATCCGTTTCCCGAGCCCGATCCGATTGATGATCCCTCGCCGGAGCGCACCGATCCATTGCAGGCGCGGGTGAGCCAGCGGAGCGCCCCAAACGCAGGGAAGTTCTGTGGTTCATCGAAGCGCTTTCGGATACATCTGGTTTGTCCGTAGCTTCGAAATAATAGCGCCGCACCTGATCTGCCCGACAAGACACGGCAATCATGGGCATGCTGCCACGCGCATATGATTTTGGAATTCACCTAATATTGCGTGAGACGCACTCTGCGATTGAAGATGTCTCTTCAGACCGTCGGCGGTCCGGCAAAAAAAGACGGCGCGGTGCCGAGTGGCCCGCGCCGTCGTTGTATTCAGTTGATGTCAGCTCTTCTTGGCAGCCACGCGGCGCTTTGCGGCAGGCTTGGCGGCCGGGGGAGCCGCAGCTGCGGTCTTGCGGAGCTGGCCGAGACCGGAAGCCTTTGCCAATTCGGAACGGGCGGCAGCATAGTTGGGGGCGACCATGGGATAATCGCTCGGCAGACCCCACTTGGCGCGGTACTCTTCGGGTGTCAGGTCGTATCGCGTACGCAGATGACGCTTCAGCGACTTGAACTGCTTTCCGTCTTCCAGGCAGATGATGTAATCGGGCGTCACCGATTTACGAACGCTGACGGCGGGAGTCAGCGGGACCACCTCAGGTTCCTTGGCGGTCTGGGTCAGGTTTGCGATAGAGGTGTGGACGGTCTCGATCAGGTTCGCGATCTCGCTGGCCGCCACCGAATTATTGCTGACGTAGGCCGCTACGATCTCTGCGGCGAGCTCCACATATATTGCATTCAAGGCGGGGTTGGATTCGTCGGTCAATGAAGTCGTCCTTATTCTTGAGTGATGCTTTATTGCCTCATCTCATTGACAACCGCAAGTCTTCGGCGATTTTCGCGTTAAAATGGTATCCCGCGATTTTTGCATGCGACGATGAAGAGAAGCTGCGTTTTCACTACCGTGAAGACGCAGGACGGGTGCCGAATTTCGGACACATTGCGTCAGGTTAACTTGGCGTGAGTGTACCCAACGTTTTTCCGCAACCCTTTATTTCATCGATATTTGGGACCTTGTGCGCTCGCCGAAAAGGTGCGGGCAGCGCGCCGCGTGCGGCCGGCGGAAGAGCAGAGGAAGAGGTATCTTTTATGCTACCGGCTCTTCTATTCTCGCCCCGCATTTGGCGATATTTTTTCCCACAAATCACGTCAGTTACGCTTGCCCAAACGTAAATGTGAACCGGGCTGGAGCCGAAGTAGAATCAGCATCGCGTTAATCCGAAATGTTTCTGCGCCCCGGCCCCATCTCATCCATGTGGCACCATTCCAGCAAACTTTCTTAGCTGGGCAATGTGGCTATGCCTCCCTATGCTCCGCACGCGGCGCATCGATCGCAAAACTGGGAGCCTTCTTAATGCTTTCTCGCTTTGCTCGCTCGACAGCAATTGCTGTCGCAACGATGATGGCGGTCGCGCTTCCGCTTCAGCAGGCCAATGCCTGCACGTCGTTCTTGCTGCACTCATTGGACGGCGGCTTCGTCTATGGTCGGACCATGGAATTCGGCCTTCCCATGCAGTCTCAATTCACGATCGTGCCGCGCAAACTGGCTCTGGTGGGAACTGGGCCGGACGGCACCCCCAACTCTGGACTGCCTTGGGCCACGAAATTCGGAGCGGTCGGCCTCAACGGTCTTGGCCTCTCGATCCTTGTGGATGGCATGAACGAGGCGGGCCTTGCCGGCGGCCTGCTTTATCTGCCCGGGGTTGCCGAATATCAGGAGGTCGCTCCGGGAGAAGCGAAGACCTCGATCGCTTCCTACGAATTGCTGCTCTATGTGCTGACCAATTTCGCAAGTGTGGAAGAGGTCAAGGCCGGGTTGCCCAAGATCAAGGTCAACCGTTCCATTCAAACGACCTTCAAGATGGCGGTCCCGCTGCATATGACGCTTCACGACGCGAAGGGCAAGAGCGTCGTCGTCGAATACATCGGCGGTGAATTGAAGATTCACGACAATCCGACGACCGTGCTGACCAATGCCCCGAATTTCGACTGGCATATCGCGAATCTCGCCAATTATCTCAATCTGTCGGCCTACGATCCCAAGCCGATCAAGATCGGAGACTTGACCCTCACTCCGCCAAGCACTGGCACCGGCGCCTTGGGCCTTCCGGGCGATGTGTCCTCCCCTTCGCGCTTCGTCCGGGCGTTTCAGTATACGCGCGCCGCGCCGCCGCTCGCCAAGAGCAAGGATGCGGTGGACCTTGCCTTCCACCTGCTGAACACGTTCGATATCGCTCCAGGGATCGTGCGCACGGAGGCGGATTCTCAAGCTGGCGGCGGCGTTGCCGGCATCGAGACTACCGAATGGGCGGCAGTCGCCGATCTCAAGACCAAGCACTATTATGTTCGGACCTTCGAGAATAGCCAAACCCAGTTTCTCGATCTCAACAAAGCCGATCTGGACGCCAAGGCCATCAAGATGATGCCCATCACGGTGCCGGCCACGGTGATCGACGTGCTGCGCTGACCGGCGCACCGGGGGGGGCCTTTTGGCCTCCCCCTGGCGTGTTCTGGTCCTGGCGCGGCGCGGCGGAAGCTATGCCCCGCGCCAGACAGGCGGACGCTTGGAGGTGAAGGCGTCCACGCCCTCGTGGAAGTCGCCGCTGCCATAGGCAGTACGTACCAGGTCGCCGTCCTCCGGGTTGAGGTCGTCGCAGAGCCGGCGCAGGGCTTCCTTGGTGACCCGCATGGTCACGGGCGCCTGGGAAGCGATGCGCGCGCACATGTCATCCAAATGAGTGTCCAGTGCCTCGGGCGCCACGACGCTGACGTAGCCCGCCGGCAGGCTTTCCGCGGGGAGCAGTTCCGCGAGCAGCAACATGCGCTTCACGGTCGGCAGGCCGAGCGTCCGGGTGAGCCGACGCAGGTTCGCTGCCGAAAGGCAGTTCCCCAGCGTGCGGGCAATAGGAACGCCGAAACGTGCGCCGGGAGTTGCCACGCGGAAATCGCAGGCATTGGAGATCGCCATTCCTCCGCCGACCGCAAAACCTTCGACAACTGCGATGCTCGGCATCGGCAGGCGTTCCAGAGCGCCGATGAAGCCTTCCACTTTGGCTTCATAGGCAATCCCGTCCTCTCCCGAGGTGAACGCGCGGAACTGCTCAATGTCGGTGCCGGCCACGAATGCCTTGCCACCGGCGCCCCGCAGCACCGCGACGCGCACCGTATCGGCCTTGGCCGTGAGCAGTTCGCACGCTTCAGCCAATTGTTCGTACATGCGCCAGGTCATCGCATTGCGCGCCGCCGGCCGATCGAAGGTCAGGCGCGCAACAGGCCCTGAGATTTCAAGGCGCACCGTGCCGGAATCGGTTGCGGGTGCGGTGGCGAGGGTCGGGGTTTCGGTCATGGTTCGAAGGCTCCTCCGCTGCGTAGGGCGTCCACGGCCGCTCCGACCACACCCAATTCGCTGAGAATAGCCTCGGTATGCTCGCCGAGCAGCGGGGGATGCAGCCGCACTTCCTGCGGCGTGCCCTGCAGCTTCACCGCAAAGCCGATATTGGGCACGGTCCCCTCGATGGGGTGTGGCACGTCCATGCGCATGTTGCGATGTTTTCCATGGGCGCTCTCGAACGCCTGGGGATAGGAATACATGGGCCCGGCCGGAATGCCGGCCGCTAGGAGACTCTCGACCCAATCTTCCGAGGTGCGGGTCGCAAAGACCTTCTCCAATTCCTCGATCAGCACCTCACGATTGGCAAGACGGGAGGAAATATCCTTGAAGCGCGGATCGTCGATCAATTCCGGCCGGCCGAGTTGCTCGCACAAGGCACGATAAAGCTTCTGGCTCGTGGCACCCATGACGAA